>CAZBUH010000069.1:0-11136 GCA_964495095.1 uncultured Oscillospiraceae bacterium | reverse complement strand
AATTTGCTGCCATAAGTCTGAAAAAATTTGCAAAACGGCGGCGGAAGGATACCCATCCGGAGCTAACCTTTTCTATTATTTCACTGCTTTTGCCATTTTACACGCAAAGCTCCGGTCTGCCTGGCGCAAAACCGGGGTTATTCGACAGCCTGAAAGGCCCGGACGTTAAGTCCGGGCCTTTGCTATATAACGTAATTGTCACCGTCGCTGCCGGTATTCATCAAATCTGCGACGGTTATGCTGTCGAGATAATCATTTACCATTGCGTGGAGCTTCCGCCACATGGGAAGAGTCCTGCATTGGGCCGGCCGCTCACAGCGTATCGGGAACTGCTAAGGGCATGACACCGGGGCAAGGGAGCCTTCAATCCTGCGCTGATAGCTTATTACGGTCTGTTTGGATGCTGTCAGGACGCGCTGAAAGCTCAAAATAACCGCTTAGGCGACAGCGCCGGATTTTTATTTCCCCTGCACGGTAAAACTATCAAATCCCCGCCTCCTGATTGACTAATCGTTCAAAAAGCAATATAATTTAACAGTACCGTTTATAAATAAAAGGGGAAAAATCTATGCAGACCTATAACGACGTTTTTGTAGAGGAGCTTGTGCGGCGGAGCGACGCGATGTTCCGGATAACCCTCCGGCTGCTCTCCATAGTGCTGGGCATGGCCCTGGTTATTGCCGGATATTTTGCCATGGGGCTTCTCATGTCCTACCAGTACGCCAACACTTTTACATCGGTGATATTTTTTATCGCGGTGTTGGGGGTGTTTTATACCTTCCGCTTTACCGTAAAGGAGTACGAGTACGCCTTTTTCAGCGGCGACGTCGATGTTGACCAGATACTGGGAAAACGTAAAAGAAAACGCCTTATAAGCTTCGGCTGCCGCGACGTAGAGCTTATGGCCCCGCTGACCGATGAGTATAAGGAGCAGTGGGACGGGGTGTTTGATAATATAATCGACGCTTCCAAGGTCAAAAATTCCCCTGAAAACTGGTTTATAATCCTGCGGGACGAGAACGAAAAGTATACGCTGCTGGTATTTTCGCCGTCCAGGCGTATGCTGGATGCTTTCGCCCAGTTTGTGCGCGGCACAAAACTCAGGGGATATGAGCGCAAGGCCGGTGAACGGGAATGAAGCTTTCAACTTCCGCCATGATGCGGGAAATGGACGATTTTACAATAAACACCCTTAAGACCCCTTCCACGCTGCTTATGACAAATGCTGCTGAGCATGTGGCGAAGGCCGCGCTGGAGCTTATGGGCGAAAACCGCTCCGCTGTGATTTTCTGCGGCAGCGGCAATAACGGCGGCGACGGCGTGGCCGCCGGTGTGTACTTAAAAAAACTGGGCGTCTCAACGGAGCTTTTCCTTGTGGGAAAGCGGGAAAAAATGACCCCTGATACATTGGAAATGGAACGCCGGTACGCGGAGCTTGGGGGCGAAATACTGGATTTCAGCCGGGAGGATGCCCAGAGAGCCTGCCGGGGCGCCGGCGTCATAATAGACGCCATGTTCGGCGTCGGCCTTAATTCGGATATGCGGGGCGCCGGGGCCGAGGCTGTGGACATAATAAATTCCGCCGCCGCGCCGGTGGTTGCTGCGGATATAGCCAGCGGAGTGGAGGCGGACACGGGCCGAATCCTCGGCCGGGCCGTGAAAGCGGATGTGACGGTGACCTTTTCGATGGCAAAGCCGGGCCACTTTTCCGAGCCGGGCTGCGTCTTTTCGGGCAAGGTGCTTGTAAAGGACATCGGAATCCCGGACAGCATGACGGAAAATGCGGAGACGAAATTTTTCGCTGTGGCCCCGGGGGAAATATCCCTGCCGAAGAGAGAGCGGATATCCCACAAGGGAGACTACGGAAAGGTGCTTATCGCCGGCGGCAGCGTGGGGTACACAGGCGCGCCGGTGCTGTCGGCTGCGGCGGCCTCACGGTGCGGCTCCGGGCTCATATGGCTGGGTGTGCCGGAGGATATCTACGCCATAACCGCCGTGAGATGCCTCGAGGCGATGCCCTTTCCCGCGAAAAAGCCGGAGGATATTTTGGATAGGCTAAGCCGGTGCGATGCCTGCCTTATAGGCCCAGGTATGGGGAATACGGAAAAGACGGCGGAGCTGGTGCGCCTCGCGCTGGAGAGTGCCCGGACGCCTCTTATACTTGACGCGGACGGAATAAACGCCGTTTCCGGGAATATAGATGTACTGAAAAAAGCCGGATGCCCGGTGATACTGACGCCCCACGAGGGAGAATTCCAGCGGCTGGGGGGCGCTGTGGGCAGCGGCGGCAGAATGAGAGCGGCGTCGGATTTTGCACAGGAAAACGGCTGCATCCTGGTGCTGAAGGGCCACAGGACAGTGACGGCTTTTCCCGATGGGACGGCCTGGGTCAACACTACGGGAAACCCGGGCATGGCAAGAGGCGGAAGCGGGGACGTGCTGGCGGGAATGGTGCTGTCCTTTGCGGGCCAGGGCTTCCCGATTAAGGACGCCGTGCTGGCGGCGGTGTATCTTCACGGGCTTGCCGGCGACATGTGCGCCGGGAAATTCGGGGAGTACTCCATGACGCCGGGAGATATGCTCAATATGCTGCCGGAGGCTGTAAAATCAGTAACGGAGGTATAAGAGTTTGCGGCAAGTGGCTTCACTTGCACTAATGACAGCAATTTTGGCGGCGATGTGCTCCTGTGCCGTCACTGACGGCGGAAAAGCCCAGGAACAGGCGCTGGAGCTGAGGACGAAATACATATCCGCGGAAAGCTATGAGCTTACGGCGAAAATCACTGCGGACTACGGAGACAGGCTTTTTGAATATGTGATATGCTGTGTGGGCGACGGCGACACCTGTGAATTAAAGGTGCTGGAGCCGGAGAGCATAGCGGGACTTATGGCAGAGGTAACGGACGGCGGCCTGGAGATAAGCTACGACGGCGCGGAGCTGTCCGCCGGGGCGCTGGACGGGGACGGGCTGGAGCCTGCCGGGGCCGTGCCGCTTATGATATCCATGTGGCAGAGCGGCTACATATCCGGCGCGGTGTATGAGAAATATTCCGGCTCCGACACGCTGAAGGTGACTTACCGGGTCACCGACGGGGAGACGCTCCAGACCTGGTTTTTTAAGGACAGCGGTATGCCCATGCGGGCGGAGATACTGAGCAGCGGCAGGCGGGTGATAGCCTGCGAGTTCAACGGGGCAAAAATCAGTTAAAAAGGGTTGAAAACATTAAAATGGACGATCTGCAAAAGAGAGCGTGGGCCGAAATAAGCCTTGAAAATATAGAGCACAACTATAAGGCCATGCGGGCAAAGCTGCCGGAGGGATGCCGCTTCCTGGCGGTAATGAAGGCTGACGCATACGGCCACGGCGTATATGAGATAGCGCCGCTGCTGGAAAAGCTGGGGGCGGACTATTTTGCGGTGGCGGAGATAGAGGAGGCAAAGACCCTGCGGAAAATGGGCCTTAAAACGCCCATCCTGATTTTAGGCTACACCGGGGCGGAGTCCACGGCGGAGCTTATACAGGATAATGTTACCCAGACGGTAAATTCCCTCGATATAGCCAAGGAGTTTTCGCGCAGGGCGCAGAAGGCCGGCGGCGTCCTGAAAGCCCATTTGAAGCTTGACAGCGGCATGGGCCGCCTGGGGTTTACCTGCCACGACGGGGAGGCGGAGGCCAATATGGCGGAGATAGAGGAGGCCCTGAGCCTGCCCGCCATGGATTACGAGGGGGTATTCACCCATTTTGCAGTGTCCGACGTGGACGGCGGCGAGGAGTACACCGAAAAGCAGTACAGGGACTTTCTGAAAACCGTCGATGAGATTGAAAAACGCACCGGACATAAATTCAGGATACGCCACTGCGCCAACAGCGGGGCCATGATAAGCCACAGCGGCACATATCTCGACATGGTGCGGCCGGGGCTTGCCCTTTACGGCCTATATCCCGGCAGCGACAGGGGGGATATAGAGCTTCGCCCCGCTATGGAGCTTAAGGCCAGGATAGCACAGATAAAGGAATTCGGGGCCGGCTACTCCGTGAGCTACGGCAGAATTTATACCACCGACTCGCCCAGAAGGATTGCCGTAATCACCATAGGCTACGCCGACGGCCTGCACAGGGTGCTCTCCAACAAGATGGAGGTTCTGGTCCGGGGCAAACGGGCGCCGCAGGTGGGCAGGATATGTATGGACATGTGCATGATAGACGTGACAGACATCCCGGAGGCCCGGGTGGGCGATGCGGTGACTGTTTTCGGCCGGGACGGGGACGGGTATATATCGCCGGAGGAGCAGGCGGAAAAGGCGGGGACGGTATCCTACGAGCTTTTGTGCGCCGTCTCGAAGCGCGTACCGAGATTTTATAAGTGAGTTGTAAAATCCGCGTATATATGTTATACTGTCAGCACTGTCTCCCGGGCATATAATGTCAGGGGAGGGAAACTCCCCGCGAGCAGAATAATTTTTGATAATTGTATATTTTGTTTCGCTTTGTGAAAGAATTATAGCAGTCCGGTTACATAGTATTGGAAATTTAATGTAACCGCGGCGACTATACATTCATCGGAGAGTGAAGCTGCGTGCTTAATGGAGTAAAACGCGGAGACATCTATTATGCCGACCTGAGCCCGGTAGTGGGCAGCGAGCAGGGCGGCATGCGTCCTGTACTTATAGTGCAGAATGACACGGGCAATAAACACAGCCCGACGGTGATAGCAGCCGCTATCACATCCCAGATAAACAAAGCGAGGCTTCCCACCCATATTGAGCTGGAAGCCAAGAGCTACGGCCTTACGAAGGATTCCGTGGTGCTTTTGGAGCAGATACGGACCATTGATAAGCGCCGCCTCAAAGATCGCATGGGTAAGCTCGACGACAACCTTATGAACAGGGTGGACAATGCGATTGCTGTGAGCTTCGGACTGAATAACGGCTTGGGAGGGTAATAACCCTCCCAAGCCCCGGGCCGGAAAACCGCTGACGCCGTTTTCCTTTACTGGAGGTACATAAGATGAAAAAAATACGTGCAAAATTTACAGCCGCCGCGGCGATTTTCCTGGCCGTCGCCATGGTGGTCGGAGTGAGCGCTATCGCGGCCTCCAACTACGGCACTTCCTCGGATCCGCTTGTGACCCTCAGCTACCTCACCGGAAAGCTGACTCCAGGTATTATGACGGAACTCCAGGAGTATATCGACACGGCAAAGAACGACCTCACGAGTAAATTTAACTCTCAGATATCCTCGGTGGACTCCGGCGGCCAAAGCGCCGCGGATTTTACCCTGGTCACACTGTCGGAGGGGCAGGTTTTAAAATGCTCCGTTGGTACGGAGCTTCTGCTGCGGATAGGCACCGCCGCAGGATACGGCGCGAATGAGCCGGTGCTTGTAAATGAGACCTCCGGCGCAACGTTGGCCGCGGGCAAGTCGGTGGTGAAAAACAACATGTATATGGTGACGATAGCAAATAACGGCATTAAGGCCACGGCCGCCACGGTAAAGGTACTTGTCAGCGGGACATATACCATCTCATAAAAGCGCGCCTCCCCTCATAGTATGTGAGGGGAGGTTTTGTTATGGAAAATATTGTGGGCGAATACCCCGTATATTACGGAAGCGACAAGGTGGGGGAGCTTCAGGTTACAAAGCCGGGGCTTATGTATATTTTTTCTGCCAGATGCACGGCCCCCTCAACGGAGGTTATGCGTCTGGGAGTTAAGTCCGGCGGACGTTTTGTAACCGTTGGGGTGCTTATGCCCTCGTGCGCCGAGCTGCGCCTGACAAAAAAATTCAGCCGCAGCGGGCTTGCAGAGGCGGGCATTTCGGAGATAGCCTGGTGCGGCATGGTTGAGGCGGAGGGCGGAGTTGTGCGTATGCCGTCGCCGCCCGGGGAAACGGCGGAGCCGGCCTCGGCGCCCCCGGCGGAGCCGGAGGCTGTGCAGGTTATGGATAAGACGCCTGAGATTAAGCCGCCCGAGCCAGATATCCGGTCGCCTAAACCGGAGGTAAAACCGCCGGAGACGGAAATCCGCCAGCCTGAGCCTGATGCCTGCCCGCCGAAGGACATGGAAATGCCGGAACCGGAGCCTGAGCCGGAAAAGCCCGGGGGAGGCTGGGCGCCTGAACCGTCCCCCTGGGAGATACTTACAGACCCGGAACTGGCCGACGCCTGCCGGGACGTGGAGGGGGCCTACTCCAAAAAGGAGGACGGCGACATATATCTCGCCGTGCCTTTGGAGGATAGCAGGCCGTTCCCGCTGACACAGATATTCTGCCGCGGAATCCCTGATGAGATATCCGGCGGGATATTTATCGTTTTTAAAACCAGGGATGGAAAACTGGCGGATTAGAAAGCATTTAATAAGAAAATAATATCCTGCCAAAAGGCGATTGCTTTTCGGCAGGATATTGTTATAATAGAGGCGGCAAAGCGGTAAAATTATCAGTGATAAAACAGGAAATATAAAAATTTTCCCGGATTTAGTCTTGCATTGAGGAAAATAATGTGCTACAATGCTAAAGCTTGTGAAATGCTTTACGGCATTTTCCGCTACTGGGACGGTCCTCTGTCATGAATTTTGGCATGAACGTCTTCAAGGAAGGGAGGATAACGAATATGGATTTGGTTAAGACACTCAGCGAGCAGTACATGAAATCAGAAGTTCCTCAGGTCAATGTTGGCGACACAGTTAAGGTCACCGTCAGAGTTAAGGAAGGAAACCGCGAGAGAAACCAGGCGTTTGAGGGCACCGTTATCGCCAAGAAGCACGGCGGTATTCAGGAGACGATCACCGTCCGCCGCATCTCCTACAGCGTAGGCTGCGAGAAGGTTTTCCCGCTTCATTCTCCGTCCGTTGTCTCTATTGAGACGCTCAGACGCGGCAAGGTCCGCCGCGCAAAGCTCTATTATCTGCGTGACAGAGTGGGCAAAAAGGCGAAGGTCAAAGAGAGGATCTAAAACAGAAATTTACCGGAGGGACGCTTCAAAGCGTCCCTCCGGTGTTTTTTGTGTCAGGTATTCCTCAAAATTGCGTTTTATTAATACGAAAGGCCTTGTCACATGAAGAAAGGTAAGTATGGAGGACAGAGAAATTATAGCGCTGTACCTGAAACGGGACGGGGCGGCGATTTCCCATACCAGGGAGAAATACGGGGTCTACTGCCTTCAGATCGCTGTTCGGAGACAATCGACATAAGCGGCCGACGCGCTCTGCACCTTCGGCAGATGCCGGTGTCGCGTACCCAAACCGGTAAAATATTTTCAGCGCAAAAAAAAGAGGCAAAAGCCTCTTTTTTTATTTGGGGTTTTTGTGTATAATTAGTAAATCGGAATATTTATCAAATCCAAATCGTTTATAGGAGAAAGTGCCATGAGTGAAAATATAGATATACAGACGGCGGCCGGACAGCAGGGGCCGGACTCCGTATTCATTGAGCTGTACGACTGGATACAGTGCATCGTCACCGCTGTGCTCTGCTGTATACTTGTGTTTGTTTTCTGCGGCAGGCTTATAAGCGTGGACGGCTCGTCCATGTACCCAACCCTCCACGACGGCGACAGGGTGGTGACCTCCAACCTGTTTTTTGAGCCGGAGTACGGGGACGTGATAATCCTGGCCTCCGACGGCTTTGCCGCGAATTTTGACTCCAGGGCGCTGGTAAAAAGGGTAATCGCCACGGAAAACCAGACGGTGGATATCGATTTTAACGCCGGCATAGTTTACGTGGACGGGGTAGCCCTTGACGAGCCGTATATAAACGAGCCCACATACACAAAGGAGAGCGTGGACTTCCCAGTGACGGTGCCGGAGGGCTGTGTTTTCGTAATGGGCGACAACAGGAACGCCTCCACCGACAGCCGCGATACCCGGGTCGGCATGGTCGATACAAGGAATATAATCGGCAAAGCCTATTTTGTGGCGATACCGGGCAATAGTCAGAATGACCCGAGGGACTGGGGCAGGCTGGGGCGGATACACTGATGAACGAAAAAATGAATATCCAGTGGTTTCCCGGCCATATGACAAAGGCCAGGAGGATGATGGCCGACAGCATAAAAAGTGTTGACGCTGTGTGCGAGGTAATAGACGCCAGGATACCAATTTCCAGCCGGAATCCGGATTTGGACGAGCTTACCGCCGGAAAGCCGCGGCTCATGATATTAAACCGCGTGGACCAGGCGGACCCGGAGGCCACAAAGCAGTGGACGGAGTTTTTCCGGGCCTCCGGCCTTGGGGTCATCTGCACCGACTGTAAAAGCGGAAAGGGAGTAAATCAGTTCCCGACCGCCGTAAAAAGCCTCCTGCGGGATAAGCTGGAGGCATACGCGTCAAAGGGCCAGGTGGGACGGAAGCTCCGTGTTATGGTGGCCGGTATACCGAATGTGGGAAAGTCCACATTTATAAATAAGGCCGCGAAGCGGAAAGCGGCGATAGCGTCCGACAGGCCCGGGGTTACAAGGGGCAGGCAGTGGATAGCCATAGAGGGCGGCATAGAGCTTATGGACACGCCGGGCATACTGTGGCCGAAATTTGAGAGCCAGACGGTGGGAGAGCACCTTGCGTACACCGGGGCTGTAAAGGATGAGATATTGGACAGGACGGCGCTGGCTGCAAACCTTATGCTGTGCCTGAGGGAAAATTATCCGGACAGGATATTGGAGCGGTATAAGTTCCGGCCTGAGGCGGAAGCAAACGGCTATGAGCTTCTGGAGGCTGCGGCAAAAAAGCGGGGATTTCTCATATCCGGCGGGGAGTACGACCTTGAGCGGATGGCCGCCGTGCTTTTAGACGAGTTCCGGGGCGAAAAGCTGGGGCGGATAACCCTTGAAAAGCCGGGGGACGTACTATGAGCATCATGTGGGATATAGAGACAGAGCTTTTTGACGAGGACTTTCAGACCGTCTGCGGTGTGGACGAGGCCGGACGCGGCCCTCTGGCGGGGCCGGTGTGCGCCGCCGCGGTGATACTGCCCCGAGGATGGCTCTGCGACGGGCTTGACGATTCCAAAAAGCTGACTCCGAAAAAAAGAGAGAGGCTTTTTTATGAGATAACCGGGCACGCCGAGGCTTACGGTATCGGATGGGCCAGCGAGGACGAGATTGACAGCGTCAATATTTTAAACGCCACGTATCTGGCCATGAACCGGGCCATGGACTGCATTGCCGGGAAATTTCAGCTCGCCATGATAGACGGAAACCGCTCCGAGGGCATAAAATATCCGTGCAGGACATATGTGGGCGGCGACGGGCGCTCGGCGTCCATTGCGGCGGCCTCCATACTGGCGAAGGTGAGCCGGGACCGGTTAATGACGGAAATGGCTGAAAAGTACCCCGGCTATTATTTTGAAAAGCACAAGGGCTATGGCACGAAGCTCCACTATGCGGCCATACGCGAGCTGGGCCCCTGCCCGATACACAGAAAGACATTTCTAAAAAAGCTTCACTGACGGCACGGCTTTAGAGTTTTGATATTTTTTAGGAAAGAAGCTTGAGGGGCGAGTGTGAAAACTAATCTTACGGGAAAATGGGGCGAGGTCAAGGCTGCGGAATACCTGAGGAAAAAGAAGTACAGCATAGTGGGCATGGGCTACAGGAGCCGCTTCGGTGAGATCGACATAATAGCGGAGGATAAGCGCTACGTGGTCTTTGTGGAGGTGAAAACCAGAAAGTCCGACCGCTTTGCAAAGGCCATGGAGTATGTCACCGAGGCCAAGGCCCAGCGGGTGCGCACTACGGCCCAGCTTTGGCTGGCCCAGAATGACAGAGGGCTTCAGCCCAGATTCGATGTTATAGAGGTATACGCTCCACAGGGCGCCGGGACGGAAGCCCCGGAAATAAATCATATAGAGGATGCGTTTTAATGGCGATACCACTTTTTGACGCACACTGCGACACGGCGTTTCTGATGCGGGAAAAGGGCTATGGGCTGCGGAAAAACACAGGCTGCGTGGACCTTGAGCGGCAAAAAGGCTTTTCCCCCTGCGCAAGATTTTACGCCGTGTTCGGCGGGTACGGGGACGTTCTCGGCATACTTAAGAGAGAGCTTGCGGAAAACAGCGATATGGTGTCGTTGTGCTTAACGCCGCAGGATGCGGAAAACGCCTTTAAGGAGGGAAAGCAGGCCGCTTTCATATCCCTGGAGGGGGCGGAGCTTATAGAATGCAGCCCCCAGCGGCTCAGGGACGCTTACGCTGAGGGCATCCGGGCCGTGAATATAACCTGGAATTTTAAAAATGAGCTTTCCGGCTCCAACCTCACAGGCGGCGGCCTTACGGAAAAGGGCAGGGAGTTTGTGAGGGCGGCCCAGGAGCTGGGGGTCATAATAGACCTCTCCCATATCTCCGAGGAGGGCTTCTGGGACGTTTTGGAGCTGGGCGGAAAACCGCCTGTGGCGAGCCATTCCAATTCAAAGGAGCTGTGCGGGCACAGCCGGAACCTGACAGACAGCCAGTTTAAGGCCATAGCCGGGGCAGGCGGCGTTGTGGGGATAAATCTTTTTTCAGAATTTCTGGGAGAAAACCCGGATATTGAGACGGTCATATCCCATATCGAGCGGTTTCTCGCCCTCGGGGGAGAAAAAACCGTGGCTATCGGCACGGACCTTGACGGGTGCGACAGCCTGCCGGAAGGGATACGGGACGTGGCGGACATGTCGAAGCTGTATGAGGCGCTTTTAAAGCGGAAATATCCGGAGAGCCTCGTAAGGGATATATTTTTCAATAATCTTATGGACTACATTAAGAAAACACAAGGGTAAGGAGAATTTTACATGCGCTATATAAGTACGAGAGACAAGAGTGTGAGCGTGACCTCGGCGGAGGCCATTGCCCAGGGGCTGTCCAGGGACGGGGGGCTCTTTGTCCCGGAGGTCATACCGCAGCTTCCCGCGGGGGCTGTTGAGGAACTGAGGAAGATGAATTACCAGCAGCGGGCCGTATATGTCATGGGCATGTACCTGGAGGACTTCTCTGCGGCGGAGCTGGCCGGATTTGCCGCCAGAGCGTATGGCCCCCGCGGCTTTGACACTCCCCAGGTGGCGCCTGTAAGGACACTTGAGGACGGCAGCAATTTCCTGGAGCTGTGGCACGGCCCCACCTGCGCCTTTAAGGATATGGCACTTCAGATGCTGCCCTATCTCCTC
>CAZBUH010000068.1:0-11274 GCA_964495095.1 uncultured Oscillospiraceae bacterium | reverse complement strand
CTATAGTGCTGCGATTGTAAAAGTCAGAGCGCATTTATTCCGTAAAAACGGCGTCGTTAATGAGCAGCAATAAATATGAAGCAGCCGCTTATTTAGAAATCAGCTCCGATGAAAGACTGATTGAATCGGGCGCGACAGACTCCGCCATATACAAAATTGTCGAGACATACATTATCAGTAAATCAGTTTTGCAGGAAATGGGTTGAAATTGGGCTGTCCAACCGACAGTCTTCGATAATGCCGGAAAAAGGACAGCACAAAGTGAAATGGCCCCCAAAAGTTAGACAAAGATAAGCGGGAAAAACCGTTCAAGCTGCCGAGAGGACTTGCAGTCTGTAAACAGCAGGCAGCAAGTCCTTAAGCTTACCATGATGCGGCGGTTGCTGCAGTAATCAAGATAGTCAATCAATTTGTGCTTAAAGCGTTCTAAGAATTCGAATTTTTGCAGGTACAGCAGCTCGCTTTTTAGCAGGCAAAAGAAATTTTCAATGACAGCATTATCCAGGCAGTTGCCTTTTCGGCTCATGCTTTGTCGAATGCCTTTCTTCCGGAGAAGCTGCCGGTACTGCTTGTGTCGGTACCGCCATCCCTGATCGGAGAGGGGTGCAGTTCATAGCCGCCTCCCTGCGTTTTATATTCCGCCGGTTTAATAATGAAAGTCACTCCTGCGCGCCCGCTCCGTCGGGTGAGCCGGAATTTACCTTTTCCCTGTAGAGCTTTCTGAAAAGCCGCACCAGCACTGCCACCGCCGCTATTGCCAGCACGAATTCCGCCGTGAGCTGCGCGTAGGCAAGGCCGTAGAGGGGGAAAAGCTTATTTAAAATAAACAGCGCGGGTATTTCCAGCACTATCTTGCGCAAAACGGCGAAAACAAGGGATTTTGTGCCCATGCCGCAGGCCTGGAATACGCCCACTGCCAGAAAGTCTATACCCAGGAAGGGCAGGCCGAGGCACATGCCCCGGAGGAAGCTGGCGCCATAGGCCACTATGGCCTCATTTTTCATAAAAAGGGTCACAAGAGGCCCTGCCAGAATATAGTACACGGCGGCTATGAGCACCAGGAACAGGACGGCCACCTTAACTGTGAAGGTGAGACAGCGCTTCATCCTGTCTATATCGCCGCTGGCGTAATTGTAGCTTATAAGCGGCATAATGCCCTGGCCCATTCCCAGCGCTATATTCACGGGTATCATATTTATCTTCTGGGCTATGCCCATGGCCGCCACAGCGTCGGAGCCGAAAGCGGAGGCAAAATTATTCAGCACCGTCATGCCCGTCACGTTGAGGAGATTCTGGATGGAGGCCGGTATGCCCACGGCGCAGACCCCCGTGACTATGGATTTTTTCGGGCGGAACATTTTCGGGTTTATGCAGACGTAGGTTTTGCCCCGCTTTACAAAAAGCAGCACGAAAAAGTAGCAGCAGGCAAAGCAGTTTGAGATGAACGTGGCGCAGCCGGCCCCCTCCGCCCCCATGTTGAGGCCCTGGGGCAGGATAAATATGGGGTCGAGAATAATGTTCATAAGGCAGCCGCTCATTGTGCCGATGCTGGCGTGGAGCGATGCGCCTTCTGAACGCACGAGATAGGCCATAACTACGTTCAGTATGGCCGGCGCGGCGCCGCAGGAGGCGGTCCAGAAAAGATACGCGCCGGTGGCGTCGACGGTATCGCTGCCGGCGCCCAGCAAATGGAGGAGCGGAGTATTAAACAACGCGACAAAGGCGGAAAAGAGCAGCCCGCAGATCAGGGCGCAGTAAAATCCGAAGGCGGAGCTTTTGTACACGGTGTCGTAGTCCTTGCGGCCAAGTGCCCGGCTCATCATGCTGGAGCTGCCGATCCCGAAGAGGTTGTTTACGGCGTTGAATGCCAGCAGCACCGGCACCGCCAGCGTTACGGCTGCGTTCTGGATAGGGTCGTTAAGCATACCCACAAAATATGTATCCGCCAGGTTGTATATAACCATGACGAGGGAGCTTAAAACAGTGGGCACCGACAGCGTGAGCGCTGCCTTGAATACGGGGGTTTTCTCGAATAATTCTACTTTTTTGGCGTCTTCCATTAGTTTCCTTTCACTGTAAGTCCAAATAACGGGTATTCCTGAGCCTGCCAGGCAATTTAGCTTGTTAATAAATATTATATCACTTTACGGTGTTTTGACAAGACGGGCCTGCGGGGCCGTCCCGGGCCGCCCTTATATAGCGAAAGACAGCAGGCACGCTTTTTGGTGCCTGCTGTCTTTTTACCGCTTCATCACCTTTGGGCCTTTTATAACAAAGGGCATGTACATAAAAAACCACAGCGCCGCCGCGATAAGGGGAAAGGCGATCAAATATCCGGGGTTTCCCAGCCATTTTTCAAAAAGGCTCAGGGGGGAATTGGGCGACGGGGCGTTGAGAAAAAAGAAGTTCTCATTAAACAGCCTGTCTATTATATAGACCGGCGGGCACATGGCAAGCCCGATTATAAAGCACTTCGGCAGATTCCTCACGTCCGGCCTCAAATCGCCGCCGGCCAGCAGCATGACCGGGTATATTGTCAGTGCGCCGTGGAGCAGAAAGCTGTGCAGGTGCAGAAAATTAAAAAACGGGGTGGGCGTCCAGTTGGGGAAAAGCAGCGCCATAACGGCCCCCGGCAGGAAAAGGCAGTAGCACAGCTCCTTTTTTATGGGGCTGGGGCGCACGGCGCAGAGGGCCTCACCGAAAATGGCGATTCCGCACAAATCGAGGGGCAGGTAGTTTATCCTGAACTGCCCCGTGACAATGAGAATCACGTCCTTTAAAATTTCCAGCGCCGCCATAAATACAGCCAGGGAAAGACCGAGACGGCGGCGGGCGGCCCCGCCGGATCTGCGGTATGTGACGCATAAGGCCGCTCCGGCGGCCGCGATGAATATAAGCCATCCCCAATGGAGGGCTCCGTAAAGCTCAAAGCCGCTGCCTGACGGCATATTTTCCTGTGAAGTAAAAAAATACCTAAACATACCCATAGTATTGGCTATTTCCGCCGTTTTAGAAATACGGTGAATTCAGTGCCCTCGCCCGGGGCCGATTTTACGGAGATGCGGCCCCCGGAAAGCTCCACTACCCTCTGCGCCAGGGCCAGGCCCAGGCCGTTGCCCTCGGTGGAGTGGGAGGTGTTGCCCTGATAAAATTTATCGAAAATGCGTTTCTGCGTCTCCTCGTCCATGCCGATGCCGTCGTCGCATATTTTGACCGTGGCCCCGTCCTGGCTTTCGCTGAGCCGGACGCGCACATGGCCGTTTTCTCCCGTAAATTTTACGGCGTTGCCGATAAGGTTGGTCCAGACCTGGGGCAGAAGCTCGCTGCTGCCGAAAAATTTCACCGGCGGCAGGTCAATGTCGAGCTCCAGGTTTTTCGCGCTCCATTGAGGCTCCAGCACAAGGATGGACTGGCGTATCTGCTCGTCCAGGAAAAATTCCGTCTGATTCGGGAGGAATTCCTGATTTTCAAGCTTTGAGAGCTGCAAAATATTTGTAGTCATGTTCGAAAGGCGCTTGGCGCTGGCGGCTATTATGGCCGAATATTCCCGGCGCTCCTGGGGGCTGAGGCTTTCGTCCTGCAGAAGGGCGGCGCAGCCCTCTATGGAGGCGATGGGCGTCTTGAATTCGTGGGAGACGTTGGCCACGAAGTCGTTGCGCAGCGTCTCAATGCCGCCGAGCTCCTTTACCATCCTGTTAAAATCCCGGGTAAGCTGGCCTATTTCGCCCAGCTCGCCCGCCGTCTCGTCGTATTCCGGCAGGCGGATGCTGAAATTGCCCTTGGCCACCTCCTTTGTGGCCCGGCTGAGCGCCCGTATGGGCCGCACTATCGCCCGGCCGAAAACAGCGGACAGGGCCGTGCCGATAATTATGCTGAAAATTGCCACAACCCCGATGGAGTAAAGCTGAAGGCTTGAATTTGAAAAGGATATGATGCCCCGGCGCACGAAGAAAAATACCAGCGGCACCATAATCATCCCGGTCATAACAAGGCACAGGAACACCACCGCAACAACTACAAACCACAGACTGCCCCGCTTCATCAGTCGGACACCACCTTCGCCCTGTAGCCGAGGCCCCGCACTGTGACTATCTCAAAATCCTTCCAGTCCCGGAACCTGTCCCGGAGCCTGTTTATATGTACATCCACAGTGCGCTCGTCTGTTTCGGAGTCGATGCCCCATATCTCGTCCATAAGCTGGGCGCGGGTGAATATTTTGTTGGGGTAGGAGAGGAGCTTAAAGAGCAGGTAGAACTCCTTTTTCGGAAGCTGGATGGTGTCGCTGCCGTTTGATACGGTTAGCGAATCGTAGTCCAGCACGGTGCTGCCGAAGGTGAGCTGGTGCTCCGTGGCTATTTTTGCCCGGCGCAGGAGAGCGCCCACACGGAGGACCATTTCGTTCATGTCGATGGGCTTTACCATGTAATCGTCGGTGCCCAGGAGAAAGCCCTGCTGCTTATCCTCAAACCTGTCCTTGGCCGTGACCATCAGTATAGGCATCTCATACCCCGCGTCGCGCAGCTCCTGGGTGAGCTGGTAGCCGTCCATTCCGGGCATCATGATATCGGAGATAATAAGGTCCACCTGCTCCCGGTCTATAACATCAAGGGCCTCGTTGCCGTCCCCGGCGCCGGTGGCCCTGTATCCGTTTTTATTGAGCACCGCGCACATTATCTGCCGCAGCGTCACGTCATCCTCTACAACCAATATATTGAACATTGAATCACCTCGTTATTTAAGCTTTTCATTTCCCGTGCTTTGGGGCGAAAAGCAGGCGTTATGCAGGAATTGACCGCCGTTACCGCTGATGCCGCCCTCTGCTGTTCCGGCGGTTTTTCCGCTGGAATATGATTATGACCGCGCCGCCGATGGCGCAGACCGCAAGCAGCCCGATTCCGATATACATAAAGAGCTTTATGGTGCCGCCCACGGACATGCCGCTTTCCGGGCCCTCAGAGACGGCGGGCGTCTCCTGGGCCGGGGCTTCAGTCTCCTGGGGGGCCTCGGTCTCCTCAGGCTCAATATCGTCAGAGGGCTCCTCAGTCATGGCGCCGGCCTCGGAAAAGGCGTAGACGCCGGAAAATTTGGCGGAAAACTCCGTCATGGAGATATCGTTCCTGTAATAGCCCTCTATAGGCTCTATATCTCCGGTGAGCCGCCGGACAAAGACGCTGTCTGCGCCGTTTGCCGAGGCCATGCGGATAGTGGCCGGGGAGTTTATGGCCTGGAGCACGGCGCCGTCCTTATCTAAAAAGTGTATCTTGTACACGCCTGTGGTGAGCTGGCGGCAGCGTATGGTTATATCCCCGTAAGCGCCAACCACCGCCTTGAGGGCCTCCGCCGTAAAGCGCAGGGAGGGGGCGCCGGTGCCGAAGCTCAGTTCCAGCAGGTCGGTAGTGGCGATGGTGCCGAAAATCCGGTCGCTTATGGTTATATCGCAGTTTTTTGTAAGCTCCATGCCGCGGCAGTCCATGACTACCTCAGCCGGGATATCGTCAACGGATATCTCAAGCCCTCTGGTGCTGAGAAATACGCGAAATACCTCAAGGCTGTTTTTCACCTGGGATATGGCGGCCGACACGTCCGAATAGGAGACGGTAACGGCGTTATCCTCCGCCGTCACGGCGTATTTTGAGCCGGAGGCCACGGCGGCTGTCACAAATTCCGTTATTTCGGCCATGGCCGGGTCGTTTGGGGCGAGGCCGTCCACGTTGTCGAGGACCTGGGCCAGATATGTTACATAGTCGCTGGTGGTTTTGCATTTTGCCGTCTCGGCGGGGGATATGGTAACGTTGCTCTCGGAGGCGGCCTTCGCCGCGTAGCTGTCAATGGTGGCGCTGTCCACTGACTCCTCGTCAAAAACGACGATTCTGGCGGACAGCTTTCCGTCGGTTGTGACCTTCTTTATGAGCACGCCGCCGTAGCTGTTCTGGAGCCGCACAACGGTGTAATAAAGCTCGTCGGTCACCCTGTAAACGTACCATATGTCGCCGCCCACGGCGTTATAGGAGGCGGAGGCTATAAGCTCCATATCGGGCTCCGTGCCGGTCACGTCCTCATAGCTGTATATAGGGGGCGGATTTTTCATGTTTGCGATTATCTCGTCGTCAGAGAGCGTAAAGCCGGTGCCGTATTTTACAAAGCTCCAGCCGGACTGGCCTTTCTCGATGTAGGCGTAGCCGCCGTAAAACTCCACATAATAGGTGCTGTCGGGCAGGGAAACCATTCTGGTTATCTCCGGGGCCGGAACGGAGCCGTCCGAGGGCTTTGACACGCCCGGGTCGGCGTAAAAGCCGTCGGCGCCGCCGTACTTTGTGCCGTGGCTGGGCTGCACGCCGTAGATGGAGGTCAGCATGGGGTCTATGCGGCCCGTGCTGAAATCCGGCCCGTTTTCCGTCTGGGAGTGCATAACGAGCAGATAGTAGAGCAGGTCCTCCTCGTTGTAGTCGGAACGGTCGAAAAACCTCGGGGACCGATCCTCCAGCGCGTATACAAGGAGCTTGCCTATCTCCAACTTCGTCTCATAGGTCTGGGAGGAGAGGGCGTCGTCCAGCTTTACGGCAGAGGCGGGGGCGCACAGCAGGAACGCCGCTGCCGCGGCGAACATTATACAGATAAGCTTCTTCATTGGAGCCTCCATTGGCGTTGTTATTCTTCTTTAAGGATATCATATCATAAAGAGAGAAAAATACAAGAAATGATTTTGACGGACTTTTCTTTTTACCGGATTTCGGATATAATGTATGCGGTGGAGCAGATTTTACCCGCCATACCGCCGCTGAGGGCAGCGCACAGCAGCGATTAATTTATATGGAGATTGATTTCCTATGTTTATAGACAGAGCAGATATAAAGGTAAAGGCAGGAAACGGCGGAAATGGGGCCGTGTCCTTCCACCGGGAGAAATATGTGGCGTCCGGCGGGCCTGACGGCGGGGACGGAGGCCGGGGCGGCGATATAATCGTAGCGGCCGACCCGAACATGTCCACTCTGATGGATTTCCGCTACAGGCGCAAATACGCCGCCGGAAACGGCATGGACGGCGGCGGAAAGCGCTGCACGGGAAAGGACGGGGAGAGCCTTGTAATAAAGGTGCCACTGGGCACGGTTATCCGGGATAAGGAATCCGGGGCCATAATAAAGGATATATCCGACAGCGGGACATATGTGCTCTGCCGGGGCGGAAACGGCGGCTGGGGAAACCAGCATTTTGCCACTCCCACGCGGCAGGCGCCCAGATTTGCAAAGCCCGGCAGGCCCGGGGTGGAGCGGGAGGTCACTCTCGAATTAAAGCTCCTTGCGGACGTGGGGCTGGTGGGCTTTCCCAATGTGGGCAAATCCACCCTGCTCTCCGTCGTGAGCAAGGCCCATCCGAAGATTGCAAACTACCGCTTCACCACCCTTTTCCCCAATCTCGGGGTGGTGTACGCCGGAGAGGGGAGCTCCTTTGTGATGGCCGATATACCGGGCATAATCGAGGGGGCCTCCCAGGGGGCGGGCCTCGGCCACGATTTTCTCCGGCATATCGACAGATGCAGGCTGCTTATCCATGTGGTGGATGTGTCCGGCAGCGAGGGCCGCGACCCTGTGAGCGATTTTGAGGCTATAAATTCGGAGCTTGTAAAGTATAACGCCGATCTTGACCGCCGGCCCCAGATAGTGGTGGGCAATAAGGCGGATCTGCTTGAGGACAGGGAGCAGGCGGAAAAATTCCGGGAGTATGTGGAGAAAAAGGGCCTTGAGTATTTTGAAATTTCCGCCGCCGCCCATCAGGGGGTAAAGGAGCTTATAGAGCACACCGCCGCCAGGCTCAGGGAGCTGCCGCCTGTCGTCACCTACGAGCCGGAGTATGTGGAAAAGGTGGAGATACCGGAGAGCTGCGAGGATTTGAAGATAGAAAACCACGGCGGCCTGTGGTTTATAGAGGGCCAGTGGATAGAGCGGCTTATGAGCAGCGTCAATTTCGGCGATTACGAGTCCAGGATGTATTTTGACCGTGTCCTCAGAGACTGCGGCCTTTTTGAAAGGCTGGAGTCCATGGGAGTCAAGGAGGGGGACACCATCAGCATTTACGATCTGGAATTTGAGTACAGGTATTGAGTATGAACGTTTTGTTTCTTTCCTGCAACACCGGCGGCGGGCATAATTCCGCCTGCCGTGCCGTATATGAAAAATTCCTCCAGTCCGGCTGCCGGTGCCGGATGATGGACGCGCTGGAATTTTCCTCGGAGAAGGTATCTGAGAAAATAAGCGGGCTTTATATGAACACCGCCGTAAAGGCCCCGGATATTTTCGGCGCGGTGTACAAGCTGGGCGGGGCCATAAGCACCTCCCATACAATATCGCCGGTGTACCTGGCAAACAAGCTCTATGCGGAAAATCTGAACAGGTTTATCGAGGAAAACGGCTTTGACGCGGTGGTTACCACGCACCTTTTCCCGGCGGAGGCTTTGACGTACATAAAAAAGCGGAAAAACAAGAGGCTGAAATTCTACTTTGTCGGCACGGACTATACCTGCATCCCGTTTACGGAGGAGACGCGGCCGGACAGGTTTTTCATTCCCCATGGGCGTGTAAAGGACGCCTATCTCCGCCGCGGCGTGCCGGAGGAGCGGGTAATCGTCACCGGGATACCGGTTTCGGAGGAATTCTGCGTGAAAACCGACATGGCCGAGGCCAGAAAGGCACTCGGCATCCGATCCGGGGTGCCGGCGGTGCTGGTGATGACCGGAAGCATGGGCTTCGGAAACGTGGACAGCTATGCCGGGGCGCTGCTGGAGACTTTTCCCGAAAACAGCGCCATTATAGTGCTGAGCGGGAATAACGAAAAGCTCAAAAATGAGCTGCGCGAGAAATTCGGCCCCAGGCTCCGGGTGGAGGATTTTACGGAGCAGGTGCCGCTCTATATGGACGCCTGCGACGTTACGTTGACAAAGCCCGGCGGGCTTACCTCCACAGAGGCGATAGTGAAAAACGTGCCGCTGGTGCATACGGCGCCCATACCCGGCTGCGAGTCGGAAAATGCAGCGCTTTTTTCGGCCCTCGGCATGTCGGAGGCCGCGGCTGACGGCGCCGGCGCGGCTCTGGCCGCTCTGGAGCTCTGCAATAACAGCGAAAAAAGGGAAAAAATGCTTCTGGCCCAGCGCGAAAACGCAAGGCCGGAAGCTGCGGAGGATATATTGAGAATAGTAAAAAGCGAGGTCGGAGACGGAGCTTAAGCTCCGCCGGGGCACCCCGTGGTTCTGCAGCTTTCGAGAGGGGGACTTTGTGTGAATTACATATTTTTTGCGCTTACAGGTTACGTCATTGGCAGTATGCTCTTCAGTTACAGGCTGCCTCTTTTATTTAAAGGCATAGACGTGCGGGAAAAAAGCCAGGACCACAACCCCGGGGTGTATAATGCGTTTAAATATTCCGGCGTCCCAACAGGCGTTGTCTGCCTTATGCTGGATGTGCTGAAGGGGGCCCTGCCCGTTATGGCGGCGGTGAGATTCTGCGACCCGTGGAGCCTGGCCTTCGCCGCGGTGCTGTCGGCTCCCGTGCTGGGCCACGCCTTTTCACTTTTCCACCGGTTTTCCGGCGGGAAGGCGATAGCCGTGTCCTTCGGGGTGCTTATTGGGCTTTTTCCGAGACTGTATCCCCTGGCGGCCCAGTGCGTGTTTTTCATCCTGTTTTCCACGGTGATTGTAATACGGCCCAACTCCCGCAGGGCGGTATATACATACGCCTTTACGCTGGCGGCAAACGCGGTGTTTTTGGCTTTGGGAGTGATAGGCCCGGGCGTTTTCGTCGGGTGTCTTGTGATATCCGCAGTCTGCGCCTATAAAAACCGCACCCCGAAAAAAGCGGAGACCGAAAAGACCGTGGAGGAAAAGCAGGTCTCCGGCGCCTGACGCTTTTCCGGGAAAGAGAAAAAGGGACCTTATATCCGCCTAAGGGCGTCTGAATTTCTGAGCTTACGCCCGGCGGCGGAGGATATATTCTGGCCGCGGAAGCCGGTTTGTGCTATAATTAAAGGAACGGCCGGGCGGCGGCCTGCAAAAAGCTGGAGGAGGACTGCACCGTGAAATACAGGATTGGAGATGTGGCGCGGATACTGGGGATATCGCCGGACCTTCTGCGCTACTACGAGAAAAAAGGCGTGGTGCACCCGGTAAAGGATAAGACAAACGATTACCGCTACTACGAGCCGTGGGATATAAATTTCCTTCTCGACTGCCTGTGGTTTAAAAATTTCGGCTTCGGCATCGAGGAGATTGCCCACATGGTATCCGACAGCTCCTATGACGATATCCTGGGGCAGGTGGACGCCAAGGAGCGTGAGATAGAGGAAAATCTCCGCAGGCAGAAGCAGCTTCTGCGCCGCATAAGGGCGCACAGGAAGGAGCTTACCAACGCCCGGGAGCATCTCGGCAAGTGCGATATCTGCATGAGCCCCGAGGTGTGCCGCTATTTAAACCGGCACAATTTTATCTACGACGACAGCCCGGAGCTTTCAAGGCTCAGCCAGAAGTGGCTCCAGTACATGCCCTTTGTCCACAGGTGCTTTGAGATAGAGAGGAGCGACTTGCCCGGCGGGCCCGGCGGCGAAAATTATTCCTGGGGCCTTTCCCTGGATATGACCTATGTCCGGGAGTTCGGCGTGGAGCCGGGCGGGCCGGTGGAGCATCTTCCGTCTGTAAAAAGCCTCCACTCGGTTTTCACAAGCTCCGGCAAGGACGCGTTTTCACCGAAGCGCCTGGAGTTTATTATGGACTATGCGAAAAAGGAGGGGCTCTCCGTTACGGGAAATGCAAACGGCAACCTGCTGTGCAGCATATTGGAAAACGATAAGCTCACTGGATATTTTGAGGTGTGGATACCGATAGAATAGCAGTGAATAAGACGCGGCTCCCGGGGATATGACGCCCCCGGGAGCTTTTTTAAGAAAATTTTCTTAAAAAATTTCCGGCCTGTCACTTGACCTTGGAATTGTTCCATAGTTTAAAATAAAGCTACAAATAAAATTTACAGGAGGAATTCACTATGGCATACATGCCTCTCGACAAAGCTCCCCAGTATCTGGACGATTCCAAGATGACCAAAATATACGACCTCTCCATGCCCTGGGGCGTCGATACCCCGCTGTGGCCCTTCCCCGGCGCACGTACCGACCTTCAGTTCCCCCGGGGCCAGTATCTGGGCCGCTTCCATAAGCGCACCATGACATACACCGGCACCCTGCACGCCGGCACCCACATGGACGCGCCCAACCACGTCCTCCACGAGGAGGAGG
>CAZBUH010000067.1:0-11314 GCA_964495095.1 uncultured Oscillospiraceae bacterium | reverse complement strand
AAAGCCCTTATCGGCGGCGAGTGGGATGACGATGAGATTTATTTTGCGGCAGATGAATTTAAAAAAATATTCCCGATGGCGGAATACGAACAGTTTTCATTCTGCGCCGGACTGCTGACCTTAAAAAAGCAGCCGCCGGTTTGAGGAGCCTGTAATCACAAAAAAGACGGTTTCCCGTACAGGGAAGCCGTCTTTTTTATTTTTCACAGGTATCGGGATGCTTTTTATGATTGCAAATGTTTATTTATGAATAATCGCCCGCGATTTTACAGGACGGAATAAAAAATTATTGAAATTAGGAAATAAGGCGAAAATAAATCATATAAAATATTGTACAATCATATAAAAATGATATTATATTACCATAAGAAACATAAAAAGGAGCGATGGCATGTCAAAAGTTGACGAGATCACGAGGGAGTCATGGATACTCTCCACATTTCCCGAGTGGGGGACCTGGCTTAACGAGGAGATAGAGGAGGAGCCTGTAGCTCCGGGCACGTTCAAAATGTGGTGGCTGGGCTGCACCGGCCTTTGGATAAAGACGGAGACGACGCAGATATCCATAGATAACTGGTTTGGCTCCGGAAAGCGGACAAAGGCGAAAAAAACCATAGATCCGCAGCACCAGATGGCGAGAATGTGCGGAGGAGTCAAGCTTCAGCCCAACCTCCGGGCGGTGCCCTGCGTTTTTGATCCCTTCGCCGTGAAAAAGGTTGACGCGGTGCTGTCCACCCACTACCACAACGACCACATGGACCCCAATCTGGCGGCGTCGGTGCTGAGAAACTGCCCGGACACGGTGCCATTTGTGGGACCCCAGGGCTGCGTTGACAAATGGGTGGACTGGGGCGTCCCGGCGGAGCGGTGTATTGCCGTGAAGCCCGGCGACAGGCTGACTGTCGGTGACTGCGAGATAATCGCCCTGGAGTCCTTTGACAGGACGGCGCTTATAACCTCCCCGCCTGATGGGGACATAAGGGGCAGAATACCGGACGACATGGACTATAAGGCCGTAAATTTCCTTATAAAGACTCCCGGCGGCAGCATCTACCACAGCGGAGATTCCCACTATTCAAATCTCTACGCCAAGCACGGAAATGAATATGAGATAGACGTGGCCCTGGGCTCCTACGGCGAAAATCCCAGGGGCATTACCGATAAAATGACCGCCTCTGATATCCTGCGTATGGCGGAGGCCACAAGGTGCAAGGTCATCATACCGTTCCACCATGATATATGGACGAATTTCCAGGCCGATCCCAACGAGATTCTGATGCTGTATAACTACAGGAAGGATATGATGCAGTACGCCTTTAAGCCGTTTATCTGGCAGGTGGGCGGCATGTTCGAGTATCCGGGGGATAAGGACAGAATCAAATACCACTATCCCAGGGGCTTTGACGACTGCTTCACGGTGGACACAAACCTGCCGTATCCGTCGTTTTTGTAATCTGAAAAATTTCGCAAGCCGGTACCGGCTTCTTTTGTACGAAAGTACAAAAGAATGAGCTTTAACCAGGCGGATTTTTAAATCAGGAGGGGAAGGCAATGGGAGGTAAATTCAGCCTGTCCTTTGAGGACATGGTACAGCGCCAGGCCGATATACGGGAAATACAGAATATCGCCGCAAAATATCAGTATTGGCATCACGCCGATATGCACGAAAAAGTTTTTGACCTTTACGCAAAGGAGACCCCGGACATTAAGGCCCAGATTTCAAACTGGGGAATCTATGTGGGCCGGGAGGGTGTCGCACGGCTTATGCTGGGCGTCCAGAAATGGCTGGAGCGGGGCGACAGGACGGGCCGTACCCACACGAATACCCTTTTAAACCCAATTGTGGAGGTGGCCGGGGACGGCAGGACCGCCAAGGGCCTTTGGTGCTGCACAGGCGCCAACACCAGCCCCAACAGGGCCGAGGGGACGTTCCAGGCCCAGTGGTCTTATTCACGCTTTGCCGCCGATTTTATAAAGGAAAACGGGCAGTGGAAAATATGGCATTCCATAGTTACAGGCATATTCCAGACAAAATTTGAGGAGGCCTGGGTATTCGCCCCCGACCATGTGAAGTTTGATTTCCCGGAGGAGCTGCGGCCGGACATCGACACGGGATACTATCACTGGCAATACAGCACGGAGCTCTGCACTGAGGCCATACCGGCGCCGCCGGAGCCTTACTGGACCTTCAGCGAGACTTTCAGCTATCTTTAAGCCACAGGAGGGGAAATTTTATGGAGACTAAGGTACTTACGCCTCAGGAGCAGGCCTTTCGCACAGCGGACGAAATAGCGGTGCGTAACCTTATGGGCACGTACACCTATCTTCTTTTTGCGCGGGAATATGACAAAATGGCGGAGCTTTTTGCCCTTAAGAGCCAGGGCACCCGGGCGCAAATAGCCAACTGGGGCGTCTATAAGGGAGCGGACGGCATAAAGCGCCTCTATTCCGGAGTTATGAAGTACATAGACGGCGGCGTGGGCTGCTTTTACTGCGACCCCATAACCACCCCCTGCATCGAGGTGGCCGGGGACGGCAAAACCGCCAGAGGACTCTGGATATTTACCGGAGCGGACACGGTACGTGAGAACGGCGGGCATCAGGCATACTGGTCCTGGGCCAGGTACGCCGTGGACTTTATAAAAGAGGACGGAAGCTGGAAAATATGGCATTTTAACCTTATCGGATTTTTCCGCACGAAATTCGGCGTCACATGGGTGGGTACGAAAGAGCCTCCGAAGCCCGAGCTGCCGCCGGAGCTTCAGCCGGACAGCGAGAGTGGCTACACCTGGTACTACAGCACGGACAAAAGGACGGAGAACGTGCCGGCTCCGCCGGAGCCTTATTGGACGTTTGACGAGACGTCCGGCTACTGATTTGGAGGTGAGGGAAATGTCGGAGAAAAGAGAGCTGACCGCGGAGGAGACAGCCCGGCGGAACCAGGACTATTTTGAGATACAGAATGTAATGGGCAAATATGTGTATTGGCATTTTGCCGACGAGCATGAAAAGGTGTTTTCCCTTTTTGCAAAGGACCCGGACACCAGGGCACAGATAGCGAACTGGGGACGGTACTATGGAATCGAAGGGGTAAAAAGGCTTTTTGTAGGCGTCCATGAGTTCCTGGACGGCACCGACAGACGCGGACGGCTGCATTTTAACCCGGTCTCCACTCCTGTTATTGAGGTGGCCGGGGACGGCAAAACCGCCAAGGGGCTCTGGATGTTTACCGGAGCAAATTCATGCGCCGGCGACGACGGGGAGAGCTACGAGGCGTACTGGTCCTGGGCGAGATACGCCATTGATTTTTTGAAAGAGGACGGGGAGTGGAAGATCTGGCACTACGCGTGCGTGGGCCTATTCCAGACAAAATTCGAGGAGAGCTGGGTGTTTGAGCCGGACCATGAAAAACTGATTCTGCCGGACGAATTAAAGGCTGACGAGGAGGGCGGATACCACTGGCAATACAGCCCGAGCGTCTGCACAGAGAACATGCCGGCACCTCCGGAGCCTTATTGGACCTTCAGCGAGACCTTTAGCTATTAAGCTTTAAGCATATGCCCCCTTGAAGCCTGCTGGCCAGAGGCCCGGGGGGTGGGACGGAAAACAGAAAGTGCAGTTCGGTATACCGCAAAATTCAAAGCGTACACTTACGAATTCATAGAGACCCTTTTGGTTGGACAAAACGAGACTGGAAAGGAGAAATAAAATGAAAAGAACAAAAAGAGCGCTTTTCCTGCTGCTTGCCCTGGCTCTCGCAGTCAGCATGTTCGCAGGCTGCGGAGACGGCGCGGATGATGAAAGCAGCGCCAGCCCTGAGCCTGTTGAGACTCAGCAGCCCGGGACTGAGGCATCGGAGGCTCCGGAAACCCCGGAAGCTCAGGAGACCGAGGCCCCCACAGGTGAAATCTCATTTCCTCTTACGGAAGAGGAGACCACGATTACCGGATGGGTGGTATGCCATCCTCTGGTGCTGAATTACATTGAAAATCTGAGCGAAAACTCTGTTATAAAGTATTATGCGGAGCTTTCCAACGTGGTATTTGACGCGAATCTCGTCTCCGGAGCCGCTCAGGCGGAGCAGTTCCCCGTCATGATAGCCGGCGGAGATTACTGCGACGTTATAAGCAACGTCCACTCCCTCTACGGCGGCGGAATACCCAAGGCCATGGAGGACGGGATTATCATTGACCTGAACGAGTACGGCATCCAGGAGAACATGCCCAACTACTGGAAGTATATGGAGGACCACAATTATACAAAGTGGATTTCCGACGACGACGGCCGTATCGGCTCCATGTACATTGTTGAGGAGTCCGACCTCACCATAAACGGCGTCGCTATCCGCCAGGATTACCTGGACGCCGTAAATATGGGTATGCCCACCACCTATGATGAGCTGCACGACGTGCTTACCGCCTTTACGACAGAGCTGGGCAAGGGCACGATGTGGGTAAACTATCTGGGCAACAGCGTCAACAATTTCCTGGGCAACGGCTTCGGAATAAACACCTATTATTATGTGGAGGACGCTTTCTATCCCTTCTATGTGGAGGATGGAACAGTGCGCTTCAGCTATATCGAGCAGGGCTATAAGGATTACCTCACCATGATGAGATCCTGGTATGACGAGGGCCTTATCTACAGCGACTTTGTATCGGACGTTGACCAGATAAAGATTGAATACACAGAGGCGCTTGACAGGCTCTATACCGGAGAATTCGGCGTTTTCTCCACCGGTATAGCCTATATTGACACCCACCAGACCATGCTGGAGGACGGGGTCATCGCCCCTATGGCGGATATCGGTAAAACCGCCGGCGAGACCTTCCACTATACCTCTCAGGAGCAGGGAGCTCCCCAGGCAAAATACGCCATCAGCACAGACTGCGAGCAGGTGGAGCTTGTTATGAAGTACTTCGACTACTTCTGGACAGACGAGGGCGCGTTCCTGGGCACATGGGGAATTGAAGGCGAGGGCTTTGAGTACAATGAGCAGGGCGAGCCGGTTTACACCGACCTTGTGACAAAGCACGAGCAGGGCACCCGCGTCTCCATGGGCATCTACTGCCTCAACGATCCTCCCACGCTGTGCCTTAAGGGGAGGAACGACGCGGCTTATACTGAGCTTGCGTCCAGCGCAGGCCAGGTGTGGGGCTCCAATCAGGACGGCTCCGGCTACTATCCCACAGCCTGTACGCTTACCACGGATGAGTCCAACGAATTTAATGAGAAGTGGTCCGAGCTCACTACATACATGTGCGAGGCTATCCCCAGGTTTATAATCGGGGAGCTCAATCTGGACAGCGATTTTGACGCCTTCGTTGAGCAGCTCAAGGCCATGGGCATAGAGGACTGCATCGCCATCAAGCAGAATTCCTACGACAGATACGTAAGCAGAGGCTAAAAAAAGAAGGAGGGGAAGCGCCGTAAGGCGCTTCCCTGTAGTAATAAACAGGAAAGGATATTGTTATGTTAAAAGAACTTACACCCGCAGAGCAGCTTCAGGCGCTTACAGACAGAGCCGAGGTATCCAATATAATGGGCCGCTATGTCTATTACCATTTTTCAAACAGATATGAGGACGTTGCGGAGCTTTTTTCAAAGCGTGACGACACCACGGCGGAAATAGCAAACTGGGGCGTGTACAAGGGCGCCAGCGGAATAAGAAAGCTCTATCCCGAGATGCACGCCAAGCTCCTGCTGGGCGACGGCAAGGGCAGGCTCCACGCGAACTGCATAACCACCCCTGTAATCGAGATTGCCCGGGACGGGAAAACCGCCAAGGGCCTGTGGTTTATAACCGGCGCCGAAACCTCACCCAAGGACGACGACAATGTGCTGGATCCCCACTGGACCTGGGCCAGATACGCTATGGACTTTATAAGAGAGGACGGACAGTGGAAGATATGGCATCTGCACACGGTAGGGCTTTTCCACACGCCCTTCTCCATGAGCTGGGTGGATTACAAGGAGGAGCACCGGTCGCTGGATTGGATACCCGACGAATTCAAGTGCGACGAGCCTACCACCTATCACTGGGAGTACAGCACCGACGACGTTTGCCCGGAGTATCCCGCGCCTCCCGTGCCCTATAATACATTTGACGAGACCTTCAGCTATTATGACCGCTATGTAAAGGGGACGGTGTAATGACGGTACAGGAGATGGAGGCCCTGCTTACTGAGCTTCAGGGGAAGGTGCAGGCCAATGAGGACAGGGGGAAAATTGAAAACCTCATGGGCCGCTACCAGTATCTGCACACGGCGCTTATGTGGGAGGAGATTTTGGCCCAGCTATGGTCCGACGACGATGACATAACCATCGAGGAGGGGGCCGACGGGGTTTACTGCAAGGCGAGAAACGGCATCAGGGACTACTACCACAAAAAGTACGGGCTTCTCAAAAGACCTGGAGCCGGCTGCCTTTCACTCTGTTCTGTTTCCACCCCTGTAATCGAGATTGCAGGAGACGGCAAAACGGCCAGGGGCCTTTGGACGGGCTTCGGCTGTGAGGCTGCGGTTTTCCCCGCTGGGATGGAGAGCGGGATTCCCTCCGTTGACGAAAGCCCGGCCGATGAGGACGGCTCACATATCATGGCCGACTGGGTCTGGCAGAAGCTTGGCGCGGACTTTAAAAAGGAGAACGGGGAGTGGAAAATACTCCACCTCCATGTGTACGACGTTTTCCGCTGCCCGTTCTACAAGGACTGGGTTAGGTATTCGGAAAGCCGGTATGAGGACGACGAGGCAAGGGATTCGCTGCTTCGGCTGGGCACCGAGCGCATAACGGCGGAAAGGCCCACCACATATCATTGGCAGTATTCAAAGACCGCCGTGCCGGAGCTTGTACCGCAGCCGCCGGCGGCATATGAGACCCTTTAGGAGGCGCCGCAATGTCAAAAAAGGAATATAACGCATATATTGGCACGGATTCTGTCCGTGGAAGCCGCGGTGTCTACTGGGTCGGGATAGACGCTGAAACGGGGGAGCTTACGGTAAAAGGCTCCGCCAAAGCCCATGACCCGGGATATCTCGCCATATCCGCAGATAAAAAGACACTTTACGGCACTATCGAGGGGATGCACTACATGGGCGCCGCCAGAGCCGGCGTCTGCTCATTCAGGCTGGATGAAAAGGGCGCTCCCACGCCTTTAGGCCAGAGACCCACGGTGGGACAGTTGGCGGCGCATCTGACCGTTGACGATGAGCGGAAAAAACTCTATGTGGCCAGCTATATGGGCGGCTCTGTGAACGTTTTCGCGTTAAACGCCGACGGCTCCATCGGAGAGCTGCTGGAGGTTGTGCAGCAGGAGCCGGATGGAAAGCAGCTCCCGCAGGTACACTGCGTAATGATGACGCCGGATAAAAAATACCTGTGCGTGGCAGAATGCGGCACCGGCCGGATAATGCTCTACTCCCTGGAGGGGGAGAAGCTGGAGCGGGTGTTCACCTTTAAGACGGGGCCTGTGCGTCCGAGGCATTTTAAGTTTTCTCCCGACGGGAAGTACCTCTATAATATAACCGAGGGAAGCCATGAGATATATGCGTTCCGCTATTGCCCGGAGGAAAAGGAGATGCTTCAGCGCATCCAGACCTGCTCCACGGCGGAGCCGGACGCGCTGTGCTTTCCTGCGGCGATAAAAATGACGCCCGACGGCAGTATGCTCATGGGCTCAAACCGGGGGCCGTTTATAAATTCCCTCGCCATATTCAGCGTGGATAAGGAGAGCGGGCTGCTGACAGAGGCGGGGACATACGACCTGCCCGGGGTGGAGCCGCGCGATTTCAGCTTCACACCAGACGGCAGATTCGCCGTTGTGGGGCACCAGTCCTCGGATTTCCTTGCAAGCTTTAAGGTTGACTATGAAAACAGGACGCTTGTGCCCACAGGCTTCAGCGTCCCGGTACCGGCCCCGACATGCGTGCTTATAGCGGAGTGACGCTTTTTTGAGAAAAAGCGCCGGAAAAATTTAGACCGCGCCGGATATTTATAAGAGAGAAACATACCGCCCCATGGGCTTTAAACCTCATGGGGCGGCATTTGTTTTGCATTGTTACGATATATACTCCGCGGATTTATCCTTGTCCGTTTTTATAATACTCCTCAGCTTTTCGATGGCATAGCTGCAAAATTCGTCATGGTAGGCGCTCTGGGCCCGGGATTTGTGGCGGGCGAGGCCGATGTTTATGGTGTTGAAGTGATCGTGCAGCCGCAGGAACTGGGGGCGCTGGCCGCCGTGCTCAGCGATATTTGCAACGTAGAGTGACGGGATTATCATGACGTTGCTGCCAAAATCGGTGATGCATTCCACCGGCGGGTCCGCCTCGTTGCTCACACGGACAATATTGGGGAGAAAGTCCTCATTTTTGCAGAGGGCCTCAAGGGAGGCCTTGTCGAAATACAGCTCATTGCAGATAAAGTGGGCGTAGCGGAAGTTTTTAAGGGACGCGTGCTCCAGCTTCGCCAGGGGGTTGTCCTTTAAAACCATCGCCACAAGCTCGTCGCTGCATATGGGATACCAGTCAACGTCAGAGCTGGGGGGACACTCCGTCAAAATGGCGGCGTCCAGCTCCTTTTTTAAGAGCATCTCGGAAACCTGTTGGTTGGAGGCCACATACTGCTCAGTGGGCACAAGGCCGTAATCTACATAGTACTCGGAGAAAAACCGCGGCACAAGCCCGCTGAGGCAGGAGGCCAGGGATATCCTGTCCATGGAGTATTCGTTCTGCTCCTTTATGGTGGCCATGGCGGTGTCAAGCTCCTGGAACATGCGGTTTACATGGGCCAAAAATATCTCGCCGTTTGGGGTGAGCTTTATTTTGCCCTTTTTCCGCTCAAAAAGCGCAACGCCCAGGCTGGTCTCGAGCCTCGTTATGGATGTGCTCAGATTCGGCTGGGATATATAGAGCTCCTCCGCCGCCTTCGTGACATTTTGGAGCCTGGCTACGGTGCGGAAATAGTTAAGCTGGTTTAATTCCATAGAAGTCACCTCCGATATAGCTATTTTAAAATAATCACGGCAAAAAGTCAAAAAAATATCTCAGCTAAGACGGCGGCGCGCTTTAGCTGAGATAAGGCCCACAGGAACGGGCATAAAAAGTTCCGGGAAAGGCCGTTGGCCTTTCCCGGAAGAAAATCGGTTTTATCTTGCGAGGTATCTGTCGTATGCCGTCTGATAGTCGGCAATGCACTGGTCGATGCCCATTTCCTTGAGGGTGGCAACAAAGCTGTCAAACTCGGAGATAGGCTTCTCGCCTGTTACAAAGGCCAGGATGTTTTCAGAGGCGTAGGTCATGGCGTCGCCCATAACGGTGTTGACGGAATCAGTCTCGTCGGCGGTAAGGGTGACGGTGGTGGGCAGCATATACTCCGTGCTCCTGTTGGAGAGCCAGATGTCGTAGCACTCGAGAGCCGCGGGATCAAGAGCGTCGTCGAAAATGGCCGGGTCGGTGTAGGAGGGGATAAGGTAGCACATGTAGAGCTTCGCGGCCTGCTCGGTGGTGAGGCCGTCGGAATTGGCCAGGATCAGCTCGTTAAGGGAGTAGGTGCCGTCAGGATTCTTGGTGCAGGTCTCGCCCTCTGTGCCGTAGCTCACAAGGCGGATGCCGTCCTCGGAGTAGAAGAAGTCCATATACTGGATTGCAAGCTCAATGTAGTCGGACTCAGCGTTTATAACGGTGGGCAGGCTGGAGCTTACGGAAGCGCCGGAGAGAATGTAGCCGGAGGTGACCTTTACGGTGTCGCCCTCTTTGAGAACGGGGGTGGCAAGACCGGCAAGCTCAAAGTCCGGGTCGTCGGAGAGATCCTTGAAGCCGTTGAACTGGTCGGCGTAGGTACGGAATATGCCGACCTCGTTGTTTACAACGTACTTTGAATCATCGTTGAAAGAAAACAGTGTGTGCTGGTCGTCATAGATGCCCATAGGGTGGATGAGGCCCTCGCTGTACCACTGGGCCAGCATGGTGAGGTAATCCTTGTAGGAGTCCTCAATAAGGCCGTACTTCACAACGCCGTCTACCTGATAGAAGGGCATGAAGGTGTTCCAGAAGGAGAACAGCGCGTTGTAGCCGTCGCTGAACTCGGTGGAGACGTCCTGATAGAGGTGCAGGGAAGCGCCGTACTCGTTGTGGAAGGCGGTGAGGACGTCGTGTACGTCGTCATAGGTGACAGGTGTCTCAAGATTCAGCTTATCCAGCCAGTCCTGACGGATGACCATGCCCTGACGGATGCGGGTGTAATCCTGCAGGCGGTAGAAGATGGGCAGGTAGCCGGAGTCGGTGTGGGCGTCGTTGTTGAAAGCGGTGTTGCTTTCAAGATAGCCCATATAGTTGGGGCAGAGATCGCTGTACTGCTCCAGGTCTACAACAAGCTCCTCCTCAACGGCGTAGTCGATGCTGTTAGTGTAGGCAACGGTGAAGTCGCTCACGATGTCGGGAAGGGTGTTGCTGGCCAGCAGCACGTTGAACTGGTCTGTAAAAGCGGAGTTGGAGACAGGCATGAACTCGAGGTTGATGCCGGTTATCTCTCCGGCCTCCTTATAGGCCTTGTTCTGGGAGATATCAAAGGACATTCCCATTGTGGAGCTGTCGGTCTGATAGAAGAAGGACAGCGTAACATCATCTGTCGTAAGGGGATACTTGGAGTCCGAAGGCTCCTCGCCATCAGCGGGCTGCTCAGGCTCCTCGCCGGCCTGGGGAGCTTCGGTCTTGGCCGGAGCCTCTGTGGGGTTCTCGCTGCCGGAGTCTCCGCACCCGGCGAAAAGGGCGAGAATAAAGACGAGAGCCAATGCCAGAGCAATAATTTTCGACTTTTTCATGAGCTTTTCTCCTTTTCGGTTTTATTTTGGACTTTGGAATGTGCATATTTCGGGCATACGGGGCCGCCGGAATATGTATATCCTTTGTCCTAATCATAGGCAAATTTTAAGAATTTGTGAAATATATATTATGAAATAGAGGTATATGAGAATCCATATAGCCTGGAGGGGAATTTTGGAGAAAACATGGCATTTTAAGGTATAAAAGCGCGGAAAATCGGGGTGCGGTATTTATAAAAATAAATAGGAGTATATAACTTCAGATATTTTTAAAGTTATTCCCACAATGGTATGATTTTAGTGTATAATAACCGTAACGCGGTTATTATACGCGCATACAGGCACTCCGCGCCTGTGCGCTTAAAATTCAAATTCGCTGTGCCGTCGGAGACGGCACATGGCGATATGCAATAGCCGCTTGCGGCTGTTGCATAATGAGTCAGAGATAATAATAAGGAGGATAAAATGAACTATAAGCTTGGACTGTATGAAAAG
>CAZBUH010000066.1:0-11341 GCA_964495095.1 uncultured Oscillospiraceae bacterium | reverse complement strand
ACAATTTTTTGCTGTGTCTGAACGAAATTGGGGTCAATTACAGGTGCCATATACAGTACCTCCGTTCCATCTGCGCATATCACCGCCATTCCCCGCCCTTACGAACGGGTATAATGGCTCTTCTATGATTATTATATTATGCGGCGCGGAAAAATGCAACCGTAATGCTAAGGAAACTCTGATTTCCGTCAAAACGATTTGTGCTGTTTCAGAAAAAGCGCGAAAGCATTTTGCTTTCGCGCTCCAGTCTGTCAAAGAACTGGCCAAACGCCCCCTGATTTCTGTATAGCAGAAGGAAAGGGGGCGTTTTCATTGAATCATTGAAAAAGTAGGGATCAATTCAAAAAGTCCTTTAATTTTTTGCTTCTGGACGGGTGGCGGAGCTTTCTCAGGGCCTTCGCCTCTATCTGCCGGATACGCTCACGGGTGACGTTAAACTCCTTGCCCACCTCCTCAAGGGTCCTGGTTCTGCCGTCCTCCAGGCCGAAACGGAGCCTGAGCACCTTTTCCTCCCTTGGTGTGAGAGTGCCCAGCACATTCATAAGCTGCTCCTTGAGCAGTGTGAAGGAGGCGGCTTCCGCCGGGGCGGAGGCGTCCTCGTCGGGGATGAAATCTCCGAGGTGGCTGTCCTCCTCCTCGCCTATTGGCGTCTCCAGGGACACAGGCTCCTGGGCAATCTTCAGTATATCCCGCACCTTGTCTACCGGCATGTTCATCTCCGCCGCTATCTCCTCGGGCGTGGGGTCGTGGCCCAGCTCCTGGAGAAGCTGCCGGGACACCCGGATCACCTTGTTTATAGTCTCCACCATGTGAACAGGGATGCGTATCGTCCTGGCCTGGTCGGCAATTGCCCTTGTTATCGCCTGACGTATCCACCAGGTGGCGTATGTGGAAAATTTATAGCCCTTTGTGTAGTCAAATTTCTCAACCGCCTTTATAAGGCCCAGATTGCCCTCCTGGATAAGGTCCAAAAACTGCATTCCGCGGCCCACATAGCGCTTTGCGATGCTGACCACAAGACGGAGGTTTGCCTCGGCCATGCGCTTTTTGGCCTCCTCGTCCCCCTCGTTCATGCGGATGGCAAGCTCCCGCTCCTCCTCGGAGGTGAGAAGGTTTACCTTTCCTATCTCCTTAAGGTACATGCGCACCGGGTCGTCGACGCTGAAGCTGTCCATAAGAACCTCGGGATTTACAATCTCCTCCTCGGTTATCTCCTCAAGCTCCTCGATAGCCGGGGCCACGTCGTCCATTGTGAGATCCGGCAGCTCGTCGCCGATGGTCATCTCTATACCGGTCTTTTCCACATTTTCGTAGAACTTATCTATCTGCTCCTGGTCGTTTATAGTCTCTACTACATCGCTTATCTCCTTGGCGCTGAGCTTACCCTTCTTTTTCCCCATCTCAATAAGAGCGGCAAGCCGCTCCTCCGGGGGCAGGGACATGTCTATCGCCGCGCTTTTCGCCTTTTTTGCGTTCTTTTTCGCCGTTTTTGGGGCGCTCTCCTCTATTATTTCCTCCTCAGCCGGATCCGCGGCGGCGTCCTCTCCAATTTCCTCCGGCTGCTGCTCCAAAAGCTCATCCTTCGCAAGCTCGTTTAATTCATTCCCGCTGTTCAACTTGTTATTTGCCATAATTATCACCCAAACCCTTTTTCTGCTTCATCACGTCAAGGTAGGCCCTAAGGTCTTCCGCCCCCTGACTCTTGATTTTCGACTCCTTTATTTTATCTATGTAATCCGCCATTGCCTTTTCGCTGTTGGACCGGTTTTCCGGCCGGGACGCTATAAGCGTCAGGCGGGAGATTTCATCAGGCTCCAGCTCCTCCTGGAGCATCGGTATTTCAACGCTTTTTCCGTCTCTTATTCTGCGCCTTATGATACTGAAGGCTTTTCTTGAAAAATCCGAGGAAAAATCCTCCGGGCTAAGCTGCGCCGTCATAGGCTCCATATCAGGGTATGCTGTAAGTATGCCCAAAACGCCTTCCTCTGCCGGGGCCGATTCCTCCCTCTCATAGCGGATAGCCGAGCCGGACTGCCGGCCCCTGGGCATAAGCTCCCTGCGCTCCGCCTGTTTTTTGGCCCTGTAGCCCTTGCTCTTTACGGCCCTGCGCACATCCAGCAGAAAACCGTCCTTCGTCACTCCCGCGTATTCGGCTGCCTTTGTGCCGTAAATTTCACGCTCCGCAGAATTTTTAAGGCCGGCTATAAGCTCCGTGGCCTCGCTCAGGAACGCCACCCGGCCGTCGTCTGTCTTTAAATCGTATTTGTCCTTTAAAATAAGGAGCTGGTAATCTATATAGTTTTCGCTTTTATCAAGTATAAGCCGGAATGCGTCGGCCCCGTTCTTCTGGATAAATTCATCCGGGTCCTTTGCGCCCGGAATCCGCAGTACGCGCACTTTGAGCCCAACGCTTTCAAGAATTCCTATGGCGCGCTGTGCGGCTTTTATTCCTGCTCCGTCGGAATCGTAGGCTATTATAGCCTCCTGGGTATAGCGCGTCATAAGCCGCGCCTGCTCCGACGTAAGCGACGTCCCCAGGGACGCCACCGCGCAGTCGAAGCCGGCCTGGTGGAGCGACACCACGTCTATATTGCCCTCAGCCAGAATAAGCATACCCAGCTTTGATTTTTTCGCCAGATTAAGGGCAAAAAGATTCCGGCTCTTATTGAAAACAAGCGTATCCGGGGAGTTTAGGTATTTCGGCTCCCCGTCTCCAAGTATTCTGCCGGAAAACCCTATTACGCTGCCCCGCACATCTATAACCGGGAACATCAGCCTGTTCCGGAACATGTCGTAAACCCCACCGCGGCCGTTCCGGCTCACCTTGGCAAGGCCAGCGTCGGTAAGCTCCTTTGCCGTATAGCCCTTTTTCATCATGGCGTCGGTAAGGTTCGTCCAACTGTCCGGGGCTGCGCCCAGTCCGAAGCTCGTGACCATTTTTTTCGTAAGTCCCCGCCTGTTTATATACTCCACCGCCGCAGCTCCCTCCGGCCTTGAGAGCATATCATAAAAAAACCTGGCGGCGTCCCGGTTTAGCTCCAGCATTCTGGCCCGCCGGCCCCGGTTTGGATCCGGCCTGTCATCCTCGGGCACAGTCAGGCCGGCGCGCTTTGCAAGGAAATACACCGCGTCCGGATAGGAGAGGTTTTCTATCTCCATTATGAAATTTATCACTCCGCCGCCCTTGCCGCAGCCAAAGCAGTGATATATCTGCTTATCGGCGGAAACAGAAAAGGACGGGGTCTTTTCGTTATGGAAGGGGCAAAGCCCGAACATGCTGCTGCCGCTGCGCTTTGTGAGGGCCACATAGCTGCTCACAACGTCAACAATATCGCTGCGGCTTATAAGCTCCTCTATAAATCGTTCAGGAAAAGCCACAAAAAGACCTCCTTCCCTGATTTTCTCCCATGATTACAATAAATATACAAAAGCGGCTTTACTACCTTATCTGCCACGCTGCCGGTATGTACACCTCGCCGTATACGAACATGGCGTATTTGTCGGTCATGCCGGAGACATAGTCGCTGACGGCGCGCTGCAGCCCGTCCTCCTCGGCTATGTCCCTGTACTCCTGGGGCAGCTTTTCCGGATACTTTACATAGTGCTCGAATATACCGCCCAAAATTCCGGCCACCTTGGACTCCTCGCCCTTGGCCGTGGGATTTAAGTACACGTTATCGTACATAAAGTTGTGGAAGGTTTCCACGATAAAGTACATTTCGGGGCTCATGAAAATATCGTCTTTATCCGTGCTGTTTTCGATAATGTCCTTTATGATTGTGTCAAGCCTGACGCTGGAACGGGTGCCCAAAGCGCTCGTTATCTCCCCGGGCAGGTCGCTCTCGGATATCAGCCCGGCCCGGATGGCGTCATCCACATCGTGATTTATGTAGGCCACTTTATCGGATAATTTCACTATCCTGCCCTCCAGCGTGTCCGCCGGCGGGTTTACGGTATGCCGGACTATGCCGTTTCTCACCTCGTAGGTGAGGTTAAGCCCCCGGCCGCCGTTTTCGATCCTGTCCACCACCCGCAGGCTCTGGTCGTAATGGCGGAAGCCGCCGTCCACTATGGCGTTCAGCGCCCGTTCACCGGCGTGGCCGAAGGGCGTATGGCCCAGGTCATGGCCCAGAGCGATTGCCTCCGTCAAATCCTCGTTGAGCTCCAGGGCGCGGGCTATGGTCCTGGCTATCCGGGTCACCTCCAGAGTGTGGGTCAGCCGCGTCCTGTAGTGATCCCCCTCTGGCTGAAGGAAAACCTGTGTCTTATGCTTTAAGCGCCGGAAGGATTTGCAGTGGATTATTCTGTCCACATCCCGCTGGAAACAGGTTCGAATCTGGCACTGCTCCTCCGGCCTGAGCCTGCCCTTGGAGTCCTCAGCCCGGACGCCCCTGGGGCAGACCATTATCTCTTCTAATTTTTCGCGCTTTTCCCGTGTGTTCATTTTTGTTAGCCTCCGCAGTTTCTATATGCTTATACGACACGCACCTCAAAAAATCCTGCCGGAAAACAAAAAAATATTTCCGGGAAATCCTTCAAATTTCCCGGAAATATTGTGCAACTCGCCATCTTTTCCCTTAAAACGGTAAGTTTCCAAAAATTTTTCCGCCGATACGGTCTCAGCGGACGCTCTTAATGTTATCCTCCGTCAGGTCAAGCCAGTTCACCGTTATTTCTTTTGCCCCGGCCAGGACCTTATCACGCCAGCTTTCGTACTCTGCTCCGTCCACCGGGTCGCCGTATCCCGCGTCGGTCATAAGATAGTACACAAAGCCGTCCCTGTCGGCGTCAATATCGTCCGGAAAGGCGTTGCCCTCGAAGTCCGTCTCAAAATATTTCTTCTGCCAGGCGTCCACCGAGCCTTTGCATTCGTACACGCCGGTACCGGCGTTATATTCGTATATGGTGTAGGGCCAGAATTCCCCGGCCAACCCCTGGTTATGGGACCAGTCCGCCGTCACCGCGCCGTTATCGTAGAATCTCAAGGCCGGAAATTCTGACAGTTCCTCTATCATAGCGCCCTTTTCCCCATCGTAGCCGTACACCTTGCCCACCATTCCGGCCATATAGGTGCTGGAATACAGTATCACCAGCTCGTCCTCGCCGTCCAAATCCGCATCGAATACGCCGAACTGGTTATCCTCCATGGAGCCCATCAGGTCCACCGTTTCCCCGCCGGGCAGGACACGGTTATTAAGCAGATTTTCCAGAGCGTCGGCGTAGGCCGAGCGCCGCGCGGCTCCGTAATCCGTCTCCGGCGCACCTGTCCCGGCGGTCTCAGGCGCGGGGGCCTCCGTGGGTATTGAATCAGGCTCCGCTGTTGGGGAGGTCTCCAGCCCGGGGGACGCCTCTAACCCAGGCGATACCTCCGCTGTTGGCGACGCCTCCGCTGCGGGGGACGCCGCCGACATCACGCCGCTCTTACCGTTTCCCGCGGTCGCGGAGCAGGCGGTGAGCATAAGCGCCGCAGCAATAAGTGAAATTAATTTAACGTATCTCATATTCTTACCTCCACAGTTTTATCGGAGCCTGTGCTTTTCAGTGCGCCGAATTTTTACGCCCTCCGGCCATTCCCGGCGGCAGACTATTTATATATCAGCGCGGTCGGCCCCTGTTTTTAATTCCGCCCGCGATTATGGGGCCATTTCCTGCCAGTATATGGAGTCCGCCATTTCTTCAAGCTTTTCCTCCGTCATAACATACTCACCCGCGGTATCGGTGCCCGCCAGCACGTTCACCGTCACATAAGCGCCGCCCAAATCGCATATTATAAGGCACTTCGATGGGCTCAGAGCCAGCAGAAGGGCGGTGCCGTCCGGCGCGGTGTACTGAAGCTGCCGGTATTCCGAAATGTCGCCCAGATTGAGCGAAATTTCAGTAAGGGTGCCGGGGATGCTCCTTGTAAGCTGATATCCCACCATACCGTCTGGAAAAGCGTAGTCCCCGTCCGTGCTGAAAAAGCCGTCCTCGTAGATATATCCGCTGTATCTCGCGTGATACTCCCCTAAAAATTCGCCGCCTACCCGCTCCGCAAGCTGGTCGTGGTCAAGTATCTCCACTGTTTTATGGAGCTTCAGCCCGTATTTTGCCGCAATCTCCTCCAGCTTATCCGCCATCTCCTGAGTGTAGACCAGGTATTCCGAGTATTTCTCGTCAAATTCCGTGGGGCTGTTGCCGATCTCGCTTATTATTGCCCCGTCGGCGTCATAGCTGTTCAGAAATTCCCGCCACTCCCCGGTGGCCTTTGACTCCGGCGAGTCGGAATAGCCCTGCAGGGACAGTACGGCCTCCGGCTCCGGCGTATCGACCGCCGCCGCCGCGAATTCCGTCTCAGCCGCCGTTGGGGCTGCTGTCAGGGCCGGCTCCGGATTTTTTATAAGAAAGCTCCGAAGGTTCAAAAAGCCCATGGCGTAGGCCGTAAGTCCCAGCATCCCGACGGCGCACACGGCGGCGGCCAGGATAAGAAGCTTCCCGATGCTGCGGCGCCGTCTTCTCTTTTTTAAGCCCTGTGGGCTTATATCGCCCTCAAAGCGCACCTGTGAAAATGTCTCCCTGTACAGCTTCTCAAAATTCATCTTTTCTCGCCTCCATAAGCTGTGTTTTGAGTAATTCCCTCCCGCGGGAAAGGCGTGTGGTGACGTTGGACTCCCGTATATCAAGTATCTGACCTATCTCCCTTACGGAATATTCCTCGTAATAGAAAAGGTACAGCACCGTCCTGTATTTTTCCGGCAGGGACATGACGGCGGAATAGAGCTCCGTCTGCTCCTCAGTTTCAAACTCCGCCGGCAGCTCCAAAGCCTCCAGCGGCACCTGCCGCCTGTTTTTCCGGCTTCGCTCCATATTTTTGCAGATATTAAGCGTCACGCGGATAAGCCACCGCCGCCGGTGCTCCTCACTCTCAAAGCCGTTCCCGGAGGTATAGAGCTTCAAAAAAGCCTCCTGTACCGCGTCCTCCGCGTCGCTCCCAGCGCCCAGGAAATTCAGCGCCACGCGGTAAACCATGTCCTTATACCGGTCGGCGCAGCCGCAAAACTCCTTATCGTCCATCGCATCACCTTCTGACCTTATTATGAAAGCTTTCACTAATATAACACACGCAAGGCGGATTTTGTCACACTTCCCGGAAAATTTTTATTATTTTTTCGGCTTATTGCAAAAATTCCGGGAGGCCGCGCATACGGCGCGGCCTCCCGGAAAAGGCTTACGCCCGGCGGTCATTGTCCTCCCGTATAAACGGCGCGGAAACAGCCCCGTCAAGGAGTCTGCCGTAAGCTCTCACTTTTCTGAACGTGTTCCCCATCATCTCATTTTCCCTGTAGGCGCGGAGCTTATCCATATCAAAGTCCGCGTACTTAATGCCGGTAAAATCCTCTCCCGCCACAAAAAGCCTGTTATCCACACAGTTTCCCTCCTCGTCCCAGCAGATGGGCGAAAAGGCGCAGGAGCAGCCCATATTTTCCCCCGGCTCGTTTGCCATGACAACTCCGGTCATATTTTCATATGCTCTCGTGGAGAGGGCGTTCAGCCTTGGGGCCATCGAGCCGCAGCTATTCGGCACAAGTATAATCTCCGCGCCGGCCAGCATCAGCAGGCGTGCGCTCTCCGGGTACTCCCGGTCGTAGCATATCATTACTCCCAGCTTTACGCCGCAAAAATTGCACACTCTGAACTCTTCGCCGCTTTCAAGACAACGCTCGTCAGCAAAATCGCAGGTATGCACCTTATCGTAACGCATAATTATGTTTCCGCGCTTATCGATTATAAGCGCCGTATTTCTGGCCCGCTCCGTGCCCTTCATAAAGGCCGTAACCGAAGCCCCTATCGAAAGCTCCGCCGCTTTCTCTCTTATGCTCTTTATCCATCCGCTCTCCGGCGTGATGGCCTCGCCGTTTGAAACCGGCAGCACATAGCCTGTTATGAAGCACTCCGGCGTCAGCAGTATATCCGCGCCGTTTTCCGCAGCTTCCGCCATTGCGTCCAGGACTGCCGACGTATTCCTGCCAGGCTCTCCCGGACGGGGGCTTTCCTGCAATACGGCGACTCTGAAAATATTTCCCATAGACAGCACCGCCTTTTTTTGTTCGATTGTACCACAAACGCGCAGCGTTTTGCGGTATATTGGCATCATTCGCGGTTTCGCCCAGGGGCGGGAGCGAATTGCGCCATGAAAATGTATAATAGCCGCTTTGCGGTTTTGCTTCCATATTACGTCCCCCGCCGTCCTGATGTTCCGTTCCACCGCTTTCCAATTGGTGCCGCAGCGCTTCGCCACATCGGGATATGCCCCTTCTTTTGCGAAGAAGCACTATCACATTACCAATTTCAACAGAAAACAACATAAAATCCCTCCTTAGACATAGCACGGGAAGGATTTCCCTGTAACACCAGCCGGTATGCCGGCGGTCAAAATTTTTTAAGTAAAAACGCAGATTCTGTGGGACGCCCTCTAATTGCCCTGATTTACACTCTCCTGCTTTCATCACTGCCTTCCAGTACAGGAACATCCTGCCTCCGCTCAATATTCAATTTTCCTCAGAACAAAAAAGGCGCCCCAATGATTTATATATGCCGGAGGCACCGTTTTCGGGCAAAAAACATTAATGAAAGGGTAACACTTTTGTGCTGCCCTTTCATTTTGGTGCGGGCAACAGGACTTGAACCTGCACGGTCGCCCACAGGAACCTAAATCCTGCGTGTCTGCCAATTCCACCATGCCCGCTTATGCGCATATTTTAGCATATTCTGCATGAATAATCAATTTTTATTTCTCACGGCCGGTAACCGGATTCTTTTGAAGCTTCGACACGGAACCGTAATATTATACGAAATTATGATGTATAATTTTCAATGTATGTTCTACCATTTTCCAACGCAATGTGTTATAATTATTACAATATATATAAAAAATTTTCAATAAGCGAACAGTGTTTAAACATTTTTACCATGGCAACCGCGCATATTCCGGCATATCCTAAAGAATTTTATATTTTCCGGGAGGTTAATCGCCTATGCGAAAGAAAGAATGTATAGCCATGCTGCTGGCGGGCGGCCAGGGCAGCCGGCTGGGGCCGCTCACAAAGAAGAACGCAAAGCCCGCCGTCTCCTTTGGCGGCAAATACAGGATAATCGATTTCAGCCTAAGCAACTGTGTAAATTCAGGCATCGACACAGTGGGTGTCCTCACTCAGTATAAGCCCCTTGTCCTCAACGCCTATCTGGGGACGGGCGAAGCCTGGGATCTGGACTCCTCCAACGGCGGCGTGCATGTGCTTCCTCCATTTGCCACAGAGACCGGGGGCGAGTGGTACGAGGGCACGGCGGACGCCATATACCACAATATAGATTTTATAGACAGCTACGACCCGGATTACGTCCTTATCCTCTCCGGCGACCACCTCTATAAAATGGACTACAGCCTTATGCTTGAGGCGCACAAAAAAACCGGTGCGGACCTCACCGTGTCTGTTATGGAGGTTTCCATGGAGGAAGCCTGCCGCTTTGGAATCATGACTACCGACGAAAATATGCGCATAACGGAATTTGAGGAAAAGCCTGCAAATCCCCGGAGCACCCTGGCCTCAATGGGCATATATATTTTCACCTGGCCCACTATGCGCAAGGCGCTGCTGGAGGATCACTCCGATTCCAATTCCGACCACGATTTCGGCAAAAATATAATTCCCAACTACCTCAGCTCCGGGAAAAAACTGTTCGCCTACCGGTTTTCCGGCTACTGGAAGGACGTCGGCACTATCGAGAGCTACTACGAGGCGCAGCTCGCCCTTCTCAGCGACCGGCCCGAATTTGACGTTTTCAGCAAAAATATGCGCATATACTCAAACGCCAATATCGACCCTCCCCATTATATAGGGAGCGGCGCCGTTGTGCAGGACTGCCTTATAAGCAACGGCTGCACCGTTTTGGGATATGTGGACACCTCTGTGCTGAGCTCAAGAGTCCAGGTGGGCGAGGACGCACATGTCGAGCGCTCAATCCTCCTGCCGGATTCGGTGGTGGAGCCGGGCGCACGGGTAGTCAGGGCCATTCTGGGCGAGGGCGCCGTTGTGGAAGCCGGCGCCGTGCTTGGCAGCGAGGACGGGCCTATAACCGTTATCGGTGATAACCAGCATATTGTGATTTCCTGAGGAGGTACAGAAAATGGATAAAATTGTCGGCCTTGTCTCAACTAATTTTACCACAGAGGGCTTCGGCGCACTGCTGGATGAGCGGCCTCTGGCCTCCCTCCCCTTCGGCGGCAGATACCGCCTTATGGATTTCGCCCTCTCAAACCTTGTAAATTCCGGCCTGCGCACGGTGGGCCTTATAACGCCCTATTTTTACCGCTCAATACTCGACCACGTTGGCGTGGGCAAGGAGTGGTCCCTCTCCCGTAAGGAAGGGGGCATGTATATACTCCCCGGCTCGATCTACGGCTTTAAAAATCTGTACGCGAAATTTTTAATCCGGGATCTTCTGCAGAACCTGCCCTTTTTCGAGCGCAGCGGGTGCAAGTATATCATCTTAAGCGGCACCTCCAAAATATTCAATTTCGACTACCGCCCAATGCTGGAGCAGCACGAGGAATCCGGCTCCGAGGTCACCCTGCTCTATAAAAAGTCCGCAGAATCCGAGGACCGGGACGGCCTGTACATGGATATAAACGACGCCGGATCTGTGACCGGAATATCCGAGAAGCCCGGCAGCAGCCTCTGCGTGTTCCTGGACAGCCTTATAATAAACGCGGATATATTCTATAAGCTCCTGGACTGGTATAAGGCCCTGAGCTATATGGACCTTATGGATGTGCTCATTGAAAACCTTGACAAGCTGAAGGTGGCGTCTTACAATTTTAAGGGCTATGTCGGCATGATAGACACTGTTTACGACTACATGAAATGCAGCCAGGACGTGCTGACCGCCGAGGTAAACCGCGAGCTTTTCTCAACTGAGCGCAGTATCTACACCAAGGTGCAGGATAATCCCCCGGCAAAATACGTCCGGGGCTGCCATGTGAGCAACTCCTCCATAGCCACCGGCTGCATCATCGAAGGTACGGTTGAAAATTCCATCCTGTTCCGCAGCGTGCACGTGGCTAAAAACGCGGTTGTGAAGAACTGCATTATAATGCAGTCCTCGGATATCGGAGAACAGGTGCGGATGGAAAACGTCATATGCGATAAATTCGTCACAATCAGCTCCGGCGCACAGCTTGCCGGAAATCCCGCAAAGCCGTTTATAATCGGAAAAAAGCAAAATCTGTGAGCCTGCTCACGTCCCGTTTCCGGCCAAATGCCCTGCGGTTATTGCATTCTGAATGCGCAATGAAGTTCTTTTTGCT
>CAZBUH010000065.1:2106-11394 GCA_964495095.1 uncultured Oscillospiraceae bacterium | reverse complement strand
TTAAGGTTTTTTTGATTAACCGAAATATCTCTTAAGAAGACCTTCCAGAGCCTTGCCGTGTCTCGCCTCGTCGCGGGCCATCTCATGCACGGTGTCATGGATAGCGTCAAGATTGTTCTTCTTGGCGCACTTTGCCAGATCGACCTTGCCCTGGGTGGCTCCGTACTCGCAGTCAACACGCCAGGCCAGGTTGGCCTTGGTGCTGGCCTTCATATTCGGCTCCAGCTCCTCGCCCAGAAGCTCGGCAAACTTTGCGGCGTGCTCGGCCTCCTCGTAGGCAGCCTTCTCCCAGTAGAGCCCGATCTCAGGATAGCCCTCACGGTGGGCGATGCGGGCCATGCACAGATACATGCCGACCTCAGAGCACTCGCCGGTGAAATTGGCCTTAAGCTGCTCCAGGATATACTCCTTATCTTCAGCGCTTACATCAGCGTTATTCTTCACAGTCTTGGCATATACGCCGTAATCATGCTCGGCTGCAAGCTTGACTTCTCCCTCTTCCATCTTGTTGAACTTGGAAGCGGGGACGTGACATACGGGGCACTCCTCGGGAGGGGTATCGCCCTCAGCAACATAACCGCATACGCTGCAAACCCATTTTGCCATAAAAATTACCTCCATTTAAAAATAATAATTATTCCATCAGGATTTTCTCCTGATATCAGCACATTTATTCCCCGCAGTCTCCGCAGAACCCGCGGAATGTCAATTCATGCCTAAAGACCTTTACGCCGCAGGCATCGCCCACCGCCTCGTCCATTTTATCGTCAAGGCCGGCCATCCGGACATCAATTATTTTTCCGCACTTATTGCAGATAAAATGGGAATGCGGGGCCGTGATTCCGTCAAACCGCTCTTCGCCGTTTACCACGCCTACGCTCACGATCTCCCCGTCCTCCAGAAACATGGCTATGTTCCTGTACACCGTGCCGAGACTCAGATCCGGGTACTCCGGCCGCAGCTTCGCGCATATCCAGTCGGCAGAGGGGTGGGTGTCCGTGGACCGTATCGCACTTAAAATGGCCTCTCGCTTTCGGCTAAATTTCCTTACCATTTTGATCTCCAATAATTTTAATAATGATATCTGTTATTATAATAAACTATCCCGGCCCTGTTGTCAACAGTAAATATAAAAAAACGCCGCGCTCTATATCAGCGCGGCAGTCTTATCAAAATTTATAAATCTGTAGCCGGTCACATTCACCATGTCGGTGTCGCCGAATTTTAAAGAAGCGTCTTTTTTAACGGGGGAGCCGCTCAAATGCTTATGCCCGAAAAGATGGAGGGCAGGCCTGTAGGTCTCGTCCAGGCTCCGGAACGCCTCGAAGCCCTCATGGAAAGTGCCGGGGGAATCGCCCAATCCGTAAGCCGGGGCGTGAGTCACCAAAATATCAAAGCCGTTATTTTTCTTGAGCATCCTGCCCATTTTCTTTACTCTGGTGTTCATCTGCCTATCACTGTATTCATATATAGTGGGGTTTGGGCTTTTACAGCCTCCAAGCCCCATTATACGCACTCCGTTAAAAGTCACGATGCGTCCGTCGATACATTCGCATCCCTCGGGCGGGGCATAGACAAATTTCTTGTCGTGGTTTCCCGGAACGTAAAACAGAGGTACCGGTATCATGGTAACAAGATATGAAAGGTATTTCGCATTCAGGTCTCCGCAGGAGATTATAAGATCCGTGCCGCGGAACATTTCAGGGTCAAAATACTCCCATATACACTTGCTCTCGATGTCGGATACAGCCAGAATTTTCAGCATGTCCACCCCCGTATTGCCTATTAATATTTAATTATACAGAGATCCGACGTATTTTTCAATTGTCACCGTGCCTTAAAATCCAGCCTTTTTTTGGCGAAAATGTACGCCTGCTTAAAGTCTCCCAGCTCACGCCAGCAATCCTCAATGCCCTCGTATATCTCACTGAGAAGCATACCGTTTTCCGCCGTGCTCTCTGCCTGGGTGAACATTTCCAGCGCCTTTTCATACTCGCCCCGGCCCAGGAATATCCGCCCCTGGATATAGAGCCTGCGGCATTCCGGACGGCACTGATCCCCCGCCTCTTTTAAAAGACGCTCCGCCTCGTCATATTCCCCTGTGAGTGCCTTATACTCCGCGCAGGCGGCGGCATAACGCCCGGCATAGCTTATAGCCTTTACCGCCCGCTCGTATTCCCTGGCGTTTACCTGGAATTCCTCCACATTCATTCGCAGCGCGCACTCTGCAAGCACAAGGCTCATCTCCGCGTCGATCTTCGCAGAATAATATATGCTCTCTTTGTTGTAATAATCCGCAACGTCGGCATATTCCCGGGCCGAGGCCGTGTCTCCCCTGTCCAGGGCTTCCGTGGCGGCCCCAAGGCAGGCCAGGGCGTGGAGAAGATAGCCCTCGTCGGTAGTGCCGCACGTGCGGGAGGTCTCAAGAAGGTCTATGCAGTCCTTATAGCGCTTTTCCCTGTAGGCGCAACGCATTTCATCCAGCCCGTCCGGCGAGGTGCCGTCGGAAAGCCTGGTGTCCTCCAGAAAATAGCTGGCAGGCAGTCCCATCTGCCCGGCCAGAAATTCCAGCGTTTTCATAGATGGGGTGGCGCTGTCATTCTCTATCTTGGACAGCATGTTCCTCGTTATCCTGTCCCCCACCAGCTCCTTCTGGGTAAGCCCACGGCTCAGCCGTGCTTCTTTTATTTTCTGACCGATAGTCATGCCGCATCACCTCTGTAACATTTATTTACTATAACAGTATATCATTTAAATTTTGATTCTGCAACATACGATTTTCTTTGCAAACGGGCCAAAATTTATGACCGCAAAATATAAAAATCTCCGAAGTTAACCGGCTAAATAAAAAACTTAAAAAATGATATGGATTTATAGGTTATGAGGTGTTATAATGGTACAGGTTGTGACCTGTTAATTAATTTTGTATTATTTTGTAGGAGGTTTTTCCAAATGTCTACACCTGTAATAGTTGCGTATGGCCGTTCCGCCTGCTGCCGTTCCCGTAAGGGCGGATGGGCTACGACCAATATCCTCGATGTGGCTGCCGCCACTCTGAAGGGCGTCCTGGCCAAGGCTCCCCAGCTGGATCCTATGGACATCGATGACGTCATCACCGGCTGCGCCCGCCACATCAACAGCATGGATTTGAACGCCAGCCGCCTCATCGTAAACCGCGCCGAGCTTCCCGACGCTGTCTGCGCTCAGACCATCAACCGTTTCTGCTCCTCCGGCCTTCAGGCTATTGCCACCGCTTCCAACGCCATCCTCGCCGGCCAGTATAAGTGCGCCGTGGCAGGCGGCGTCGAGGGCATGACCACCTGCTTCACCCCCGCTGATCCCCAGTACTTCAACAAATGGATCATGGAGAACTACGAGGGCGGCTACATGACAATGGGCGAGACCGCCGAGCGTGTTGCCGAGAAATACGGCATCACCCGCGTTGAGATGGAAGAGATGGCCCTTGAGTCCCACACCAAGGCTGCCGCTGCCCGTAAGGCCGGCTACCTCCAGCAGTCCATTATCCCCATAGCCAACGCCGAGGGCGTTGTGCAGGAGTACGACGACGGCATCCTGGCCGATATGGACGGCAACCTCAAGACCTCAATGGAAAAAATGGCCGGCATGAAGCCCTGCTTCCTCGTCCCCGGCTACCGTGAGAACGGCATCGTTACCGCCGCCACTTCCTCCCAGACCACCGACGCTGCGGCTTATGTGATCGTCATGGCCGAGGAGTTCGCCAAAGAGCTGGGCCTTAAGCCCATCGCAAAGCTGAAGGCCTTCGCTGTGGCCGGCTGCGACGCCACCCTTATGGGCACCGGCCCCATTTTCGCCGTGCCGAAAGTAATGAAGCAGGCCGGCATGACCGTCAACGATATGGACGTTATCGAGCTTAACGAGGCTTTTGCCTCCCAGGCTATCGCCTGCATCCGCGAGCTGAATCTGCCCAAGGAGAAGGTCAATCCCTGGGGCGGCGCTATGGCTCTTGGTCATCCTATGGGCGCTACCGGCGCTTTCCTGACCTCCAAGGCTCTGGATTACCTGAAAATCAACGGCGGCAAGTACGCTCTCGTCACCATGTGCATCGGCGGCGGCATGGGCGCTGCCGGCATCTTCGAGATGTGCTAAGCATCTGAACTGTTACATAAAAAAACGGACGCTTTCCGAAAAAAGCGTCCGCTTTTTTATTCCCCGGCCTTTTCCCTGCCCCCGCTCAGCTTCTCCGCCGTTATGGCTGAGACCTCGTAGGCCGTCTTTTCCTCGGAGCCTGACTCCGTTACCTTTATGTATTTCCGGCTCTGTATCCTGCCCGCAATGGATATCATATCTCCCACGGACCATCCGGAGGCCTCCTCCGCCCCGCGGCCCCACACTATGCAGGGCAGATAGTCCGCCCTTCCGTAGTGCCTGTTCACGGCGGTCATAATGTCGCATATCTCCCGGCCCATCGGCGTTTTCCGGCAGTTCGGCTCCTTGCATATTGCCCCGGTGAGCTGAACATTGTTCACATCCTCCCCGTCCCAGGGGACTATCTCCTTTGCGAACACCGTTATAACGAGCCGGCTCCCCACGCCGCTTCTGTTGTTGTAGGAGCGCATCTCGCCTTTTACGGATATTTTCCCCGCCAGATTTTCCTCCACCGCGCTCCGAAGCTCATCGCGTATCACCACATTCAGCACGTCCGCCGTCCCCGAGAGCCGCAGCACCTTTATCGGGAAAATGTAAAATTTCTCGTTTCTGCTGCTGTGGGAATATTCCGGCGCACTCATTGGCCTGCCGCAAAGCTCCGCGTAGTTATTGTATTCTTCCACTGGTATTCCTCCCGTCAGGGAAGCGCCGGAAAATTTCCGTCCGCCTCCTCAAGTTTCCTGTGAAAGAAATATATTCCGCTTTTCACTCCTGTATGCAAAGCATTTCAGGTCCTATCCCCGCCATAAGCAGCGCGCCGTACAGCCCCGCCGTCCACTCTCCGTCGTGTTCCGGCTCCGGGGACACCGGTATATCCTGCCGCTCCAGCCGGTTTCCCAATACGGTGGGTATATCCCGCTGTACCGACAACACGCACTGGCCCGCCCCAACGCTGGAGAGAGTCACGGAATTTCTGCCGGACATCCCATAGGTCACGGCGCAGGGCGAGGATATCTCCCCGTGCCTGTCTCCGGGGGCCAGCACGGCGCCGCGGCTGGCCCGCAGATCCCCTGAAAAGCCCGGGGACAGCACCGTAAGCTCCGCATCCTCCACATCCCCGGCGCAGATAATAAGATCCCCCCGTCCGGAGTAGGACCTTATCTTCCCCATAAACTCTGCGAAAAAGCCCTCCCCGGGCTTTTCCCTGAAATTTATCACCGTCACGCCAGCCACCTGCCGAAAACCTTTTTATCCAGGAATGTGCACAGCTCCATAACCGGCACGCACAGTACCGTCCACAGCAGGGAATATGGCAGGCATATCTGCCCCATGAGATTAAAGCGCACGCCGGAATAGCTCCACACATTCCAGCCCAGCAGAACGTTTATCATCCCGCCGCACACAAATTCCACCGTCGTTATTACGGCGCCTCCCATTATCCATTTCTGCCAGCGGGGCACGCAGAACCGCCGGTTTACGCCGTAGAGCAGCAGAAAGCACACGCCGCCCGTAATCAGCATCGTCCAGTGTGTATAGCCCCGCCATATTATCTCTATTATCCCGTATCCCGCGCCGCCTATAAGAAAAAGCGGCAAAAGCCTGGTCCAAAATTTCAACTCTCTCACTCCGGTAAAAGTTTTCCCATTTGTCCCGATTTTATAAATGTGGCACACCCGTAATTTTTTTCATAAAATGTAACAAACCTATTGACAGCGTAACAATGTTATGTTATATTCTCTTTAGGAGTGATAATATGGATGAAAACCTGATAACTAAAAAGGAGCTTCTGGAGCTTACGGGCATATCCTACGGCTCGCTTTACCGCTGGAAAAGAATGAATCTCATTCCCGACGACTGGTTTATCCACCGGGCCACCTTCACAGGCCACGAGACCTTTTTCCCGCGGGAAAAGATACTCCAGCGGGTGGAAAAAATAATGGAGCTCCGGGACACCATGTCCCTGGACGAAATCGCCGAGACCTTCAGCCCCTCAGGCCGGGACGTGTACTGCACGGTCCAGGAGGCGGTGGCTAAAAATGTGGCCTCTCAGAGCGAGGCGGAGCTTTTTGTAGCCAGATATGACAAAAACGGCAGCTACAGCTTTGAGGAGCTTATGAAGCTGCATCTGTTTTCCCGCCTTATGAAAAACGGCCTGCTGTCACGGGATGACGCTTTCAGCGCCGTGGACGCCTGCGCCGGCGTCCTTACGGGAGAGCTTATATTCCTGCGCAAGCTGGGCGTCTGTATCGCCCTTGTGGCCCCTGAAAACACAGAACTCGCCTTTGACGGCGACACGGTAAAAATATTGGAAATATCCCTTGACGGCATGAGAGCCGAATTAAAGGAACTTCTTGGAAAGGATGAATGAAATGGCAGACTACGAGAAACTCAACCAGGAGCTTGTAAAGCTCAACGAAGAACTGAGCCGCCTTAACGATGAACTTAACTCCCGCCGGGAAAAGGCGGACAGCCTGAACGACCAGATGCGCGCCCTCCGGGAGCAGCGCAGGGCCCTCCGTGCAAAGCGCCGGGAGTCCCCCGCCGGGTCCGACGCCATCGCGGAGGAGCTGGATAAGCTGGAGGAGCAGATAGACGCTCTGGACGAGACCATAGACGAAAATGACGACGCCATGGATGAGATCGAGGACGAGATTGAAGATATCTCCGACGAGATAATCGAAATCCAGAACGAGCTCAGCGGCGGCCAGGACGGGAACCGCTCCGGCTTTGATTTTGCCGAGCTGGGAAACAAGATAAACGACGAGGTCCAGAAGGCCGTGAGCAAAATACGGGAGATAGACTTCAATAAGCTGGGCCAGGATATAAGCAAGACGGTTGACGCCGCCGCCGACAGCATCTCCCGCTCCTTTGCCGGCGCCTCGACCTACAATGTAAACGACTCCGGCTCTGTTGACCGCTCCTTTGCAGGGGCCGGCACTCTGGACGGAGGGGCCTACGGCAGACTGAGCTTTGCCGGCGCCGGAAAAATCACCGGCGACATCTCCTGCTCGGCCCTCAAGGCCAGCGGCGCGCTCACAGCCGACGGCAGCGTGGACTGCTCCGGCGAGATAAGGGCAAGCGGCTCTTTCAGGAGCCGCGGCAGCGTAAAAGCCGCCTCCTTCAAATCCTCCGGCTCTGTGAAAATCGACGGCAGCTTCGACGGCGGCAGGATAACCGTCCCCGGCTCCCTTGACCTTGGTGAGAGCATCAGGGCAGACGCGGTGGAGACCAGCGGCAGCCTCACCATCGGCGGCGACTGTGAGACAGAGTCCTTCACCTCCGCCGGAAAGGTGAGCATCACCGGCCTTTTAAACGCCGGAACCGTAAATATACGTCTCAGCTCCGCCATGAGTACCGTCGGCAGCATCGGCTGCGAGCGTATCACCGTGACCCCCGCCAAATCCATAATAAACAGCCTGCTGGCGGAGTTCGGCTTTGACAGCCAGCCCAAGACCGGCCTGCTCGTCACCGACAGCATAGAGGGCGACGAGATAAACATCTCCGCCGTCAGGGCCTCCACCGTAAGGGGCAAGGACGTAGTCATAGGCCCGGGCTGCAAAATAGGCCTTGTGGAGTACAGCAGCACCTATGAGGCGGACCCCGCCTCTGAAATAACCCAGGTCAGGAAAATATAAATCGCGGCATTTAAGCCGAAATCACAAAGCTAAAGCAGGGAGGAAATAGACATGGAAAGCATTTACCCTTTTTTCCCGGTTGGCGAAACCATCAAAAGCAAGGACGTAAAGTCCCTCGTTATCGCGCTTATCATCTACATCGTGGCCGCGGCGGCGGTGTCGGTGGTGGCCAGCCTCACAGGCTGGATACCCTTTGTGGGCAGGATAATCAGAATAATCGAGTGGATATTGGACCTCTACTGCGGCGTAGGCATAATTTTCGCCATAATAAAATACGTCCGGATGTGACGTTTTCCGGGCCGTTTCCGGCAGGAAAATCCGGAGACGGCCCGGGTTTTAAAATTTTTCCGATTTTTTATTGACATTTCATCTCCACTTTGCTATACTAACAAGGCTAAAACAAAGCAGGAGCGGCATCCCCGTCCTCACCCGGCCATTATGATGAGCTGCGGTCAATAACAGCCTTTCTGATTTTTTCAGGTTTGCTTTATTTGCGCGGATGCTGTTTTCAGCCTCCGCGCTTTGTTTATTTATGATGGAGGTGTATCTTTATCAGCAGCTTAACTCACGAAATAAACGAGGATATAAGAGACCGCGAGATCCGTCTTATCGGCAGTGACGGAACACAGCTGGGCATAATGTCCGCGGCCGAGGCTCTGGATATAGCCGCCGAGCAGGATTTGGATCTGGTCAAAATTTCTCCCAACGCCACTCCCCCGGTCTGCAAGATAATGGACTACGGCAAGTACCGTTTCGAGCAGTCAAAGCGTGAGAAGGAAGCGAAGAAAAATCAGCGTGTTATGGAGGTCAAGGAGATACGTATGTCCCCGGGCATCGGTCTCAACGACTTTAACGTAAAGCTCAAAAACGGTCAGAAGTTCCTCAGGGACGGGGACCGGGTAAAGGTCACAGTCCGCTTCAGAGGCCGTGAGATGGCCCACACCGATATCGGCGAGGAGCTTCTCAGCAACTTTGCCGAGCAGTGCGCAGACATAGCCTCCGTTGATAAAAAGCCCAAGCTTGACGGACGTCACATGTCCATGTTCATGTCGCCCAAGGGCGGGAAATAACACCTCAATATAATTCCGTATTATACTGGAAGGAGTAAACAATATGCCAAAGATCAAAACTCACAGCGGCGCGAAAAAGAGATTCAACCTCACCAAAAACGGCAAGGTGAAGCGTGCGCACGCCAACAAGAGCCACATTCTCACGAAGAAGAACACCAAGCGCAAAAGAGGCCTCCGTCAGGGCACCTACGCGGATACCACAAACGTAGCCGCTATAAAGCGCATGATCCTGTATAAATAAGGAGGTACTGAAAGATGGCAAGAATTAAAGCTTCGAACCAATAATGCTGAAGTTAATGAATAATAACTAACAAACGAAAAGAGAAACAATGGAAAAAAAAGATAGAATTTTTTCAAAACTAAATATTAAAGATTATACACATAAATTAGAGAAGATTTTAGAAAAGAAGAATTTTTCTTTAGATACAAAAAATCTTCTTCTAAGTATGCTTTAT
>CAZBUH010000065.1:0-2096 GCA_964495095.1 uncultured Oscillospiraceae bacterium | reverse complement strand
GAGAAGAAACAGAGTTCTCAAGCTGGCCAAGGGCTACTGGGGAAGCAAGTCCAAGCACTACAAGATGGCTAACCAGGCCATGATGAAGTCCCTTACCTACGCCTATATCGGCCGCAAGCAGAAGAAGAGAAACTACCGCCAGCTCTGGATCTCCAGAATCAGCGCCGGCTGCAAGATGAACGGCATGAACTATTCCACCTTTATGCACGGCCTCAAGCTGGCCGGCATCGAGATGAACAGGAAGATGCTCTCCGAGATGGCCATCCACGAGCCCGAGGCGTTCACCGCCCTCTGCGACACCGCGAAAAAGGCCATTGCCTGAATATTTAAAATCCCGCCCAAAAATTGGGCGGGATTTTTATATCCATAACGCACACTAAAAAATCCGGCCAAAGGTGTAACCCGGCCCGGGCAAAAAGCGCTTATATGGGTGAAAGGCCTTTTGGAAAGGAGATGAGAGCTTGGAGGACCGCAAAATCGTGGAGCTGTACCTTAACCGTGACCAGGAGGCTGTACGCCGGACTTCCGAAAAATACAGCAGCCGGCTGCTCCGGCTGTCCCAGGGCATCGTACAGGACCTGCAGACCGCGGAGGAATGTGAAAACGACACATACGCCGAGGCATGGAACTCCATCCCGCCCCACCGGCCGTGGGAATACCTTTACCCATTTCTCGCAAGGATAATCCGGCATATTTCCTTAAGCCGCTGCCGTGAGCGGGAGAGACTTAAGCGGAAGGCCCATATCTGCCAGCTCAGCGCGGAGCTGGAGCAGTGCATCCCCGGGCCGGACGACTGCCAATGCCGTCTGGACAGCATAGCCCTCAGCGAGGCGCTGAACGGCTTTCTGGGCAGCCTCAGCCGGGAAAAGCGGAATATTTTCATGCGCCGGTACTGGTTCCTGGATTCTGTAGCCGACATAGCCAAACGCTATTTCATCTCCGAGAGCAAGGTAAAAACCACGCTCTCCCGGTGCCGCGCCGGGCTCCGGGAGTATCTTGAAAAGGAGGGCTATACCTTATGAGAGGCAACGAGCTTTTAGACGCCATGGAGCTGGCCGCCCCCGCATATATAGAGGCGGCGGAGGCCGTACCCCCCGCGAAAAAACGCCGCTGGATAAAATGGGCCGCCGCTGCCGTCTGCCTGTGCCTTACAGTCTCCGGCGGGCTGCTGTATAAAGGCGAGCACCCCTATCCTGTGATATACGAAACAGCCGCCGGGCCTCAAGGCAGCGAGATAGCGGAGGTTCCCCACTGGGAGGATATGGCGATTTATGCGCAGTACTTTGAAATAGAGCTTAACGGCTCAACCTACACCGCCAGGAGCGGTCAAATACCGCCGGAAAAGTTGGGCCGGGAGCTTGCCCGGACTACCGCCGGCGGCTGGGACGAGTATGCCGCTGTCGCCGGAGAGGACCCCAACCGGTATACCGATGTCACAGTATATGAGATATCCGGCATAAGCCCGGACTGCGCCGCGGCCGTCCTGTATCACGGCTCCGACGTGTATTACGCCGCGGTAAACTCCTATTACTGCCCGGATACCCTTGGTCAGTTTATAGACGATTTGGATCTGAAAAACACCGCCGTATTTAACTGCGCCTATTACGAATTCAAAAAAATCTCCGGTAAATACGCCTGCGCCCGCTTCGACGGTCTGGACGGGAACATGGTGTGGGAGATGCTGCTGTCCGCCCCGGAGGCCGAAAACCGGTATGACGACCTGAATTTCCAGCAGCCCGACAAGATATTGGATATCTCCGTCAGCATCCCGCTTCTGGGCTATGAAAACATAAGCCTCAGCATCTGTGAGGGCGGATATATAATCACCAACATCCTCGACACCGGCAAAATGTTCTGCATAGGCGAGGAAAATACAGAGGCTTTTATTGACTATGTGCTTCACAGCTGTGAGGGCCATGAGCTGATGTACGAGGACAGCGGCCCGGAAGATTCAGTCCCGGAGTAATACTTTTTTCCCGAAAAATACAAGGGAGCGCTGCAGAATTTATCTTTCTGCAGCGCTCCCTTGTATTTTTATATCTTTAGCCTGAAACGCTCTTCCCCGCCTATCTTTTCCGCAAAGTCGCATATCTTCA
>CAZBUH010000064.1:0-11447 GCA_964495095.1 uncultured Oscillospiraceae bacterium | reverse complement strand
TGTTCTTCTGAGAGACTTACCGCTTTCTGTATGAGGTCAGTAAGCTCCCGCATATTTTCCACGAGCCTGAGAAACAGTTCTTCCGTCTCCGATCAACCTCGGCGAGATGCTCGTTCAGCCTGCCTTTCGCCGGCAGATTCCAGTACAGCGCTCGACGCTCCACTTTCAGCCATCTGCGGCGACGGTTTCCTCATATTCCGATCTCATGATCGCTTGTTTCGGGCAGCTTCAGATCAGGCAGCAGGCAGTCGCCTTGCCGGGCATATGTGCCGCCGCTCTGCACAAAGACAGATATTTCCGTGATGTGCTCCCCCAAATGATTTCATTTCCCTGCAAATCTCCGCCATTCCGGCTGATCGCAAAGCCTAAGGGAGACAACTCCCTTACGAAGTGTCTCCCATGGAGCCGCATTTGTTTTTATGTGCCCGCAGATGTCAAATGTCTGGGCATTAAAAATTTTAGAAAAAATTTATAAAAAACTATTGACAAACAAAAGTAAATGATGTATATTATAGACACAAACAAGAAAGGCGGTGAGTCCAGTGCAGTAAGCAGGCCAGGCAAATCCAGTTGACCGAGCTTATTGAAATTCAGTTTGGCGGTGAGTCCGTTGTACTAAGCAATTCAGGCGAAACTTTTTAACTGACCTGTTGGTAAATTGATATAGCGGCAAATCCAGATCCCATTGAATATCCGGCAGCGGACAGAGGGGTTCGTTGGCGGAGGGAAGGTTGGAGGTTTAGATATACAGTCGGTATAAGCAAAACCAGTCAGCGGGGAAGGTGATGAAGTTGAAGAACTGAAACGAAAACGGCATATAGGGACGAATATGCCGGCCGGAAAACGGTGAACAGTCTGAGCTTCCTGACAGAGGAGATTTTCCCGGGCCATTAATGGAAGAAATCCCTAGAGGATAAAGAGGCCACAGGCAGAAAAGACAACTGGGTCGGAAAGCAAATTCAATAAGAAAGGATAATCAAAGCGTGATTGAGCCTGTTTCAATGAAGTAGCCACTCATTTCGTAAGGCGAAATGAGTGGCTACTTTTTTGTGCGTTTTTATATGAAAAAATACGCCTTCGGAAAACCGAAAGCGTAATTTTTTATTGCGAAATCAGGCACGCGTTACCTTACCGCTGCGGAGGCATCTTGTGCAGGCGTATACATGACAGGGAGTGCCGTTAACGATCGCTTTAACACGCTTAACGTTGGGCTTCCATGTACGGTTGCTGCGTCTGTGAGAATGGCTCACCTTAATACCGAAACTAACACCTTTATCGCAAAAATCACATTTAGCCACTTGCTGCACCTCCTCGCCGGAATTAAATTAAATAATGACTAAACAACGTCTATTATAATAGCAGATGAGAGGAAATATTGCAAGAGGGAAATTCAAAAATTTTTAAAAAAGCCGCGAAACAGGGCCGGACGGCAAATTTGGGCCGGTATTTTCACAAAGCTATTGAAAAAAAACTTTGAATTGTATAATATTTATAATATGGAGTTATACAAATAAACAGTAAAGCGTAAGCGGGAGGGGCATATGATTACACCTTATAAGGTAAAGCTCAGGACCATCGCCGAGAGGATGAACATGTCCGTGTGCTTCAAGGCACCGGATTTTGATGAAAAGGACATAGTAAATAACGATATAAACCGCCCCGGGCTTCAGTTGGCGGGGTTTTACGATTATTTTGAGCCGTCTAAAATGCAGCTTATAGGCCGCCAGGAGATAACATATCTCCAGAACATGACACCGGAGCAGCGGGCGCACAGCATCGACAGCTATATGAGCCGCCATATATCCGCTCTTGTGTTCTGCCATGAGACGGAGCCGCAGCCGGAATTTTTCGCGGCGGCGGAGAAATACGGCACCAGCCTTTTAAAGACCCACACCGATACCGCTGAGGTGATGGCGGTGCTGATAGAGGTGTTAAACGAGTACCTTGCGCCCAGGATAACGCGCCACGGCGTACTGGTGGAGGTCTACGGCGAGGGCATCCTGCTCACAGGGGAGAGCGGCATTGGAAAGAGCGAGACCGCAGTGGAGCTTTTAAAGCGGGGCCACCGGCTTATAGCCGATGACGCTGTGGAAATACGCCGTTCCGCCGGCAGCAGGCTTATAGGCACCGCGCCGAAGCTCACCCGGTACTATATGGAGCTGAGGGGGATCGGCGTGATAAACGTCCGGCGTATGTTCGGTCTGGGCGCTATAAAGGCAGACCAGATAATCGACCTTATCGTGAAAATAGAAGCCTGGAAGGACGGATACATGTACGACAGGATCGGCCTTGAGAATAATTATGAGACAGTGCTCGACGTGAGCGTGCCTTATGTGACGATACCCGTAAAGCCGGGCCGGAATCTGGCCATGATAGTGGAGGTGGCCGCCATGAATAACCGGCAGAAAAAGCTGGGCCTTAATTCCGCACAGGAGTTCAGCGACCAGGTAAACCGGTTTTTCGAGGAGCAGAGGGAATTAAACTGAGCCTGTATGGAAAAGGAAGCTTTATGAATTTTGATGATTTTAAAAGGGCTGTACGCAGGGAGTCCGGAGTGAAAATATTGGAGGATGAGCCTATGAGCCGCCACACCTCGTTTAAAATAGGCGGCCCGGCGTTTTTCCTCCTGCCTGAGAGCGCGGCGGATATGGAGAAAATTTTCAGGCTGGCGCTTATGTGCGGCGTGAGGCCCCTTGTGGTCGGAAACGGCACAAACCTTCTCGTAACGGATGAGCCGCTTGAAATTCCGGTGATAAGCACCGGCGGCATGTGCGGTGCGGAAATGACCGGAGAGAAGGAGATAACAGCCGAGGCCGGGATACCCATGGGGCGGCTGGCGGTTTTCGCGGCGGGAAAGGGCCTGACGGGCCTGGAATTTGCCCACGGAATACCGGGCACACTGGGCGGCGGCGTATTTATGAACGCCGGGGCCTACGGCGGCGAAATAAAGGACGCGGCCGTGAAAACGGCGTATCTGGACGGGGACGGGCAGCTCCGGGAGGCCATTGGGCCGGAGCAGGACTTTTCCTACAGGCACAGCGCCTTTTCCGGAGGCGGAAAGGTGATTTTAAAAACGGTGCTGGCACTCCGGAAAGGCGAGCCTGAAAAGATACGGGAAAAAATGGCGGAGCTTAATAAAAAGCGGAGGGCGAGCCAGCCGCTGGAGTTGCCCTCGGCGGGCAGCACATTTAAAAGGCCGAAGGAGGGCTACGCCGCAGCGCTTATAGACCAGGCGGGCCTGAAAGGGCGATGCTCCGGGGGCGCCCAGGTGTCGGAAAAGCACGGGGGCTTTATAGTAAACCGGGGCGGCGCGACCTTTGACGATGTTATGCGGCTTATTGAGATAGTCCAAAGCGAGGTGCTGCGGCAGTTTAATATAGAGCTGGAGCCGGAGGTCAGGATAATCAGAAATCAGAAAATTTTTCACTGACGCACAGGATAGGGAGACAGGCCGGTTCTTGCAGAAAAGCAAAACAGGCCGGGACATGTGAAAGCATCACCTGAAAAGCGGCGCCGGGCGCCGGGAGGTATTTATGGAATTTCTTATAATATCGGGCCTTTCAGGGGCCGGAAAAAGCCGCACTGCAGCTATATTGGAGGATTTGGACTTCTACTGCGTGGACAATATGCCCGCCGCGCTGATGCCCAAATTTGCGGAGCTGTGTCTCTCCGGCGGCGGAAGGTACGAGCGGGTGGCCCTGGTGACGGACGTCAGGGGCCGGGAGAGCTTCGACGAGCTTTTTAAGGCGCTGGACGAGATGCGGCGGCTGGGCTGCGAATACAAGATACTCTTTGTGGAGGCGACGGCGGAGACTATCGTAAAGCGGTACAAGGAGACGCGCCGCCGCCATCCTCTGGACCCCACGGGCGGCAACATAGAAAACGCGGTGCACCGTGAAAAGCGTATGCTGGAGATGATGCGCAGCAGGGCGGACTATATAATAGACACGTCGCACCTTACCCTGGGCCAGCTCCAGAGAAAGCTCTACAGGCTTTTTATAGCGGACAAGGGAGAGCGCACCATATCGGTGAACGTCATGTCCTTCGGATTTAAGTACGGCATACCCATGGAGGCGGATCTGGTTTTCGACGTGAGGTTCCTGCCAAACCCGTTCTACGTGGCGGAGCTTAAGGATAAATGCGGCCTGGACGCCCCGGTGCGGGACTTTATTTTCAGCCATGACCAGGCAAAGGAGTTCATGACAAAGCTCACAGGGATGATGGAATTCCTGCTGCCCCTCTACATTGAGGAGGGCAAGAGCTCCCTCGTGATAGCCGTGGGCTGCACCGGGGGCCACCACCGTTCCGTGGCCGTGGCGAAGAGCCTTGCCGACGTGCTTACACAGCAGGGGTATCTGGTGGAGGAAAACCACCGCGACGTGGCCAAGGAGCAGTGACTATGAAGAACTCATTTCAGTACGGAAAGAGCGCCCCGGCCATAGCCTGTCTGGGGGGCGGCACGGGACTTTCTACCATGCTCAGGGGGCTTAAGTCCTTTACGCCCAATATAACAGCCATCGTTACCGTTGCCGACGACGGCGGCGGCTCCGGCGTGCTGAGGGACGAACTGGGCATGCTGCCGCCGGGGGATATACGGAACTGCATCCAGGCCCTTTCAAACACGGAGCCCACAATGGAAAAGCTGCTGGCCTACCGTTTTGAGGACGGGCGGCTGAAGGGCCAGAGCTTTGGAAACCTGTTTCTGGCCGCTTTAAACGGCATAAGCGGCTCCTTTGACCAGGCGGTTGCAAAAATGTGCGAGGTACTGGCCATAACCGGCCGGGTGCTGCCGGTGACAAATGAGAACGTGCAGATAGAGGCCACCTTTGAGGACGGCGGAGTGACTGTGGGCGAGTCAAAAATAGGGGCGGCGAAGCTCCGGCACGACTGCCGCATAGAAAAAGTCCGGCTGCTGCCGGAGAGACCGGCGGCGCTGCCGGAGAGCGTTGAGGCCATAGAGGAGGCCGACCTTATAATACTCGGCCCGGGGAGCCTGTATACAAGCGTTATACCAAATCTCCTGGTGGACGGCATAGCCGATGCTATAATGGCTTCCTCGGCACTGAAGCTGTACGTGTGCAACATAATGACCCAGGACGGGGAGACTGAGGGGTACACCGTATCCGACCATATCGAGGCCCTTTTCCGCCACGGGGGCGGGAAATTATTCGATATGTGCCTTGTGAACAATATGCCCATAGCGCCGGAGCTGCTGGAAAAGTACAGCAAAAAGGACTCCGGCGTGATTGAGACCGACCGGGAGGCTGTGGAAAAGCTGGGAGTGGAGCTTTTCGAGTCGCCTGTTGCGGGAAAATACAAGAACTACATACGCCACGACCCGCGGCTTCTGGCCCGGGAGATAGTGCGGATATACAGGGATAAATCCCCTACAAGGCTCTACGGAGGATAAGGGGGTATGGCTTTGTCTTTTTCGGCCCAGGTGAAGTCGGAGCTGTGCCGGCAGGATTTCGGGAAAAAATGCTGCGCTGTGGCGGAGGCCTACGGGGTGCTGCTCTACTGCAACACATTTTCCGCCTCGGAGGTGCGGATAATAACCGGGAACGGGAGCTTCGCGGCCCGGCTTCCAAAGCTGTTTAAACGGGCCTTCGGCCTTGGCTTTGACGGAGAAACCGCCGACACCGGCGGCAAGACCACGTTTTTCATATCCGACAGGGGGAAGCTTGAAAGGCTTTTTACCGCTTTCGGATACGACAGGTCCGTCCTGTCGCTGCACATAAATCTCGGGGTGCTGGAGGACGATTGCTGCCGGGCGGCCTTTCTGAGAGGGGCGTTTCTGGCAGGGGGGAGCGTTACAGACCCGGAGAAGCGGTATCATATGGAATTTGTCACCGGCCACTACAGCGTAAGCCGGGAGACATATTCACTTTTTCTGGAGATGGGCTTTTCGCCCAAGGAGACGGCCCGGGGCGGCAACTATATAACATATTTTAAGCAGAGCGAGGCCATAGCCGACCTGCTGACCACCCTCTCTGCGCCGGTGGCCTCAATGGAGCTTATGAACGCCAAAGCCCTGAAGGACCTTAAAAACAGCGTAAACCGCCGGGTAAACTGCGATACCGGCAACGCCTCCAAAATAGTTGACGCCGCCGCCCAGCAGCTTGCGGCCATAAAGCGTCTGCGGGACTCCGGGGCGGAGGAGGGACTTTCGGAGCAGCTCAGGGAGACTGCCAGGCTCCGTTTTGAAAACCCCGAGGCCAGCATAGCGGAGCTTGCGGCCATGTGCTCGCCGCCTGTGTCCAAGTCCTGCATAAACCACAGGCTGCGGAAGCTTGTGGAGCTGGGACAGAAATAGAAAAGGAGGTGGACGTATGGCATTCTGCCATCTTCACGTTCACAGCGAATACAGCCTGCTGGACGGGGCCTGCCGCATAAAGGGGCTGGCGGCCCGGGCGGCGGAGCTTGGCCAGACCGCCATCGCCATAACAGACCATGGGGCAATGTACGGCTGCATAAATTTTTATAAGGAGTGCAAAAAGGCCGGAATAAAGCCGATAATCGGGTGCGAGGTCTATATGGCCCCCCGGACGCGCTTTGATAAGGAGCACGGGGTGGATAACTCGCCGTATCATCTGGTGCTCCTGTGCCAAAATGAGCAGGGGTACAAAAACCTGTGCCATATGGTGAGCCTCGCCTTTACAGAGGGGTTTTACAACAGGCCCAGGATAGATATGGAGCTTCTCCGGAAACACTCGGAGGGGCTTATCGCCCTATCCGCCTGCCTTGCCGGCGAGATACCGAGGCTTATAGCAAGGGACGAGTATGAAAACGCTAAAAGCAAGGCTCTGGAGTTTCAGGAGCTTTTCGGAAAAGACCGCTTTTACCTTGAAATCCAGGACCACGGCATAGCCGAGCAGAGGGTGGTAAACCAGGGGATAATCCGCATCCATGAGGAAACGGGCATACCCCTGGTTATGACAAACGACGCGCACTATCTCACAAAGGCCGACGCCGACGCCCAGGATGTGCTTATGTGCATCCAGACGGGAAAGACGGTCACGGACGTGGACAGGATGAAATTTGAGACCCAGGAGTTTTATATAAAGTCCGAGGAGGAGATGCGCGCCCTTTTCCCAAACTGCCAGGAGGCCGCCGACAACACGGTGAAGATTGCGGAGATGTGCCAGCTGGAGTTTGAGTTTAACCACTACCATCTGCCGGAATTTAAGCTCCCCCAGGGCGTAAATTCTGCGGACTACCTGCGGGAAAAGTGCCTGGAGGGCTTTGAAAAGCGCTATGGGCAGGGCAGGGACGAGGTCAAAAAGCAGCTTTTCTATGAGCTGGACATGATAGAAAAAATGGGCTTTACAGACTATTTTCTCATCGTCTCGGATTTTGTGGGGTACGCGAAAAAAAGCGGAATACCCGTGGGGCCGGGACGAGGCTCCGCCGCCGGCAGCGTTGTATCCTACTGCCTTGATATCACGGATGTAGACCCCATAAAATATGATTTGTTCTTCGAGCGCTTTCTGAACCCGGAGCGGGTGAGTATGCCGGATATAGACATCGACTTCTGCGAGCGCCGCCGGGGCGAGGTGGTGGACTACGTCAAACGGAAATACGGCGAGGACCACGTGGCCCAGATAATCACATTCAACACCTTAAAGGCGAAAAACGCCGTGCGCAGCGTTTCAAAGGCCATGGGCCTCACCTTCGCCGAGGAGAGTGAGCTGGCAAAGGCCATCCCCAACGTCCTGAATATAAGCATCGAAGAGGCGCTCAGGGCATCAAAGCAGCTTAAGAGCATGTACGACAGCGACGAGCGGTACAGGAAGGTCATCGACACGGCCATGGCCATAGAGGACATGCCCAAGGACTCCGGCACCCACGCCGCGGGAGTCGTGATTACCCGCCAGCCTGTAAGCGACTATGTGCCGCTGGCCCTTTCAAAAAAGGATAATTCCATCACCACCCAGTATGTTATGACCACCATAGAGGAGCTGGGGCTTCTCAAGATGGATTTTCTGGGTCTGCGGAACCTGACCGTTATCGACGATGCCGTAAGGGAAATACGGAAAATTGAGCCGGGCTTCGATATAAACAGCGTCCCGGAGGATGACAGTGCCACCTACGACATGCTCTCCGCCGGTAAAACCTCCGGCGTGTTCCAGATGGAGTCCGGCGGCATAACCAACGTGTGCGTGAATATAGCCCCCAGAAGCATTGAGGATATCACCGCCATAATCGCCCTGTACCGGCCGGGGCCTATGGACTCCATACCGAAATTTATCGAGTGCAAGCGTGATCCCGGCAAAATAACATATAAGCACCCGCTTCTTGAGCCTATACTGGACGTTACCTACGGCTGCATAGTGTATCAGGAGCAGGTCATAAATATCTTCAGGGCACTGGGCGGTTTTTCACTGGGCCAGGCGGATATGATACGCCGGGCCATGTCCAAGAAAAAGCAGGCGGAGATAGTAAAGGAACGCAGGACCTTTATAGAGGGCGACCCGGAGCGGGGCATCTGCGGCGCCGTTGCAAACGGCGTAAGCCGGGAGATCGCGGGCAGCATATACGACGAGATACTGGATTTTGCAAACTATGCTTTCAATAAATCCCACGCCGTCTGCTACGCCATCGTCTGCTACAGGACGGCGTACCTGAAGTGCCACTATCCCCGCCAGTACATGGCGGCCCTTATGAGCAGCGTCCTGGGAAGCCCTGAGAAGGTGGCGGAGTACACGGCTGAGTGCCGGGAGATGAATATAGAGATACTGCCCCCGGACGTAAACGAGTCGGACGACAATTTCACTGTGTCCGGCGGACACATCCGCTACGGCCTTGCGGCGGTGAAAAATATAGGCCGCGGATTTATCCAGGCTGTTATGGCCGAGAGGGAGAGCGGCGGGAAATTCACCTCCTTTGAGGAATTCTGCCGCAGGATGTACGGCACCGATTTAAACCGCAGGGCTCTGGAGAGCCTTATAAAGTGCGGCGGCTTTGACAGCTTCGGCGTAAAGCGAAGCCAGCTTATGGCCGTGTGCGACACGGTCATGGAGAGCATCGCCGGCGAAAAGCGGAAAAACGTGGACGGCCAGATAGATTTCTTCGGCTTTGACGGCGGAGAGGACGCGGTGCGGGAGGAGATAAAGCTCCCGAATATCCCGGAGTATTCGGCCCAGGAGCTGATGGCTATGGAGCACGAGGTCACGGGACTTTATCTCACAGGCCACCCTATGGACGAGTACAGGGAGACGGTAAAAAAGCTGGGCGTTTCAAAGCTCGGGGCCATAACTGCGGATTTTGCCCGGGAGGAGGGCAGCGCGGAGTTTGAGGACGGCCAGAGCGTCACCGTGGCCGGGGTCATTTCCGCCTATAAGACAAAAAATACGAAAAACAACACCCTGATGGCGTATATCACCCTGGAGGACGAGAGCGGCAGCATGGAGATACTGGTGTTCCAGCGGGTGCTGGACGCCTCCGTGGCCTATATCCGTGATAACGCCGCCGTCTGGGTGTCGGGCAAGATATCCGTGCGGGACGATACGCCCCAGCTTCTGGCGGACAGCATAAAGCCGCTCTCCGATATGGACGGGACGGAAAACCGGACGGCGGCGGGAAGGACTGTGTATATAAGGCTCAGTTCCGAAAACGACCCGCGGCTGAGAAAGACAAAGGCCGCTGTGAACATGTTCCCCGGCAGCGACAGGGCCGTGCTGTTTTTTGAGGACACCAGAAAACGGCTGGGCATATACTGCGGTATACAGGACATGCTGACAGACCAGCTTACAGAGTGGTTCGGCGCGGAAAATGTGGTGGTGAAATAGGCCCGCGCCGCCGGGAAATTAAAACAGCCGCAGCCGGCCTGAGGCCGACTGCGGCTGTTGAGACTGTCAGGAAAGCCGTGCGGCTTTCCTGACTTTTTATTCGTATTTTGCCCGCTCGCCGCCTATGAGCTTCGGCCTTGTCCTGGCGCAGATTATTGGCGCCTGGCCGATGGCTTTTACAGAGAGGCGTACCGGCACCGCCACGGGGCGCAGATGCATCCCGATTAGGGTGCCGCCGATGTCGATTCCCGCGTGGGCGCGTATGCTCTCCACCGGCACCGGGTCCTCCATCGCCCTGTAGGCCGTAGTGGCAAAGGAGCCCCCGGCCTTGGGCTGGGGCACTACGCAGACAGGGTCATAGCCGTATTTTTCAGCGGCGGCCCGCTCGATGATTATGGCCCGGTTGAGGTGCTCGCAGCACTGGGCGGCAAGGTATATACCGCGGCTCTTAAGCTCCGGGTATATGCCCGCGAAAACGGCCTCGGCGGCCTCTACGCTGGAGCCTTTGCCGATGTGTTGGCCCAAAACCTCCGAGGAGGAGCAGCCCACCACGAAGATATCCCCGGCCTTCAGGCCGGCGGCCTGGAGCAGCTCCAAAACCGCCTTGTTGGCCTGGTTTGTAATTTCACTGTACTGAATGTCCACTTTGAAGACCTCTTATAATTGGATTTACATATTTTATTTTCATAAGGATCACTATAAGCACCGTCGATACAGCAATGCCGCAGACGCCCTGGGCAATGTTCCCGGGGACGCTTGCCACAGCGGCGGCGCCTGCGCCGATCACAAAGCTCTCAAAGGCAAAATAGCCGAGAACCATAACAATCTCCGCGGCAAGGCCGCTGAGAAGTGAGGGCACTATACTGTGGGCGCAGAATTTTTTCCCTGTGAGCGCCCGGAATATAAGCCCTGCGAGAAGGCCCATAACTCCCTTTATTACAAGAGTGGCCGGGGCGTAGACGGCGTAGCCGCAGATAAGGTCCGCCAGGGCCGTGCCTATACCGGCGGCAGCAGCTCCGTAGAATGGGCCGAGAATAAAGCCGGACAAGAGCACAAAGCCGTCGCCGGGATTTACATAGCCCGTGGGCGAGGGGATGGGCAGTATAAGGGTTGATACGCAGCACAGGGCCGCGAAAAGCGCGCAAAAGACTATGCGGGTCGTGGCGTTGATTTTCATTTTGGTTTACAGCTCGCCTTTCATAAGAAGATACATAACGGCTTTTTGGGCGTGGAGCCTGTTTTCGGCCTCGTCGAAAATTTCGCCGGAGTGCGCTTCAAACACGGATTCGGTTATTTCCTCGCCCCTGTGGGCCGGGAGACAGTGCTGAACCATACAGCCGGGGTTGGCTATGGCGAGCATCCCGTCGCTGACCTGGTAGCCGGCGAAATCCTTTTCCCGCTGGGCCTTCTCGCTCTCCATGCCCATGGAGGCCCATACGTCGGTGAAGATGACGTCGGTGCCCCGGGCGGCCTCCATAATATCGGAGGTGAGGGTGAATTTCTGGCCGGGGAGGGAATTTGCAAAATCTATTACGGCTTTGTCAGGCCGGTAGGCGTCGGGGCAGCCCACGGCCATGTCCATGCCGCACTTCATACAGCCGACGGTTATGGAGTTTGCCATGTTGTTGCCGTCTCCGATGTAGCAGGCTTTCAGGCCGG
>CAZBUH010000063.1:0-11450 GCA_964495095.1 uncultured Oscillospiraceae bacterium | reverse complement strand
GGAAGCCGACAGGTTTTAGTTGTATCTCATAAGAAATTGTGATATAACATCCATTGACAGGAAATGCTTTTGGGAGGTTTACAATGAATATAGTTGTACTCTGCGGCGGACTCAGCAACGAGCGGGACGTTTCCATAGTCAGCGGGCTGAGGGTCACCGGTGCGCTGCGTGAATTAGGGCACAGGGCTGTGCCGGTGGACGTGTTTTTCGGCTACACGGGGGAATATGACAGGCCCGGGGAAATTTTTGAAAAAGATTACGACGGCGTCTACGCGGATATCGGCGGAGAATCGCCGGATTTGGAGACTGTTAGAAAGAGCAGGAAACAGGATAACGGCAGCCTTATAGGCGACAATGTGATAGAGGTGTGCCGGGCGGCGGATATAGTATTCCTGGCCCTCCATGGCGAGGAGGGGGAAAACGGCAAGCTTCAGGCCCTCTTTGACGTTATGGGCATAAAATATACCGGCTGCGGCTACCTGGGCAGCGCCCTTGCCATGAACAAGGCTGTGGCGAAGAGCATATTCCGGGAAAACGGCATCCTGACCCCGGAGGGCGTGGCTGTAAACAAAAACGGCGCAAGCCATAAAAACGTGGGCTTTCCCTGCGTGGTAAAGCCCCGGTCCGGGGGCTCCTCAGTGGGCACTTCAGTTGTAAACAGCCCGGAGGAATACGGCGCTGCACTGGATTTGGCCTTCAATTACGAGGACGACGTTATAGTTGAGCGGTACATAAAGGGCCGTGAGTGCGACGTGGGCGTTATAGCGGGCAAGGCCCTGCCGGTTATAGAGATATGCCCCAAAAACGGCTTCTACGATTATAAAAACAAATACCAGGCGGGGCTTACGGACGAATACTGCCCGGCGGATCTGCCGGAGGACGTTACAAAAAGGCTCCAAAAGGCTGCGGAGGACGTTTTTTCCGCACTGAACCTGGATGTTTACGCCAGAATGGACTTTATAGTTGACGGAGAGGGAAAGCCCTACTGCCTGGAGGCAAATACGCTGCCCGGAATGACGCCTATGAGCCTGCTGCCCCAGGAGGCGGCGGCGGTGGGGATATCATATCCGGAGCTTTGCAGGATAATTATTGAGGAGTCGCTGAAACGCTATGAGTAAAATGAAGCCTCTCACCCTTGAAGATATTGCCGGAGCCACCGGCGGGGAGTATATTGGCCCACGGGAGGCGGCGGGAAATACCATATCCTCCGTTGTACGGGATAACAGAGAGGTCACGGAGGGCGCCCTTTTCGTGGCAATAAAAGGGGAGCGGGCCGACGGGCACGACTATATCGCCCCGGCCTTCAAAATGGGCGCCGCCTGCTGTCTTTCGGAAAAGGATGTGCCGGAGGCCGGCGGGCCGTACATAAAGGTGAAATCCACCCTCCAGGCGTTAAAGGATCTGGGGGAGTATTACAGGAGCCTTTTCAGCATCCCCGTTGTGGGCGTTATAGGCAGCGTCGGGAAAACCACCGCCAAGGAGATGACAGCGGCGGTGCTGTCGGCAAAGCTCAATGTGCTGAAAACAAGCGTAAATCTCAATAACGAAATAGGCGTGCCCCTGACATTGCTGCGGCTTCGGGAGGAGCATCAGGCGGCGGTGATAGAGATGGGCATAAGCGAATTCGGAGAGATGGAGCGGCTTGCAAAAATGGTGAGGCCGGATATCTGCATTATGACGAATATAGGCTACTGCCATCTTGAAAACCTGGGCGACCTGAACGGGGTTTTAAAGGCAAAAACGGAGGTTTTTAAGTATATGAAGCATTCCGGACTTGCCATAATGAACGGAGACGACGCCCTTCTGCGGGGCTATGCGCCCAATACGCGGAAGCTGACCTTCGGGCTGGGAGAGGCTAACGACTGGCGGGCCGAAAACGTAGTGAGCCGGGGCATGGAGACCGTATCCTGCGATATTTCCGGCGGCGGGATGAAGCTCCATGCGGATATCCCCGCCTATGGCGGCCATATAGTTATGGCGGCCCTTCCGGCGGCGGCGGCCGGGGCCAGCCTGGGCCTTACGGCGGAGGAGATACGCCGCGGGATAGAGTCCTACGCCGTGACGGGCGGCAGGGCGAATGTCATTAAAACCGGGTACCTTACGATTATAGATGACTGCTACAACGCAAACCCCAATTCCGTGGCCGCGGCCATAAATTCCCTCAGAGCAGTGCCGGGCCGCAGAATCGCCGTTTTGGGCGATATGAAGGAGCTTGGGAAAAACAGCGGCGAGCTCCACCGGGAGATAGGCTGTCTCTGCGCCCAAAAAGGGATTGACCGGATTATCTGCACCGGCGAAAAGGCAAAATACATCTGCGAGGGCTGCGGAGGCGGCGAGTATTTTGAAGATATGGAGAGCCTGCTTGAAAAGCTGCCGGAGCTTACGGCGCGGGGCGACACGGTGCTTGTAAAGGCGTCACACAGCATGGGCTTTTCCCGTATTGTGGACCGGCTGCGGGAGCTGAAATGATACTGCGCCATGCGGTAACGCCGGAGGAAAGCGGCGCGGAGCTTAAAAATATCGTGAGGCGGGGAATGGGCATCTCCGCCTCCCTTTTGATACGGCTTAAATACAGCGGCGGGCTTGCGGTAAACGGCCGGCCGGAGTTTTCGAATTACCGGGCGGAGGCCGGGGACGTGATAGAGCTGGATGTGACGGCGGCGGAGCCTGATACGGAGGTCGAGCCGGAGCGCGGGGAGCTGGAGACGCTTATGGAGGATCAGTGGCTTATAGCCGTAAATAAGCCCTCCGGCGTCATAGTCCACCCCTCAAGGGCAAAAAACAGCGGGACGCTCCAGAATTTTATACTGGGGCATCTGGCTGATACAGGCCAGCGGCTAATATGCCACGCCGTAAACCGGCTGGACAGAGACACCTCCGGCGTGGTGCTTTTCGCAAAAAGCGCCTGCGCCAAGTCGATGCTGGCGGCGGCCCTCTCAATGCCGGAGGCGGAGAAGGAATATACCGCCCTGGTCGCCGGCAGTTTTTCCCCTGAAAACGGCGTTATCGACGCGCCGGTGGGACGGGTACAGGAGGGGAATATGCTCCGGGCCGTGCTGCCGGAGGGCCAGCGGGCAGTTACCCATTACAAAACAGTAAGGCGGAGCGGGGAGTACTCCATTGTGAAGTTTCTGCTCCAGACGGGGCGAACACACCAGATAAGGGTCCACTGTCTGTATTCCGGCTGCCCAATCCTGGGGGACGGGCTGTATTTTACGGATAAGTCCCGGGCCATTTCGGAGAAGCTGGGCGTAAAAGGCCAGGCCCTTCACGCCGGGCGGCTCAGATTCAGGCACCCGGGAACCGGGGACCTTACAGAGCTTACAGCCCCTGTCCGGAGGCCGGATATTGCGGAATTCATGTGCGTATGGTAAAATACAGTTATCATAAATAAAAATCAGGAGGCGGATATTATGGCAATGGCAAACGAAAGCGGCGTGATTTCCAGCCAGGAGATTCAGGAAAAGCACAGGACATATGCTGTGCGGATGGCGTTTCAGGCTGGATACGCCCAATATCAGGAGTGGACCAGCGGCACAACGTTCCATTCCGGGATAGGATATTTCCATCCCTTTGGAAAGTGCCGGTACTACATGGGAGACGTCGATTTTGCCGAGGCGGCAAAATTCCCGGTGGAGAAATATTTCTCCCAGGATTTTCTGAAGGATTTCTGCGATATGGGCTTTGCGGTCTACCGTCTTGAGGACGGGGATATCTACTGCTGGGACGGTATTTTCGGCACCCTGGTTCAGAGCGACGAGGGAGTGGGCCTGGATGTGCCATCCTTTAAAAACGACGTGCTTATAAATATGGTGGTAGGCGGCACGGGGCGCTATGAGGGCGCCGTGGGCATCCTTTCGGGAACTGCCGAGGGCTCCGGCGACGCCAGGGAGGTAAAGAAGGATTTTTATCTTCCCGAGGCGCTGCTGAAGCTGATGACGGGCTACATAAAGCTGCCGGACAGAGGCTGACTCATTAAGCCGCCCGTGGTTTTGCCGGCATAATGTGTAGATTTAGGAGTGACCGGAATGTACTACGACGTTATCGTTATCGGCGCCGGCCCGGCGGGAACCGCGTTCTGCCGGCAGATAGCATCCGGAAATTTGAAGGTGCTGCTTATAGACGGCCAGACTCCCGCCCGCAAAAAGCCCTGCGGCGGGCTGCTTGCCCCTGACGCACAGAAGCTGTTTGCGCATTTTGACTTTACGCTGCCCAAGGACGTGCTGGCGGACCCGCAGATATTTTCCGTCAAGACCATCGACCTTGCCGCGGGCCGTGTGCGCTATTACCGCCGGTACTATCTGAATATGAACCGCTACGCCTTTGATAAATTCCTGCTGTCCCTTGTGCCGGAAAGCGTTGAAAAAGTCTCCGGCCGCTGTACTTCCGTAACCAGGGAAAACGGCCTGTTCTCCCTGTCGGTGTGCCTGGAGGACGGCTCCCGGCGGAGCTTTGAGGCCGGACGGGTAGTTGGCGCGGACGGGGCGGCGTCCCTTGTGCGCCGGACGTTTTTCAAGGCTCCGATACAGCAGTACGTGGCTATCCAGCAGTGGTTTCCACGGCAGGGCGGCGGCAACCCCTTTTACTCCTGCATTTTTGACCCAAAGACCAGCGAGAGCTGTTCCTGGATGATGTATAAGGATGAGTATGTAATTTTCGGCGGCTGCTTTACACCGGAAAATTGCCGGCGGAGCTTTGAGGAGCAGAAAAAGCGCCTGGAGGATTTTTTGGGCTGCAATTTCCCGGAGCCTGTCAAGACGGAAGCCTGCCTTGCCGACAGGCCCAGGCGGCCCCGTGATTTTGCCCTTGGAAAGGACGGCGCATACCTTATCGGGGAGGCCGCCGGATTTATAAGCGCCAGCTCCTTTGAGGGCATAAGCAGCGCCATAATCAGCGGAAACAGGCTTGCGGACGCAATGCTGCCAGGCGGGAAGGAGCGGGACGTGCTTTGCCGCTATCGCGGCGGTACCCGCTCGCTCAGGGCAAAGCTTCTGGTAAAGACCTTTAAGCGCTGGTTTATGTATACGCCCCCGGTAAGAGGTCTGATAATGCGCCTGGGGCTTGCGAGTATAAAGGTAGAAGAAAAAACGGCATAAAGTGATTTATGCTATTACAGTAAAGGACGCTGTACCCGGTAACGGGTACAGCGTCCTTGCAATTCTTATACTGGTGAAAAACCTTCGCCCTTTAAAACTGAGTTATCTCTGGAGATATCTCTGATAAGCGGCGGTCTTTACGTCGATAAGCTGCTGGATCCCAAGCTGCTCGATCTGAGCGACATAGGCGTCCCATTCGTCGAAGGACTTTGCGCCGGTGACAAACTGGGAGATGTTCTCAGCGGAATATGTGGCGATATCGCCCACCAGGGAGGAATAAATCTCAGATTCTTCTGTGTTCAGATCGCCGAAATACTGGAGCTCGTTTGTCTCGTTGCTGCCCCAGATGGTCTGAGAATCAAACTCCTTCTGGCTGGAGAAGGTAGCTCCCTTGCGGACAAGGTCATAGAAGAACGGGAAGTCGAAGAACAGTATCTCGGAGCAGGAGTTGAACATGGGGTTAAAGCCGTTGGGGTTGTTGGTGATAAGCTCGGTGAACACCACGTCGCCGTTTTCGTCATAGTTGAAGGTGACGCCCTCTTCGCCGTAGTTGGCGGCGATATAGCCGTCCTCGGTCCACAGCCAGTTGATAACGCCGGCGGCAATTTCAGGAGTCTTGCAGGAGGTGGTAACAGCCCAGCCGGCATTGCCGCGGACGCCCTTGAAAACGCCGGTGCGGATCGTGCCGCCCTTTTCCCTGGTAATATTTGCGATAGGCACGGCGTCAAAGCTTTCGTCTACATCGACGGTGAGCATATCGGTCTGGCCGGCCCACAGACCGACCTTGCCCTGCTGAAGGGATTCGGTAATCTGCTGCATGTTCTGGATGGTGAGGGTGTCCTCGCAGATAAGGCCCTCGCTCCACCACTTGTTGAGGAGCTGGAGATACTCCTTGAAGTTGTCGTCGATGCAGCATGCAACGGCCTCGCCGTCCTCGTTTACAATCCAGTCAAGCTCGCCGTTGGTCTGAGCGCCGGTAGCTGTCTCAAAGCCGCCGGTAAAGAGGTTGGTGTTGCTGGAAGCGCCGAAAGACCAGCCGGCGGTCAGGCATAAGGGAGCTACGTTGAACTCGTTTTTAATAGCCTTAAGGACCTCGTAGGTCTCGTCGTAGGTCTCAGGGATTTCCATATTGACGGCGTCAACCCAGTCCTTACGGATCTGCATGCCCATGGTGATGGACTCAACAAGAGACCAAATGGTGCATATTTTGCCGGTATCGGAGGTCTCGCGCTTTATATAGGTCTCAAATTCGGGACCGGAGCAATAGTCGAAGTAATCCTTCAGATATGTGTCCTTATACTGGACAAGGTCGATGCAGAAGCCGTCGTCAATAACAGCGTCGATGCCGCCGTTATAATAGGATTCGGGGCTTGCCACCATGTCGGGATAGTCGCCTGACGTGACCATGATGTTGAACTGGTCGCCGTAAGCGTCCTGGTCGATTTCCATCCAGTAGAAGTTCACGCCTGTGGCCTCGGCCATGAGCTGAACGCCGCGGGTGCCGTTAAGGCCTTTGTCGTCCATAACCAGGGGCATAAAGCCGGCCAGAGGGCACATGATCTCAAGGTCTACCTGCTCGCCGTCGGCTACAAGAGGATACTGGACCCCGTTTGCAAAGGGGTCTTCAGCAGGGGCCTCTGTAGGCTCGTCCTGAGGCTGATCCTGAGGGGCCTCGGTGGGCTGGCTTTCAGCCGACTCAGTGGGGGCCTCGGTGGAGTCTGCGGGTTTATCGCCGCAGCCTGCCAGCAGTGCAAAGCACAGCGCAAGAGCCAGAATAAGCGCCAATAATCGTGTATACTTTTTCATAATTATCCTCCTTAAGAGAAAACTCAGCGGCCATTTAACCACTGAAATTACTATAAACCCTAAACATGCTTTAGGGTCAATCGGAGAAAAGGGGAAATAGCGCACAACTAAAAAGTTAAAAAACTGTGAAATATTTATATGTTGATTTTTACAAAATGCTGAAATACGTATTATATATGCTGATATCTATAAAACGGAAGCTATAGCACCCTGATTTGCAGCTCTATAATATCCTCCGCCTCCGACACAGGGGGCATACCGCATCCCACGATGCTTTCAATAAAAATGCCGTCTGTCAGGACAGAGTTTTTCGTAATGTGCTCCGTCAGGCGGTAATATGCCGAAAGCCTGGCCTCGCGCTGGTTTTCAAAGCGCAGCGTCAGGTACTGGCCGGCGGGGAGGGTCCTGAATTCCGCGCCCGGCTCCGGCTCCTCCCGATGCTTAAGCTGTGCAAACTGATAGGTGTAGGACACGGAATCGGCGGTGAGGAAATCATCGAGAGAGGACAAAACGCCGAAGGAGACGAGATTTGTAGGGTCGCCCCGGGTGAGCACGTAGTTATTCATCCTGTTTTTAAAGCTGTAGCGCCCAACGGAGGGGTCAACGGAAATGTAGGAGGCGTCCCTGCATAATATTAGCCGCTGGTCAAAGGGCTTTGTCTCTATTTTCCCGGTGCTGGTGTCAAAATGGGTGAAGGTCTCGGTGACCTGATCTATTTTCTGTAATACGGCGCCAAGGCGCTCTATTTCGTCAGCGATTATTTTCCTGTGATTTTTTATAACGCCCATAAGGTCCCCGCGGCAGGAGGCGTTTTTGATAAGCTCCGGTATCTGTCCGGTGGGGAAGTCCAGCTCCCGGAGAAAGAGGATAACGTCAAGCTGCAAAAGCTGCTCCGAGGAGTAATAGCGGTAGTTGTTCTGGGGGTCCCGGAGCTGGGGCGAAAAAATATTGTGATTGTCATAAAACCTGAGAGTGGATATCGGGATATTGTAAAACCGGGCGAGCTCGCCCACGGTGTAATAGATGTGGCCGTCGAGAAGTTCCTGCATATTACCATCCTCTTTGCTGCCGGAAAAGCATTTTTTGTGTGCCGCAAAAAACATTTCTCCGGGCCAGCAGGCGCGGACCCGGAGAAATTTACAAATGCTTACTTTACATCTGCGGTATCCATAAGACCGGCGGCCCTGAGGCCCGCCTTGATAATATCCACTGCGCCGTCGATGCCGCAGAGGCTGGTGTTTATCATAAGGTCGTAGTTTTCCCTGTCGCCCCATGTCTCGCCGGTGTAATATTTATAGTATTTGGAGCGGCCCTTGTCGATTTTGGAAACTCTCGCCCCGATGCCGTTTGGAGGCAGGTGGTATACGTCCACGGCCCTGTGTATTTTGTCGTCCTGCTCGCCGCGGATAAATACCTTGAAGCAGTTTTCCTCCTCACGGAGTATGTAGTCCGCGCAGGCGCCGACGATTACGCAGGCGCTTTTTGCCGCAACCTCGCGTATGACGGCCATCTGGGCCATAAAGGCCTTTTCAGAGGTGGGGGTTTCATACTGCATTGAAAATGTGGGGCTTGCATAGGCGGAGGTCACAAGATTGAAAAGGAGGCTGCTGGAGGCCTGCTCCTCGACGCGCTGGATGTAGTCGGGGGAGAGACCGCTCTTGTCCGCGGCCATATGGATTATCTCTTTATCGTAAAAGGGAATCCCGAGACTAAGGGCCAGCTTTTCGCCCACAAGTCTGCCGCCGCTGCCGAACTCTCTGCTGATGGTAATTATAAGATTTCCCATATAACGCCCTCCATTCATAAATGTGTATGTTACATAAATTTATATGGCTCCTGATTAAATTATATCACTAATTGACGAAAAAGGAAAGCAAAAAACTATCCTTTTACCGCACAATTTTCCTGCACTCCAGATAATAGCGCTTATCTCTGGCGGAGCCTATGGAAAAGCTCTTCCTGGGGAACACGCCGCTTTTCTCCACGGTGGAGAAAAGGTCGCCCCGCTGAAGCTCCGGAAAGAGGAGGCCCAGCCGGCCGCTGCCGGCGGAGAGCTTGAGAAGCGAGCCGTCACCGTGGACGTAGTCGATATCCCCGCCCAGCTCCTTTATGTACCCGTCCAAAAGCTCCTGGAGCTTTTCTATGACCTGGCCCGCCGTGTCCGCCGGAACGGAGAAGCTGCCGGTTTTATCCCCCCGGGCCCAGCCGATTTTATAGCCGGAGCTGCCGGAGAGGCGGGCTTTCAGTCCGTTCAGGAGGGCGTCGGGGTCAACGCCCAGCATCAGCCTGTGGATAGGCTCTATGTCCATGGACTCGTCGTATATGTTTACAAGCTCTGAAAGGGCGTAGCGGGCCGGGTGGTTTTTAAGCTCCTCCGCCGGAAGGGAGCGCTTTTTCTCCACCCAGCACTCCTTTGCCGCCGCCAGGGAGTGATTCCCGTCGCCGACTATTATTTTCGCGTCCTGGGGCTCCCACAGAGCTTCCAGAAGGGAGACGGCCCTTTCCGCGTTTTCGCCGGAGACGAGATAGCCCTCAATATGGCCGCCGCCGGCGCAGAGATCAAAGTCGTAGAGCTTCGGCAGGGAAGCCCTCACGCTCTCCAGCCAGCCCATGACGCTGTCGCCGCTGTCGTTTATAAGAAGCATTGAATGGGGCATCTCGAGGGAGGCGTTCCGCCGCAGGTCTATACGGGCGGGGAGACGGGATTTTACCGTCTGCTCCGTGGCCCTTATGGGCGCGGAGGCCCCGGGGGTATAGTCGTACTGCTCCAAATCGACCATGCCCAGAAGCCCCCGGCGTATTTTGCCGCCGGTTATCTCCCGGCGCACGTACACCAGGGAATTTTTAAATTCCTGAAAAACGCCGGAGTCCAGATATTCGTCCATAACGGCGTTTACCTTTTTGGTTTCAGCCTGCACGTCGATTTTTTCAAGGTAATTTTCAGGTATCACCATGCGAAGGGTGGAGGGAGCGCCGCCTACGGTGTTCTCCACGTCCCGCCAGTAGTCAGATTCCGAAGTAAACTGGTCCACCGCGATTACGGACCATTTTGTCATATCCGCCTCCCTGGGGATGAGGATGTCCGCCGGGAGGAAGAAGGAGTTGTTTTTCATATGTATAAGCCGATTCCTTTCTCAGTGTGTATACATGATACCACAGGCCGCAGCAGAATAAAAGCCTCAAAAATTCAAAACCGGCGCAGAGGGCGCGGGATTTTGGCGGGGAGGTAAATTCTATTAATAATAACTGGAATTAAAGATGAAACTAAAGTGGTTTTACCAATGGAGAAGAAATCCGGATTGTGGTATTATAAGCACAGTTAAATATTTTAGCTGAAGGCAAAAACAGCAGAATTTCAGGAGGTTATGGTTTATGGCAGATCTTCAGGTTTACCAGTATGATTCCACAAAGCTGCCCTATGACTGCACCACTTATACTACGCCGGATTTCGGCGATTTGTATAAGACTCCGGCTAAGAACGAGCCGGGACCGTGGGCTATAAACAGCGACATGGTCATGGTGGATCTCAGTCATCCCTGGGGCAACGATCAGCCCACATGGCCCGCAGGCGAGCAGCCCTATATGCGGCCCGTGCAGTACATGTCAAAATTCAATCGGCGCACACAGCTTGCATGGGGTATGCCGGAGCACGTCTCCACCCAGTATGACGCACCGTCCCATGTATGTCAGGAGTCTCCGTTTGTGCATGAGGTGCCGCTGGAGAAGTTTATAGCTCCCGCCGTGGTGTGGAGCATCCCCTGCACCCCCATGGAGCTTATCTCCATCGACAGGGTGAAGGAGGCGCAGAAAAAGCTGCCCCTGCAGCCCGGCGATTACTGCATCATAGTGACGGGCTGGCACAGGCTTTACAGCGACAGCGACCGCTATTTTCTGTGGAGTCCCGGCCTCTCCCGTGAGGCGGCCCTCTATATAAGGGACGAGCTGGGAGCTTCCGGATTCGGTATCGACACCCAGGCGCTTGACCATCCTCTTTGCTCTTATATGGCAAAGCACGGCCCCGGGCCGCTGGTACCCCGTGTCATGGAGTACGCGGAGCAGTTCGGCATCGATGTAAACGACGAGCAGTTCTCCTATTGGGAGCCTGTGCACGAGGTTTTCCTCTCCAAAAATATCCCCGGCTACGAGGATGTGGGCGGAGATGTGGATAAGGTAGTTGGACACAGGTGCGTTATCTGCGCTTTCCCCTCCAGATGGTACATGGGGGACGGCTCTAAGGTGCGCATGGTGGCCTTTATCGATAAGAAAGAGCTTAACGACGTCCCCGACAGGACATACAAATACGGCACTTATTAATAAGCACGGCAAAACAGAGTTAAAAAGCCGGCATGATTTTTATCATGCCGGCTTTCAGAGCGTCGAAAAAGCCCAGTCCTGCTTAACGCAAAACCGGGGTTATTCGACAGCCTGAAAGGCCCGGACTTAACGTCCGGGCCTCAGATTGTCGAAAAAGTCCGGCATTTTGCTGGGCTTTTTCCATTTTCTATGCTGGAATAGCGGTGGGTGATGCAAGATGCTGGAACGCGGGAA
>CAZBUH010000062.1:0-11477 GCA_964495095.1 uncultured Oscillospiraceae bacterium | reverse complement strand
TCTCCGATGTAGCAGGCTTTCAGGCCGGCGAGCTTCCCCTTGTGCTCCCGGATGGTCTGGAGGTCCGCCAGCACCTGGCAGGGATGGCAGTAGTCCGTAAGGCCGTTTATAACGGGGATTGTGGCGTACTTTGCCAGCTCCTCCACCTCGGATTGGTCGAAGGTGCGTATCATAATGCAGTCGCAGTACCGGGAGAGGACGCGGGCGGTGTCCTTTACAGGCTCGCCCCGGCCAAGCTGGCTCTCGGAATTGGAGAGGAACACCCCGTGGCCGCCAAGCTGGAATATGCCCGTCTCAAAGGACACTCTGGTGCGGGTGGAGCTTTTGGCGAAAATCATTGCCAGCACCTTCCCCTCGGGGAAATTGTGCTTTTTGCCGGCCTTTGTCTCCGCCTTCAGCATGTCGGCGGTGTCAAGTATCTTTATTATGTCCTCTTTGGTGAGGTCAAGAAGCTTAAGCAGATCTTTCATTTTAAATCCTCCAATATTTTAAGTCCCCTGTCGATTTCATCGTATGTGATGGTGAGCGGCGGCAGGAGCCGGAGAGTATTTCTGCCGGCGGTGAGGACGAGAAGGCCGTTTTCAATGCACTTTGCGGCCAACTTGCTTACGTCGGCCCCCTCGATTGCCGCGCCTATCATAAGGCCCAGCCCCCTTGTGCCCTTTACAAACGGCAGACCCATGCTTTCAATTTTGGAGCGTATGTACTCGCCTTTTGAAATTACGTCCCGCAGGAGGCTGCTGTCAAGCTGTTCCAGAACGGAGAGGGCCGCGGCGGAGCACACGGGGTTTGCCCCGAAGGTGGAGGCGTGGGTGCCGAAGCCCAGCACATTTTTCGTCTTTTCGTTTGCCATAAAGCCGCCCATGGGCAGGCCGCCGGCGATGCCCTTTGCAAAGCTCACGGCGTCCGGCAGAAGCTCATACTGCTGGAAAGCAAAAAGCGTGCCGGTGCGGCCAATGCCTGTCTGCACCTCGTCGATAAGCAGCAGCACGTCTTTTTCCTTACAGAGAGCCATGACCTTCTTTACAAAATCCTGCTCCAAGGGGTTTACGCCCCCCTCGCCCTGGATAAGCTCCATCATGACGGCGCAGACATCGCCGGTGACGGCGGCCTTTACAGAGTCGAAATTGTTTGCCTGGGCGTATTTAAAGCCGGCCGTAAATGGGAAGAAGTATTTGTGGAAAACGTCCTGGCCTGTGGCGTTAAGGGTGGTGATTGTCCGGCCGTGGAAGGAGTTTTCAAGGGTCACTATGGTGCTCCTGCCCTCACCGTATTTATCGTAGCTGTATTTTCTGGCGAGCTTTATTATTCCCTCGTTTGCCTCGGCCCCGGAGTTCCCGAAGAATACGGCGGACATGCCGGTGCGGTTTTTGAGCTCTTTTGCGAGGCGGGCGCCCGGCTCGGTGTAAAAGAGGTTTGAAACATGCTGGAGCTTTGAAGCCTGAGCTGTTACGGCATTTATCCACTTTTCGTTTCCGTAGCCAAGGCAGTTTACGCCGATTCCGCTGGCAAAATCTATATATTCCTTTCCATCAAAATCCGTGAGTGTCGCGCCGCTGCCCTTTTCGATGGCCACGGGGAAGCGCGCGTAGGTATGCATTACGTTCTCTTTGTCGAGAGCCATTATCTGGGCGTTAGTCACGTGCTTTTTCCTCCTTACTGCTTACAAACATTGTTCCGGCGCCCTCGTTGGTGAGAAGCTCTATAAGTATAGAGTGGGGGATGCGCCCGTCTAAAATGTTGGCCTGCTTTACGCCGCCCTTTATGGCCGCGTGGCAGCAGTCGATTTTCGGTATCATGCCGCCGGAGATTATGCCCTCGCTTTTAAGGCCGGGTATCTCGTCGGCCGCCACCTCGGAAATAAGGGTGCTCTCGTCCTTTGGGTCACGGAGCAGGCCGCAGATGTCGGTTAAGAGCATAAGCTTTTCCGCGCCGAGGGCCACGGCCAGCTTTGAAGCGGCGGTGTCGGCGTTTATGTTGTAGACATAGCCGCCCTTAAGGTCGGCGGCCTGGGCCACGGTGGCGATTATTGGGATTATGCCGTCGTTCAGCGGCTTTAAAAGGACGGCGGGGTTTACATTCGTTATCTCGCCCACAAGGCCGTAATCGCAGCCTGTTTCGTCCTCCAGCTTTACAGCCTGGAACAGGGCGGAGTCGAGGCCGGAAAGGCCGATGGCCCTGCCGCCGGTACGGGAGACCTTATCCACAAGATTCTTGTTTATCTTGCCGCACAGCACCATCTGAACTATGTCCATTGTCTCCTTGTCCGTATACCGGAGGCCGTTTACGAATTTGGACTCCTTGCCGGTTTTTTTCAGCATCTCGTTTATCTCCGGGCCGCCGCCGTGGACGACCACGACCTTGACGCCGCAGAGGGAGAGGAGGACTATGTCCTCCATTACAGCCTTGAAAAGCCGGCCGTTTATCATTGCGTTGCCGCCGTATTTCACAACGACGATCTTGCCGTAGTATTTCTGTATATAGGGCAGCGCCTCTACAAGTATCCGCGCCCTGTCAAAATTATTCTCGTTCATCTCAAACCGCCTCGCAACTAAATAATATCAGGTTCTGTAGTCGCCGTTTATCTTTACGTAATCGTAGGTGAGGTCGCAGCCCCAGCAGGTGCATTGGGCGCTGCCCTCGGCCATTTTAACGTCTATGATAACTTCCTTTTCGGAGAGGACCTTCTTTGCCGCGTCCTCGTCAAAGTTAAGGCCGCGGCCCTTTTCGCAGACGGCCACGGAGCCGGCTGCGGAGCGGAAGGTGACGTCCACCCTTTCGGCGTCGAAATCCACGCCGGAATAGCCCAGGGCGCAGAGCACGCGGCCCCAGTTTGCGTCGGCGCCGAATATTGCGGCTTTCACAAGGGAGGAGGATATAACTGATTTGCTGCATATCTCAGCGCTCTCCTCGGTTTTCGCCCCGGAGACGGTGCAGGTTATAAGATGCTTTGCGCCCTCTCCGTCGGCGGCCATCTCCCGGGCCAGCTTTACGCATATCTCGGTGAGGGCGGCCTTGAAGGCCTCGTAGCCGCTGTCCCTTTCCGTTATGGGCGGGTTGCCCGCAAGGCCGTTTGCCATAAGGCAGAAGGTGTCGTTTGTGGAGGTGTCGCCGTCCACGGAGATGCGGTTAAAGCTCACGTCCGCGGTCTCAAGAAGGGCGGAACGTATCATCCCGGCGGAAATGGCGCAGTCGGTGGTGACAAAGCAGAGCATGGTGCCCATGTTGGGGTGGATCATGCCGCTGCCCTTTGTCATGCCGCCCAGCTTTACGGTTTTGCCGCCGATGACGGTCTCAACAGCGCACTCCTTCATGGTGGTGTCGGTGGTCATTATGGCGGCGGCGGCGTCCTGATTTCCGTCCCGGCGGAGAGATTTTACAAGCTCCGGTATGCCGTCGATTATAACCCCGACCCTGAGCTCCTGGCCGATAACGCCGGTGGAGGCCACCACCACATTTTCAGCCGGGACGCCCAGCGCCATGCCCACGGCGGCGCAGGTCTCCTCTGCGTGCTTTTCACCGTTTGGAGCGCAGGCGTTGGCGTTGCCGCTGTTTATTATGGCGGCCCGGGCCGCGCCGTTTTTAAGATGCTCCCTTGAAACGTGTATTGGGGCCGCCTTTACCACGTTTTTTGTGAAGATGGCGGAGGCCGTGCAGTCTACGGAGGAGACTATCATGGCCACGTCTTTTTTATTGGGGTTGTTGGTCTTTACGCCGCAGTGTATGCCGGCGGCAGTAAAACCTTCAGCGGCGCATACGCCGCCGTCGATGAATTTCATGTTATCGCTCCTTATCTATAGAGTCTGCCTGAGAGCCGCGCTTTTACGGCAGACTCATAAAAGGCCGGCGCTCTCGTCGAGGCCCAGCATTATGTTCATATTCTGTACGGCGGCTCCCGACGCGCCCTTGCCCAGATTGTCAAACCTGGCCGTGAGAAGGGTGACGTCATCCCCGCCGCAGACGGATATTTCAAGATTATTCGTACCGGCGTTAAAATTGGCCTCCAGCATACCGGAGTCCCGGAGGGGAGCCACGGAAATAAACCGCTGGCCCCCGTAATATTCCGCCAGCCGGTCACGTATCCCGGCGGCTGTAGGTTTGCCGGGCAGCAGGCTGTTGTGCAGGGCGATGCTTGTGGCCATACCCTTGTAGTAGTCGTCCACTATGGGGCTGAAGGAGGGCTTACATTTAAGGCCGGTGACGGCCATCATCTCCGGCACGTGCTTGTGGGAGAGGTTGAGGCCGTAAATCCTGGGGGCAAAAAGCCCCCCGGTTTTTTCGTTCTCGTACTGGTTTATCATCTTTTTACCTCCGCCGGAGTAGCCGGTGAGGGAAAAGCAGGTGAGGGGGTAATCCTCCGGCAGTATCCCCAGCCTTATAAGAGGGTAAACCGTGGATATAAAGCCAGTGGCGTGGCAGCCGGGGTTTGCCACCCTTTTTGACGCGGCGATGGCCTGCCTGCGCTCCCGGGACAGCTCCGGAAAACCGTAGTCCCAGCCGGGGGAGATCCTGTGGGCGGTGGAGGCGTCTATTACCCGGACATTTTCATTTTCAATGAGGGACACAGCCTCCTTTGCCGCCGCGTCCGGCAGACACAGGAAAACTATATCGGCGGAGTTTATCAGCTTTTTCCGCTCGGATACGTCCTTTCGCTTATCCTCGTCTATAAGCAGCAGCTCTATGTCGCCCCGGCCTCCCAGCCGGTCGTATATCTGGAGGCCGGTAGTCCCCTCCTTGCCGTCGATGTATATCCTGGGCTTCATTTTTCCTCGCTTCTTTCGGAGATGAATTCTTTTATGCTCTGAAGCTGCTTCTGCACGCTCTCATAGGCCGGGCCGCCGGGTACGCGGCGGAGATTTACGCAGGTCTCCAGATCTATAGCGTCGTATACGCCGCTGTCAAAGACAGGGGACATGGCCCTGTATTCCTCCAGAGTGAGGCTCTCAAGGGTCTTGCCGTTTGCGATGCAGTAATTAACAAGCTTTCCCACTACCGTATAGGCGTCCCGGAAGGGCACGCCCTTTTTTACCATGTAGTCCGCGCAGTCCGTGGCGTTTATAAAGCCCCGGGACGCGGCGGTGCGCATATTGTCCGGCAGGACAGTCATTGTGGCTATCATGGCCGTAAATACGGGAAGGCAGCTTTTCACGGTGTCCACCGCGTCGAAAACCTGCTCCTTATCCTCCTGCATATCCTTGTTGTAGGCGAGGGGCAGGGCCTTCATCACCGTTAGAAAGCCCATAAGGCTGCCGTAGACGCGGCCGGTCTTGCCCCTCACAAGCTCCGCGATATCCGGATTCTTTTTCTGGGGCATTATGGAGGAGCCTGTGGAGTAGGCGTCGTCCAGCTCTATAAATTTGAATTCCCATGAGCACCACATTATTATCTCCTCGGAAAAGCGGGACAGGTGCATCATAAGAATGGACAAATCGGAGAGAAGCTCTATGGCGTAGTCCCTGTCGGAGACGCCGTCGAGGCTGTTTTCGGTTATGCGCTTAAAGCCCAGCTCCTCCGCGACACGGTATCTGTCGATAGGGTAGGTGGTGGAGGTGAGGGCGCCGGAGCCGAGGGGCATCTCGTCCATGCGCTCAAGGCAGTCCTCAAGGCGCAGGACGTCGCGCTTTAACATGTTGGCGTAGGCCATCATGTAGTGGGCGAAGGTGGTGGGCTGGGCCCGCTGGAGATGGGTATAGGCGGGCATGATGGTTTTTTGGTTTTTTTCCGCCGTTTCCAGCACCGCCGACATAAGCCCCACCACAAGGGGGATGATTTCGGATATCTCATTTTTCAGGTACATGCGGAAATCCAGCGCCACCTGGTCGTTGCGGCTTCTGGCTGTGTGCAGGCGCTTTCCCGTGTCGCCGATGCGCCGGGTAAGCTCCGCCTCCACAGTCATATGGATATCTTCGTTCTCGATGGAGAAGGGTATTTTCCCGGCCTCCATGTCGGCCAGTATATCCCTGAGGCAGGCCGTTATTTTGTCCGCCTCGCTCTGCTCTATTATACCCTGAGCGCCCAGCATACCCGCGTGGGCTATGCTGCCGGTTATGTCCTCCCGGAACATGCGTTTATCGAATGTGATGGAGGCGTTCAGCTCATCCACCAGCCTGTCGGTATTTTTATCAAACCGCCCTGACCATAATTTCATCGTATCTTCCCCATTTAATATATAAGCTGTAATGCCGCAGGGACGGACGCGGCACATCTCTGCGGCGGATATTTAATTGCGTGTGTTATTTGCCGCGGTTCGCGTCCAGTACGGCTTTTACCTTGATGGGCAGGCCGTAGAGGTTTATGAATCCGGCGGAATCGGTCTGATCGTAGTCGCTCTCACCGAAAGAGGCCAGATCCTCGCTGTAGAGGGTGTAGTCGCTCCATACGCCGGCATTTATAATGTTGCCCTTGTAGAGCTTCAGGCGCACCTTGCCGGTGACCGTCTCCTGGGTCTTGTCCACAAAGGCGGAGAGGGCCTCCCGGAGAGGGGTAAACCACTGGCCGTTATACACGATGTCGGCAAATTTAATAGAGAGCTGGCTCTTCATATGGGCCGTCTCCTTGTCAAGGCAGATGGTCTCAAGCACCTCGTGGGCCTTGTAGAGGATGGTGCCGCCGGGAGTCTCGTAAACGCCTCTGGACTTCATGCCCACAAGGCGGTTTTCCACAACGTCGAAGAGGCCGATGCCGTTTTTGCCGCCCAGCTCGTTGAGCTTGCGGATTATGTCGGAGCCCTTCATCTTAACGCCGTTTACAGATGTGGGAACGCCCTTTTCAAACTCTATCTCCACGTATTCCGGCTTATCCGGGGCCTGCTCGGGGGAGACGCCAAGCTCCAGAAAGCCGGGCTTGTTGTACTGGGGCTCGTTGCCGGGGTTCTCAAGATCCAGGCCCTCGTGGGAGAGGTGCCACAGGTTTTTGTCCTTCGAGTAATTTGTTTCGCGGTTTATTTTAAGAGGTATGTTGTGGGCCTCGGCGTAGTCGATCTCCTCGTCGCGGCTCTTGATGCTCCACTCACGCCAGGGGGCGATGATGGCCATATCGGGCGCCAGCGCCTTGAGGGTCAGCTCAAAGCGGACCTGGTCGTTGCCCTTGCCGGTGCAGCCGTGGCAGATGGCGTCGGCGCCCTCCTTGAGGGCAATTTCCACGATGCGCTTTGCAATTACGGGACGGGCGAAGGAGGTGCCCAGCAGATATCCCTCATAGGCCGCGCCGGCCTTCATTGTGGGGACTATGTACTCGTCCACGAACTCGTCCGTAAGGTCCTCGATGTAGAGCTTGGAGGCGCCGGTCTTAATGGCCTTCTCCTCAAGACCGTCCAGCTCAGCGCCCTGACCCACGTCGGCGGAAACCGCGATAACCTCGCAGTTATCGTAATTTTCCTTCAGCCAGGGAATTATTATTGAAGTGTCAAGTCCGCCGGAATAGGCAAGGACTACCTTTTTGATATCACCCATGATAGTGTTTCCTCCTTTTGATTATCAGCATGGCATAGTATAGCACTGTGTGAATGAATATGCAATACCAAAAATGTAAAAAGTTTTGATAAATCAATATGCGATCTATAGACAAGATGTGAAAAAATATTCATTGTATGCAGATAAAAATGAATATTATTCAAAGCAGAAGCGCTGCCGGCCGCAAAAAATCCCCCCGCCCGCGGGCGGGGGGAAGTTTTTCAGCGGCGCTACCTGAGTTCGGATTAAATGGCCATTGCATTGTATAGCAATTTCCGTTGTTCGGGCGTCAAATATATATAATGGGCATTATGATGTTTTAACATTAAAGCCTGCATATTCTGCGTAATAGATGGGACTGTATATCATATATGAATAATTTGTGATAACCCGACCTGAAATAACACCAACAAGTTTATTTGTGCCTGAATCCTTTATATAAGTAGGCCATCCGCTATCACCAGCGGCGATGCTCCCCGTGGTTACCAGGCATTTGACTAAACCATTTACTTCAACCTCATACCCATATGTTTTGTTTTCGTATATAACCGTTAGGTTGGTTTGATAAACTGTCGATGTTGCATATCCGGAAGTCTTACCATAGCTATAAATTGTGGTGCCGGCTGGAGTGGCACCTGAATATGCAGTACCTTTAATGCTTTCATATGTATTTGAACTTATATGAACTTTATTGGTTGTTGACATAGATCCGGAACTAATTGTTGCTATGGCATAGTCCCCCAATCCACCATTTTTATACTCACACTCCTGAACATTTGCAAATGTAGTCGTTGTTTTCCCATAAGTTATGTCTGATATTGCCAAATTACCGTTTCCGTTAGGATTGGCTACGCAATGGCCGGCAGTAAGAATGGCGGGATTGCCATTATATGTACCGCAAATACCAAGCGTGAAGTCTCCGTTCAATGTATCTCCGCCGTACAAGTTTGTACATGTTTCAGGGTAATCCATGACCTCGAATTTGACAGCAGGATTATTAATAAGATTATTGAGTTCTTTAATGGTGGTATCAGTATCGTATGATTTGCTGCTTGTGGTTGAAGCATATTCGGACGCGGATTTTGGTGGAGCTACAAAAATTACAAATCTGTTTGCCTTTTCATCGACTCCAAATCCAGAAGTGTTATATTCATCGATATATTTCCTTGCTGTCTCTCGCAGGCTCTCTAAATAGTTTAAAGAATACTGCGCTTGCACAAAGATTATAGCACTGTTACCAGCACATATGTTTACATAATGGCTTTGTGCAGCGTTTGTGTTTTCTGTGAGATAAACGTGCAGAAGACCCCTGTCAATATATGCGCCACCATAATTATCAGGGTATACTGGCTCGCTGTCGCTATTTCTCTCAAATGAATTCCATAAACAGCTGTAGCTTGACAATGCATCTTCCTGTGACAGCTCATTTGTTGTCAGATCCTTATGTGTGAAACCTGAACATGAAATTATCAATAAAAGCGAAAAACAATGGACAAAATCTTTTTCGACATGGTTTTTCTTATAATATTTCCCCCTTAAATATATAGCCGTTTTACGCCGACCGCCATAGCGGCGGATCCGATGATGATACCGGGGATGGATCCGAGAACGCAGGTCATTGAATACACGCGCGGCTTTATTTCAGTCAGTGCCGTAACGCTGATTCCGCGCTCCGTTATCTCATACATACTGCGCATGGCCAGGGATGGATTCGCAAAATGGTGGTCGTATCTGAAGTAGCGGATAAGCTCCGGCGTATAGCGATTCCAAAAAATCATGAAAACCATAACCAGAGACAATGCAAAAAGAAGGGCCTTACCGCTGCCGGTACTGCTACAACTCCATATCAGCGCCAAGGATAAACCACTGTAGAAACACATGGGAAGCATATACAAATAGAGACTTGAAACGGTTAGCAGCCTTTCCATAAGCACCAGCGTGGGTACATACCCCAGAGCCAAAGCTGCGCCTGCTGTCCAGGCAAGAGGTTTTTTGCTTCTTATGAGAGGAAACAGCCCGATAGCTGTCAGCACTGATAGTACGGATGGTATCACAGATACTTTCACGCTGCTAAAGAGATTTCCCAGCAACGGCTGCCAGGCATATTGCGGCGACAACTGGGTCACAAGGACGTAAGCATAAAAGCAGAGCAGCGCAAGCCCCGGCAAACAGGCGATAAGCATAACAAATAACAACGGTTTATCCTTGCCCTGCCTGCCATTATAAGACTTTACGAAGAAACGCAAAAGTGGCAGGCATGATGCCGACAGGCTCAGGCAGAGAATTTCACATATAACAGCCGGGGCAATATGCTCCGAATCAAGTCCGGCATCAAATGGCAGGTACAGCCGGGAAGCAATAAGCTCTGTCACCGTCTCGGCGGCGCCGCTTTGGGAAAGATATATGGTGTAAACTCCTTCGACGAAGAAGCCGCTCATCACGGACAGCCGGAGCATAAAATATATCAGAAGCGAGGCCGCAAGCGGCTTGCCGCACGGCTGTTTCTGCCTTCTAAGGATGCTGTATACAGCTATGGGTATAACCGCGTACCGCACTCCCTCAAAGAAAGCGTTTATAACAATACGGTTTTTAATGCCAACAAGATTTGCTGCATGGAGCACAAGACCGGCGCAGTATGGCGCCGACAGGAAAAGCGGAAACGCGGCAGTATAAAGAGCGGCAATAGCAGTGACCCTGTTTTTCAGCCGGGACATGCCTGTTATCAGAAATCCAGACATGAAACATGTTCCGGCTCCAGAAAGTATGCGAGATAGAAGTTCCAGCGCTATTAGTGACGACATATAAAATACTCCCTTATAGTTTCGCCGTAATGATAATGTTCCTCTTCAATACAAGACTGCATTGGACTCACATCCTTTCCTGTTTATTACATGGTAAATTATACATCTGTTTTTTGCAAAATGTCAATATAGACGCTGCAAAAATATATAAATTTTATTGAAAATGCCAAAATCAGCAATGTACAAGTTCAGCATACACTCTTACGTAACGTAAGTGTCAAGAGGTTTTTGCAAAAGCTTCCCCCGCCCGCTATTAAAGCGGACGGGGTATAACTATTATTCTACAGCCACAAACGTGGTCTCATCTGCCAGCAGCCCATCCGGTACATAAAATTCATCTATAAGCGAGGCGTTTATGGAATCATCCTCTGTGTGCATGGTGAATACTGCCCGGTACCTCCCGGGCGGGAGCGTGTAGTATATTTGGTCATACATGGACTCCATACCGCTGACGTTAAACGATAACGAATACACCCTTAGTCCGGGCTCTATCTTCGTCATCGGACTGGCATTACTCGGCTCATCACGGATAGCCTCCCACCACTGTCCGTCAAGATAAACCTCCAGTTCTACCATGTCCTCGCTATAGATGAAAAGCGTATGTTCTGTGTTGTTCTCTATAAAGCTGCTCACACGGGGCTGCATAAGCTCTCCCAGTCCGTCATCCACAAGGTGCATAGCATATTCCACTCCCGTGACCCGAAAAGATATCCCGTCGCCGTCATATATGTCATAAGTCATACCGTGCTTTATGCTTATGATATACTTCTTCTCGGTCTCGCCTGTAAAACTTACGAAATAGGCAAGCTCGCCCTCCTCCGTGGCGGTGAGATAAAAACCAGAATAATTTTCAAATACCCGGCTAAAGTATTCCCAAGCCTCCGGGTACTTCTCCGCGGCCAGAGCTTCAGCCGGATTAATCTCCGGCGCCGTCCCGCAGGAGGTGAGAAGGATGATGGAAAAAAGGAGCGTGAAAGCAGCAATACGTTTCATGGCGGAGCCTCCTTAGCTTTATTTTCCGCTTTTAGCATACACTCTTACGTAACGTAAGTGTCAAGAGGTTTTTGCAAAAACTTCCCCTGCCGGGGGGCAGGGGGATGGCAAAGCGTGCGCTCTATTTATTTACATAGATTTTTTCTGCCAGGAGGCCGTCGGGAACCCGGAATTCGTTGATGATAGAGTATTCAAAGGAGCCGTCCTGAGGCTGCAGCAGGAAAACCACTCT
>CAZBUH010000061.1:0-11508 GCA_964495095.1 uncultured Oscillospiraceae bacterium | reverse complement strand
GTGGGGCACCTTCAGGGAGGTGTCTCTCACCTCTCTGGCCTTTTCTCCGAATATGGCGCGGAGCAGCCGCTCCTCGGCGGTCAGGTCCGTTTCACCCTTGGGGGTGACCTTGCCCACCAGGATATCGCCGGCACGCACCTCAGCGCCGACGCTTATGATTCCGCGGTCGTCAAGATATTTAAGGGAGTCCTCGCCCACGCCGGGGATATCGCGGGTTATCTCCTCGGGGCCGAGCTTTGTATCACGGGACTCAAGCTCATACTCCTCCACATGGATGGAGGTGTAGATGTCCTCACGGACAAGGCGCTCGTTAAGGAGCACGGCGTCCTCGTAGTTGTAGCCCTCCCAGGTCATAAAGCCCACCAGGATGTTCTTGCCCAGGGATATCTCGCCCTGGCTCGTTGCCGGGCCGTCGGCCAGCACGGTCTCCGCTGTGACCCGCTCCCCGGCGCTGACTATGGGGCGCTGGTTTACGCAGGTGCTCTGGTTTGAACGCGCAAATTTAATAAGGTTGTAGTTCTTTATCTCGCCGCTGTCGTATTTTACCTCCACATGGGTAGCGTCCACAGACGTTACGACGCCGTCGCCCTCAGCGGAGACAACAACCTTGGAGTCCACCGCGCACTTGTGCTCGATACCGGTGGCCACAATAGGCGCCTCGGTGACGAGAAGGGGCACGGCCTGACGCTGCATGTTCGCTCCCATAAGGGCGCGGTTTGCGTCGTCGTTTTCAAGGAACGGTATCATGGCTGTAGCGATGGATACCATCATACGGGGCGAGATATCCATAAAGTCCACCCGGTCGCGGTCAACCTCGATTATCTCGTTTCTGTGGCGGCAGGTCACACGGGCGTTTTTAAGGCAGCCGTTTTCATCCACAGGCTCCGTGGCCTGGGCAACAATGTAGTCGTCCTCCATGTCGGCGGTCATGTAGACCACCTCGTCAGTGACCCGGCAGGTCTCCTTGTCTATCTTCCTGAACGGAGCGATAAGGAAGCCGTACTCATTCACTCTGGCGTAGCTGGCAAGATATGAGATAAGTCCGATGTTCGGGCCTTCAGGCGTCTCTATGGGGCAGAGGCGTCCGTAATGGCTGTAGTGTACGTCGCGGACATCGAAGCTGGCCCTCTCTCTTGAGAGGCCGCCGGGGCCCAGAGCGGACATACGCCGCTTGTGCGTAAGCTCGGCCAGGGGGTTTGTCTGATCCATAAACTGGCTCAAAGGCGAGGAGCCGAAGAACTCCTTTATAGCCGCCGTCACAGGACGGATATTTATAAGCGACTGGGGCGTGACGATGTCAAGATCCTGAAGCGTCATGCGCTCTCTGATAACGCGCTCCATACGTGAAAAGCCCACACGGAACTGGTTCTGTAGCAGCTCTCCCACGCTTCTCACACGGCGGTTGCCCAGATGGTCTATATCGTCTGTTTCACCGGCGCCGTGGGCAAGGCAGTTGAGGTAGTTTACAGAGGCGAAAATATCGTCGGGGATGATGTGCTTCGGGATAAGCAGATCTATATTCTCGCGGATGGCGTCCTTAAGCTCCTCCCCGCTGTACTTCTCCAGCAGGTCCCTTAAAATTATAAAGCGCACCCGCTCCTTAACGCCCACTTCCGCAGGGTCAAAGTCCACCAGCGGGGCCATATCCACCATGCCGTTTGAAAATACCTTTACAATCTTACCCTCTATATTTATAAAGGCCTCTGTAACGCCGCGGCTGTCGATTTCCCTGGCCCTGTCGCGGCTGAGGGTCTCCCCGGCCTCCGCGATTATCTCGCCTGTAAAGGGATCAGCCACGGGCATTGCGAGCTGGTGGCCCTTTATTCTGTTCCACAGGGCAAGCTTTTTATTGAATTTATAGCGGCCGACGGCGGATATATCGTATCTCCCGGCGTCAAAAAACAGGTTGTGCAGCAGGGTTTCGGCGCTGTCTATCGTAGGGGGCTCTCCGGGACGGAGGCGGCGGTATATCTCCAGAAGGGATTCCTCTCTGGTCTTGCACAGGTCCTTTTCAATTGTGGCGACCATCCGCTCGTCCTCGCCGAACATGGCAAGTATCTGCTCGTTGGTTATGCAGCCGCCCTCGGCTCCCGATGCGGTAAGCCAGGTGTACGGCTCATCCTCCCTGCGCTGTCCAACGGAACGGAGCAGGCAGGTGATGGGCAGCTTGCGGTTTTTGTCTATACGCACGTAGAAAACGTCGCTGGCGTCCGTCTCATACTCCAGCCACGCGCCGCGATAGGGTATTACCGTGGTGGCGTATACGGACACCGCAGCCTTATCGGCGGTGATATCGAAATAAACGCCGGGGCTTCTCACTATCTGGGAGACTATAACACGCTCGGCGCCGTTTATAATGAATGTGCCGCCGTCCGTCATAAGGGGGAAATCTCCCATGAAGATCTCCTGCTCCTTTATCTCCTCAGTCTCCTTATTGCGGAGCCTGACGCCCACCTTTATCGGCGCGGCGTATGTGGCGTCCCGGGCCTTGCACTCCTCCTCAGAGTACTTCGGGGCCTCGTCCATCTTGTAGTCGATAAACGACAGCTCCAGGTTCCCGGAATAGTCGCTTATAGAGTCAAAATCCTTGAATACCTCTCTCAGTCCAACGTCCAAAAACCATTTGTACGATTTCTTCTGGACCTCGAGAAGATTCGGCATGTCCTGGATTTCCTCTGTTCTGGCAAAGCTCTTTCTCAGAGTCTTGCCATACATAACGTCCTTCGGCACTGCGCTTTCACTCCTTCTGTAAACTCACGCCGCGTGACACGCACGGCTGCGTTGCTGATTTTAAGTACCAACCTGTTGAATTAAGGCTTCAAAGCTGTTATCATATAGGCGTAGCCGGAATATGAGGAAGCATATTCCGCTATATCCATACGTAGCAATTAATTTTAGCAAATCATTCTGGAGATGTCAAGTCATTTTTTGCAGTGAAGCTTAGCGTTTCACTGTTTTTTTATTGCGGCGGGCGGATTTTCGCCTGCCTTTTGCGGCAAAAGGAGTAAAAAATGATATTTTACTGCATTATGCTTCTGCTCATAGGGGCTTTTGGATATTTCCTGCTGTACCGTTCCGGAATACTGCGGAACAGGTACGAAATTGCCATCGCCGGCCTGCTTATGCTTCTTGCCATGGGCGTCCGGGCGGCCTTCGGTGATTACGCCACTCTGGATTATCAGGATTTTCTCTCAGTCTGGGTGGAGTATTTCCGCCAGAACGGGGGCGTGCTGGCTTTAAAGGAGTCCATCGGGAACTACAACGTGCCGTACCTGTACTTTCTCGCCCTTTTCTCCTATATCCCCATAAACGATTTATACCTTATAAAATTGCTCTCCGTATTTTTCGAGATGCTTATGGCCTGGTATGTCCTGCGCCTTATATCGGTGTTCACCGATTCTGCCCCGAAAAAATTCCTGGGCTTTTTCATCACCCTTTTCCTGCCCACAGTGATCCTGAACGGCTCCTGCTGGGGCCAGTGCGACGCCATATACACGGCATTTGCCGTAATGAGCCTGTACTACGCCCTGTCGGACCGGCCGTGGGCCTCCATGGTCTGCATAGCCGCCGCCTTCTCCTTTAAATTGCAGGCGGTGTTCATAATGCCGGTATTTCTCGTGTTCATGTTCGCGGGCAAAATAAAGCTGCGCCACCTGCCGGTATTCCCCCTTACCTATGCCGCAATAGTCCTGCCGGCGGTGTGCCTGGGCAGGCCGTTTATGGACACCGTCACGCTCTATATTGACCAGGCGGGCACCGTCGGCTCCGGGTTAAACTACAATTCCTCCTCCATATACTCATTTACCACATGGTTTCCACAGGTGAATATAACAGCTAAGGCAGGCATAATCGCCGCATTTTCCCTTGTTTTTATAGTGTTTATCACAGCGTTTATATTCAGGAAAAGGCTCAGTAATAAATCGCTTCTCATAATCTCGCTTATTTTCGCCGTGGGCATTCCCCTGCTGCTACCCCACATGCACGACAGGTACTTTTTTATGGCGGACGTGCTGTCCATGTGCTTTGCCGTGCTGTACCCGAAAAGGAGCTATGTGCCGGCGCTGGTCTCCTTTGCCTCGCTGCTGGGCTACCACGCATACCTGAAGCTCCGGTATATACTGCCGATGTATTACGGCACGGTGTCTCTGGCCATTGTACTGGCTGTGATGGCCTGGGATTTGCGGCAGAGCCTCTATCGAAAAAATATGAAAAATATTTGATTTTGGTGTTGACAAACTTCGGGTATTCACCTATAATATCACTTGCGCTGTGAAATGCGAGAGTGCTGGAACAGGTAGACAGGCACGTTTGAGGGGCGTGTGTCTTATTGGCGTGTGGGTTCAAGTCCCATCTCTCGCACCAGAAAATCGACAAATCTCGTCAGAGGTTTGTCGATTTTTTGTCTTTTACTTTTCCCGACAATCGGTATACTTGCCGCGAGGAAATTACAAATCGGAATTTCAGGAGATGCTCAGGATGTACTTTCCCAGTGATATGACTTTTCAATACTTCTTTCTTGACACCTATATCGGATATTTTCTTCAGGCATTACCAATCGCGATCATCACGGCTGTTGTAACGGAAATCGCGCCCTTTAACGACGCGTCGCCCGATGCATTGTACGGGAAAGCCATAGCCTGGGCCATGAAAACGGGATTGCGGCCGGTTACGGCGGAGGCAGCGGAGATCATGTCTCCGGGTAAAGTTTAAAAGAAATTTTCTATTAACTAATAAAAATTCTTAATAAAATATTGACTTTTTTCAGCGCAGTCAATATCATAGGCACAGGGGCCTGCATTTCAGGGCAGGCCATACCGCTTACGCTTTGCAGGCGTTCTCCGCCCCGGCGTCCCTGTGGAATCTCTGTGAAAAATTCCCCTTCGGGCCAGGAAAGCGGAACCGCTTAAGCTGCTGATACTCTTGAGGGAGGTTTGGAATTGAAGCAGACAAAATTCGCTGTGCTGTGGGCAAAACGGCTGCTGGTCTACCTGGCGGGCCTTTACTGCATGGCCATCGGCGTCGTATTTTCCGCAAGCTCCGATCTGGGCGTCAGCCCGGTCGGCTCGCTGGCCAATGTCCTTTATGAAATCGGCCTGGACCAAGGCCTTTCACGCCATGTGAATCTCGGCAACTGCACCACCGCCGTATACTGCCTGTATATTTTGGCGGAGCTGCTGATTCTGCGGAAGGAATTTAAGCCGCGTATGCTCCTGCAGCTTGCGGCGTCGCTCCTGTTCGGGCAGCTTGTCAACGCCGCGTCGGCAATGATGTCGTTTCTGCCTGAGCCGGGAAATTACGCGATGCAAATGCTGTATCTGCTGTGCAGCATTCCCATGGTAGCCGTGGGCGTAATGCTCTATCTCACCCCCAACATCCTCCCCACCCCGGGCGAGGGCATGAGCCTGGCCATCTCCAAAAAAACCGGACTGTCTGTGGGCTCCAGCAAGATAATTTTTGACTGCTCTCTGGTGGTCATCTCAGCAGCAGTGTCACTGGCCTACTTTCACGGGCTGGTGGGCGTCCGGGAGGGCACTGTTATATGCGCGCTGCTTGTGGGATATGTGATGAAGCAGATGCAAAAGGTCTGCCAAAAGCCGCTGCTGCGCTTTGTGGAGCGGGAGGACCGGGTGAGCCGCGCCCTCAGCGAAGCCTCCGAAGGCTACCTGCTGGACGCCTCCGGCAAGCCAAAAATCATAATCACCATCGGCCGGGAGTTTGGCTCCGGAGGATATGAGATTGGCAAACTTCTGGCGGAGAGGCTGGGAATCACATTCTATGACCGGCAGATAAACGAGATGGCCTCTGCCCAGAGCGGCATACCGCTCTCCAAGGTCGAGGAGCTGGAACACCACATGGAGCGGGAAATCCTGTACGATTTCAAAAATGCGGCCTATTCCATGACCAGCGGGAGCCTGTCCCCGGAAGAACAGCTCTTTGTGGCCCAGACAACCGTCATCCGCCGGATTGCCGCCGGGGATGAGAGCTGTGTAATCATGGGACGGTGCGCGGATTACATCCTGTATGACGATCCCAACTGTTTCCGGCTTTTCATCCACGCCAGGCCGTCAGCACGGATTGACCGTATCATGCGCCTGTTCGGTCTTGACGAGGCCCAGGCCAGAATTCAAATGCAGAACACTGACAAGTCCCGCGCCCAGCACTACAGGCACTTCACTGGACGGGACTACGGAAAGCAGGAATACTACCACCTGGGTGTGGACAGCGGCATGCTGGGCACAGAGGGCAGCGTGGATGTGATTATTTCAACAATCATTAAATGGTGCGACGTCCGCGGGACCCACCCCCTCTCCCTGCTGGAGGAAAGCAAATAACTGAAGAAGCTCCCGGAACGGCCCTGAGGGCAGTCCCGGGAGCTTTCATATTTTGCTGTATGCCGCCCCGCATGTTATATCTTTTTTCAAAAATTAACAAAACGCAGACACATGCGCATTCTAATAGTTTACATCAAAATTTTTCGTTGAAAGGAAAGAATCGCCTTAAGGTGAAAAATCTACTCGCAAGACGATTTATTCTATCGAGTATAAACGGTGAACGCATAAAACGAACAAAATAGAATTAAAAGCACACTCATGGGCAGGCAACTATAAATCCATATTGGAGGAAGCATACAATGTTTAAAGAAGTAACTAAGCAGAAATTAATCTCGGAACTTGAAAGTCGTGCGGAAGGCAAAATTTTGGAACCAACGAATTTTGAATCGCTGAAAAAGCTTATAGAAAAGGCAGATACTTTTGACGAGGCAATTATGATTTCGGAACTCGGTACAACTTATAAAAAACCGGATTTCATTTTGGGACAGTCTCCAAGCATCCGGTATCTGCCCCACCATGTCTCGCCGAAGCGCCCGCAGATGCCCATGCTCGACCGGGCGGCTCAATTCTCACCCTTTGCCGCCCTGACCGGCTATGACGATTCCGTAAAGGAAGCTGCACGTTTTACAGATGTGCAGGTCTCTCTTTCCGAGTATGAGATGAAAAAGCTCAACGCAAAGCTCCAGCTCCTGCAAGAGCATATCAGGGAACAGCCTGAAATCTCCGCTGAGTATTTTCAAAAGGACGAAAAGAAGGATGGCGGGCCTATCCGGAGCATACGGGGCGGCTCTTGAAAATACGGACTTTTGAGCGCACGTTTGTTTTTCGGATGGTTTTGAACTCCCGATGCTGGATATTTGCGATATATCCGGCTGCCGCGTGCAGCATTTTTATTCCCTTATCATTTTCAGGAAATACTCATGTATCCTGCTGTCGCCGTCAAGCTCCGGGTGGAAGGCCACGGCAAGCTGGTTTCCCTGACGGGCTGCGGCTATACGTCCGTCCACAACAGCCAGAGCCTCGGCCTTTTCCCCTACCTTCTCTATATACGGCGCACGGATAAACGTCATCGGCACAGTCCCTATTCCCCGGAAGCTTCCCTCAGTATGGAAGCTTCCCAACTGCCGCCCGTAGGCGTTCCGCTTTATCTCTATGTCCATGGTGCCGAAGCACACTTCCCCTCCTGCCACCTTATCTGCCAAAAGTATCATGCCGGCGCATGTGCCGAAAACCGGCATCCCGCCCAGTATATTTTCCCGCAGCGGGCTGTATAGCTCCAAATCCCGCAGGAGCTTTCCCATAGTGGTGCTCTCCCCTCCTGGCAGTATAAGGGCGTCAAAATGCCGCAGGATATCTCTTTTCTGCCGCACCTCAAAGCAGTCCGCGCCGATTTTTTTCAGCATTTTTATATGCTCTGCAAAGGCCCCCTGAAGGGCCAGGACCGCCACAGTCATTATTTCCCACGCTCCGCCATCAAAAGGGCTATCTCGTTTTCGTTTATGCCGACCATCGCCTCGCCCAGATTTTCTGAAAGCCTGGCTATAAGCCCGGCGTCGGTGTAGTTTGTTACGGCCTGGACTATCGCGGCGGCCCGCTTTGCCGGATTTCCCGACTTGAATATCCCGGAGCCTACGAACACGCCCTCGGCCCCAAGTTGCATCATAAGGGCCGCGTCAGCCGGCGTCGCAACTCCTCCGGCGGCGAAATTCACCACCGGCAGCCTGCCGTTTTCATGGACGTACCGGAGAAGCTCCACCGGCACGGAAAGAGTTTTTGCCGCCTCGAAAAGCTCATCCTCCCGAAGATTCTGCACACGGCGTATCTCCGCGTTCATGGCCCGCATATGGCGCACCGCCTGCACAACGTCGCCGGTGCCCGGCTCGCCCTTTGTGCGTATCATGGAGGCCCCCTCGGCAATGCGCCTCAACGCCTCCCCCAAATCCCTGGCGCCGCAGACAAAGGGCACCTTGAATTTCGTCTTGTCGATGTGGTACACATCGTCCGCCGGGGAGAGCACCTCGCTCTCGTCGATGTAGTCGATTTCAATTGCCTCCAGTATCTGCGCCTCCACAAAGTGGCCGATACGGCACTTTGCCATCACAGGGATGGAGACCGCCTCCTGAATGCCCTTTATCATGGCCGGGTCGCTCATTCTCGACACGCCGCCGGCGGCACGGATATCGGCGGGGATGCGCTCCAGAGCCATTACGGCGCAGGCCCCGGCCTCCTCGGCTATTTTCGCCTGCTCCGGGGTGGTAACATCCATGATAACTCCGCCCTTCAGCATCTGGGCAAGCTGCTTATTCAGCTCATACCTGTTTTCCACTGTAAAAACCCCTTTCCATTGATTGGGTCTGATTATAGCAGATTTTGAACATATTAAAATAATCAGTTTTGAAAATTTTAATAATACCAGTATAGGCGGAACATCTGCCGGCGGCAGCGTAGACCTGTTTACAGCAAAGCGGCCGCCGCAGAACGGAAAAATTCTGCGGCGGCCGCCTGATTTGGCGCGGAGCGGACTGCTGCCAGCCAATTCATTCTGCCGGCGCTTATTTCATCAGCTCGTCTGTCAGGCAGATAATCTCAGGGGCAACCTTTTCCCCTTTTCTGTTTGATTTTGTTGAGGGCATTATAGCCGCCCTTTGTTCAGATTTTGATTCCGAAATGTTTACGAAATGTTATTTCCAAAATTTTGCTTTTAGTCTCCAGACAGCAAAAAACAGAGCGTCTGTACAAAAAACAGACGCTCTGTTCAGCCAATATTCTATTTCCGGCATTCACTGCCGCAGTTGGAAAATCAGTCTGCAAACATGGGTGTGGAGAGATACCGGTCCCCCGTGTCCGGCAGCAGTACAACTATGGTCTTGCTCTTGTTCTCCGGCCTTTTTGCCAGCTCCACGGCGGCCCAAACCGCCGCGCCGGAGGATATGCCCACCAGTACGCCCTCGGAGCGGCCAACCAGCTTTCCTGTGGCAAATGCATCGTCGTTTTCCACTGTGATTATCTCGTCGTAAACTTTAGTGTCAAGCACGTCAGGCACAAATCCCGCGCCGATGCCCTGGATTTTATGGGAGCCGGATACGCCCTTGCTCAGCACCGGCGAGGAGGCCGGCTCCACGGCCACTATCTTTACAGCGGGATTTTTTGACTTAAGGTACTGGCCTGCGCCGGTAATTGTGCCGCCGGTGCCAACGCCGGCAACAAAAATATCGACCTTTCCGTCTGTGTCCTCCCAAATTTCCGGACCCGTGGTAGCCTTATGTACAGTTGGATTTGCAGGATTTACAAACTGGCCGGGTATAAAGCTGTCGGGTATCTCCTTTGAAAGCTCCTCCGCCTTTGCAATGGCGCCCTTCATGCCCTTTGCGCCCTCGGTGAGCACAAGCTCCGCCCCGTAGGCTTTCATAAGCTGGCGGCGCTCCACGGACATCGTTTCCGGCATTACGATTATAGTCCTGTAACCTCTGGCCGCGGCCACCGACGCAAGGGCAATGCCCGTGTTGCCGGAGGTAGGCTCAATAATGACAGACCCGGGCTTCAGAAGGCCCCTGGCCTCGGCGTCGTCCAGCATGGCTTTTCCTATTCTGTCCTTCACGGAGCCAGCCGGATTAAAATACTCCAGTTTTGCCAGGATTCTGGCCTCAAGCCCGTTCTGTTTCTCAATATTGGCAAGCTCCAGAAGCGGGGTGCCGCCTATAAGCTGATCCGCCGATGTGTAAATTCTGCCCATAATTTTTTCCTCCTGTTTTCCAAATACAAACGCATTTTATTTTACCTATTTTTCATGTAGGTTAATTGGATTATAATCCCGTTTACAGCCGTTGTCAATAGGTATTTTAAAAAAATCTTGATTTCCTACTAACCTCGCTATATAATTGGTTTATATAAAGGAGGAATACCCCATGATGGTTTCTACCCGCGGGCGCTACGCCCTCAGAGTCATGATTGACCTGGCCGAGCACCAGACAGGCGGCTATATACCTTTAAAGGAGGTGGCTGAGCGTCAGGAGATATCGGAAAAATACCTGGAAAATATAATTAAGGCTCTTGTACGGGACGGATTCCTGGAGGGCGTCCGCGGAAAAGGCGGAGGCTACCGCCTCACCCGCTCGCCGGACTCCTATACGGTGGGCAGCATACTGCGCCTGATTGAAGGCTCCCTTGCCCCGGTGTCATGCCTTGAGCAGGTCCCGATGCGCTGTGAGCGGTCGGCCCAATGCAGGACTCTTCCCATGTGGCGGAAGCTCCACGCAATGGTAAATGATTATCTCGACAGCATAACCGTCGCAGATTTGATGAATACCGGCAGCGACGGTGACAATTACGTTATATAGCAAAGGCCCGGACTTAACGTCCGGGCCTTTATTTGATGAGGGAGGTGAACAGCATGGATACTTCCTTATATCATGAAGTTATGCAAAACACCATGAGAGGATATAACCTTCGCTGCATAGACGGGTCTATCCATGGGTGTAGTAAATGCGTCGGATATTATTCCTATGATGTACACACCGGATTCTTGGCCTTGAAAACGCAAGATGAACATGACTGCATTGGGAAGAAGTGTTTTTACCGCTTCTCCAAACCAGCGGAGCACAAGAAGCGAGGCAAAGATAATCGTTCACTTCTGAGAGAAATTCTCTCATTTGCACAGGCTGAGACGGCAACAATAGATGGCTTGCGTGTCATTCGAGCCTCGATGGAACCCAATGCGAAATGTGTTATCCACTATGCCGCCATAGCGGAATATGATATAACTTCAGTGCAGGAAGCGATAACCGCAAGTTCCGGCTATCGTGTCTATATTAAGCAAATCTCATGTGACTTTGACATAGCGGTCTCTTTAGTTATGGCGTAGCTGAGAAAGGAGAGCTTAGTGGCAGAAAAACAGAACCGCCCCCAGTGGCAATTACAACGCCCGGAAAGGTTATTATCGGGTTGGTCATATTTCTGACCGTCTACATGATTTTTTCGGGTTCCGCAATTGATGCGATAGACAGTCTTTGGACAACAGGGCCCTTCGTATTCCTGCTAATAAACTGGCTTGCAAAATAAAAAAAGGATAGAATTATGGGACTGCATGATGATATTTTCGATTTCGACAATGACGGCGATGTAGATATCTACTGTATTCAAGTAATCCGATTTATGCTGCAATATACGCTAAATGGAG
>CAZBUH010000060.1:0-11675 GCA_964495095.1 uncultured Oscillospiraceae bacterium | reverse complement strand
ATACATTTTCCGCCGACGCACTCGGCACGATCTCCAGAGCCAGCCCCAGTGACAGAGCCATGACCAGAAACAGCGACAAAAATCGTTTCTTCATCTTTTACCTCCTTATTGATGTTGAAATACATGCTTTTCCGTAAGTAAATCTGTTTAAAAATTATAATACAGTAAAAGCCGCCTTATTTCAAGATGTTTTCTGACATTTTCAGCTCCGGTTTTCCGCGGTGTAAACAGATATGGCCCATAAGAAGCGGGCAAGCTCCGGCGGGACTCAAATTTGATACCGGCCTGCCGGTCAAAAGCCCATAGCCGGATGCTGGATGAAAACCGCTGCCGCAGGCCGCTTAACGGCGGCGGGACAGTAAAAAAGCCCCCCTTTACAGGGGGGCCGGGATCGGTTTTAAGCTTAGATTTTAAACAGCAGCTCGCCGTAGGAGGGATAGGGCCAATACTCCTTGGCTACCAGAAGCTCTGCGGCGTCAACGGCGGCGCGGAGCTCGTTCATGGCGGCGAAAACCGTGTTTCTGTAGTACAGCGCAAGCTCCTCGGCGTCGCTCATTGTGGCGCCGTCGGCCGCGGCCTGGAGCGCGTTATTCCTGTCGTATATCTCGTCGGTGAGGACGGAGAGCCTTGTGAGCAGCTCGGTTTCGGCACGGCAGGGGATATCGCTGAGGATGGCCTTTTTGGAGGCGATGGAGTTTGCCACCTCTGCGGAGTACTCCACGCAGGCGGGGAGTATGCGCTTCGTGACCATGTGCAGCATGGTCTGGGCCTCGATGTTGATCTGCTTTGAGTAATTTTCAAGGGCGATCTCGCAGCGGGACTCCAGCTCTACCTTGGAGTATACGCCGTGCTTTACGAACACCCGGACATTCTTCTCATCGAGCATGTGCGGAACGGCGGCGGGGGTGGAGGTGAAATTGGAGAGGCCGCGCTTTTCAGCCTCTGCCACCCAGGACTCGTCATAGCCGTTGCCGTTAAAGAGTATCCGCTGATGGTCGGTAAGTGTCTTTTTAATAAGGGCGGCCAGGTCGGCGTTGAAGTCGCCGGACTGCTCCAGAGTGTCCGCAAACTGTGAGAGGGACTCGGCCACGATGGTGTTGAGCACGGTATTGGGACCGGCAATGGAGAGGGAGGAGCCGGGCATACGGAATTCAAACTTATTGCCGGTAAAGGCGAAAGGAGAGGTCCTGTTTCTGTCGGTAGTGTCCCTGAAGAACTCCGGCAGGACGGTAACGCCGATATCCATGGCGGTTTTCTCTCTGGAGGGGCAGGTCTTGCCGCTGATAATTGAGTCTATAATGGCGTCCAGCTCCTCGCCTACGAACATGGAGATGATGGCCGGGGGAGCCTCGTTGGCGCCGAGACGGTGGTCGTTTCCGGGCGTGGCCACGGAGATGCGGAGCACGTCCTGGTAGTCGTCAACGGCCTTAATCACAGCTGATAAGAACAGCAGGAACTGAGCGTTGTCCGCCGGGGTGCTTCCGGGGTCCAGCAGGTTTTCGCCCTCGTCGGTGGAGATGGACCAGTTGTTATGCTTGCCGCTGCCGTTTACGCCGGCGAAGGGCTTCTCGTGGAGCAGGCACTTAAGCCCGTGCTTCCAGGCTATCTTTTTCATTTTCTCCATAACGAGCTGGTTGTGGTCGGTGGCGATATTCGTCGTGGTGTAGATAGGGGCCAGCTCATGCTGCGCGGGGGCCACCTCGTTGTGCTCTGTTTTCGCCAGAATGCCCAGTTTCCAGAGTTCCTCGTTCAGATCCTCCATGAAAGAGGAGACACGGTCTTTTATGGCTGCGAAATACTGGTCGTCAAGCTCCTGACCCTTGGGGGAGGGAGCGCCGAACAGCGTGCGGCCAGTGTATAGAAGGTCGGGGCGCTTTTTGTAGAGTTCAGCGTCCACCAGGAAATATTCCTGCTCGGGGCCGACAGTGGTGGTGACTTTCTTTACGTCTTTTCCGAAGAGACGGAGGACGCGGCAGGCCTGCTTGTCAATGGCCTCCATTGAGCGGAGCAGAGGGGTCTTTTTGTCCAGAGCTTCGCCGGTATATGAGCAGAAGGCGGTGGGAATGCAGAGAGTCTTGCCCTTTATAAATGCCGGTGATGTGGGGTCCCAGGCGGTGTAACCCCTGGCCTCAAAGGTCGCACGGATGCCGCCGGAGGGGAAGCTGGACGCATCCGGCTCGCCCTGTACAAGCTCCTTGCCGGAGAGCTCCATGATAACAGAGCCGTCGTCCAGAGGATAGATAAAGCTGTCGTGCTTTTCAGCGGTGGTGCCGGTCATGGGCTGAAACCAGTGCGTATAATGTGTGGCGCCTTTTTCAATGGCCCACTCCTTCATGGCGTTGGCCACGACGCTGGCCACAGAACGGTCAAGGGGAGTGCCCTCGTCCATAGTTTGCTTCAGTGCTTTAAAGGTGGATTTAGGCAGACGGGCCTGCATAGCTGAAATTCCAAATACGTTGCTGCCGAATATTTCCGGTACGTTGCTCATTTTATGCGCCTCCATAAATTAGATTAAACGGTAAACAAAAGGAAAAGACGCTGTGAACAATCTTTGTTCACAGCGTCTTTGCTGTGTGTATCCACATTATACACAGAATCCCGCACTTTGTCAACCATATATTTGCACAAGAGATCATCAATATATGCGTATTACTGTTGTGACACGTCCCAAAATTTTTGCGTCCGTGCCGTCTATCGGGTCGTAGCCGTCATTTTCCGGCATCAGCCAGACCTCGCCGTTTTCCGGCATGTACCGCTTGCAGGTGGCCTCGTCGCCGATAAGGGCGATGACTATCTCCCCACGTCGGGCCGACTGCTGCCGGCGGACTATTACCATGTCGCCGTTCATTATACCGGCCTTTATCATGGAATCACCTTTTATTTTAAGGGCGAAAAACTCTCCGGAATCCCCGGCATTGTATGGGATGTAGCCGATGGCGTCCTCCACGGCCAGAATGGGCTGGCCCGCGGCCACAGTGCCCAGGATAGGCACACCCTCGGGACTTTTGCCGAAATCGGTAAGGCTGATTGCCCTGGTTTTTCCGCTGCTCCTTGTGATATAGCCCTCTTTTTCCAGAGTGTTCAGGTGGCTCTGGACGGTGGAGGTGGAGCTGAGGCCGACAGCGGAGCATATTTCGCGCACCGATGGGGCATAGCCGTTTTTGTCCATAAAGCCGGAAATGAAATTATAAATCTTAAGCTGCTTTTCACTTATCATAAAATCGCCCCATTGCCCGAAGTGTTACATTAAGTATATCATCTATAAGCCGGCGTGGCAAGCGGCAATATGAACGAAAATAAAGCAGGCCCGGCGGGGAAATTTCCCCGCCGGGCGGCAAGGCCCGGACGTGCCTTGAAAATTATTTTTTTATTTGCTCATGTAGCGCTCATAGGCCGACTGATATATTTCGGTGCACCGCTCGCAGCCCATAGCTTTAAGCTGGGAGGTAAAGCCGTCCCAGTCCTTTTCCACGCTCTTTGTGCCGATGACAAACTGGGGGATATTCTCCAGCGCGTAGGTCACAAGGTCGGTCCAGAGGCCGTTGAACTCCGTGTCCTCATCCAGAGTGAGGGACATGTTGGTGGGCAGGGACATGGTGTAGTCCACGTTGGAAATAAGGGCCTCCGTGGCGGCTATTACAGCGTCGCTGTAGAAGTAGAGGTCGCGGCCCTTGTTGGCATAGAAGGGCCAGTCGTCAATGCAGTACATACGCCGTGCGAGACCTGTGCCGAGGCCCTGCTCGTTATTGAGGATAAGGTCGGTGAACTGGCGCTCTCCGTCCACCCAGTTGAAGGCCTGCCCCTCAAGGCCGTAGTTTGCCAGCTCGGCGCCTTCTTCGGTGAAGTAGTAATTTATGTATTTACAGGCCAGCTCCACGTCCTTGCAGGCGGAGGATATGCTGAGCCGCGCCCCGGCCACAGTGGGGGACTGGAGCACATGCACGTTGTCGGAGCCGTTTTTGGTGACCTCCGGCAGCGCAACCCAGGTGCTGCCCTCCTCGGCCATCATGTCTATAAAATCGACGCCGGAATAGATAACGCCCATATTGCCGTCGTAAGCCAGATCCCTGGCGTTGCTGTCCTTAATGTCCATAACGCTGCCGTCGGAGGCGAAGTCCTTCCAGATAAGGCCCTCGGAATACCACTGGGACAGCATAGTGAGGTAGTCCTTAAAGTTGGTGTCGGTCCAGGAGAAAACTATGGAGCCGTCATTTACGTAAAAGGGCATATATCCCATGGGGTTGTAGACAGGGGCGGTGTTATAGCCGGCTGCCAGGGAATTATACTGGCCGAGGCCGTAGTATATTACCCACATGGGGTCGGAGACGCCGGAATTTTTCATGCCGGTGAGCACTTCGTGAAGCTCGTCGTAAGTTTTCGGCACATCCATGCTCATATCGTCCAGCATGTCCTTGTTTATAAGCATACCGGAGTCCTTGTAATTGTTGTAGACTATGGCGTAAAAAGCGCCCATGGCGCCGTTGTCGGTGACGCAGTCCCTCATGCAGTCCTGGGCCTGGATGGCCGCCATGTAGTCCGGGGAATAGTCGTTTACATACGGCAGTATGTCGATTATGACGCCGTCGTCAATGGCGCTGTCAAAGCCGCCGGTGTAGTTGCTGCCCACGCCGCCGATAAGGTCGGCGTAGTCGCCGCTGGATATCATAATGGGGAAGTGGGTGCCGGCTTCGTTTCCCGGTACGCAGGTAGCGTCAATGTAGACGTTTGTAAGCTCGCCCACCTTTTGAACAACGGGGTTGTCGTTCCAGCCGTCCATATAGGTAAGAAGTCCGGGATTAAAGGTGTCCCAGACGGTGAGGTATGTCTCCTCCCCGACAAGAGGCAGCGACGCGTCCTCGCTGGGGGCCGCGGACGGCCCGTCCTCAGGAGCGTCGGTCGCCTGAAGGGCTTCCGTAGGCTCCGGGGCCTCCGTCACATTTTCCGGGCTGTCCCCGCCGCATCCTGCCAGCAGGGATACCATAATGGCCAGAGCCGCGGCAAGGGCGGGAAGCTTTATGAGTTTTTTCATCAGATATTTCCTCCTTAAAAAATACTACCGGCCCGCGGGATAAGCGGCCCGATGGCCGATAGTGCTATTATATATGAATTATTTGAGTTTTAGTATTACAGGAAAACTCACAGGTGATGTTACCGGTTTGGAAACGGGGCTTACCCCGCCGCAAGTATCCTTCTGAAAGCCTCAGCCAGGCGCGGGAGGGAGGAATTTTCGTTGTCCCGGTTCCAGGCGAGGGAGACGGTAAAGGTCTGTTCGATAGGTATGCTCCTGAAATTCCTGTTGCGGAGCACCCGGCTCCACTCGTCGGCGAACATGAAGCCGGTGCCGGCCTCAACGCAGTTTACGGCGGTGTCGAAATTCACCATGTCGAAAATGTTCCTGTACTCTATGCCGAGGGCCTTGCAGAGGCCGGTGCTGACGCTGTACGGGATTATGTGGGGCGAGTCGCTGCGGACAGCCACAAGGGAACAGTCGTTAAAATCCGGCGGGGCCGGCCGCTCGCAGGCCGCAGCCGGATGGTTTTCAGAAAAAAGTATCGCGTAGTGCAGCTCCGCAATGTCCCGGGAGTCGGTGTTGTGGAGGTTTTCCAGCATTGTCCTTGGGCAGAGCACAAGGTCCACTGCGCCGCCCTCAAGACGCCGGCACAGGGAGTTTACGTCCAAAAGCTCATATAAAGCGGGGACTCCGGAGTATTCCACCAGCTTCTGCTGCAAATCGTTCAGCTTAAGGGCTATGTCCCATTCCCGGGGAAGGGCCAGAGATATGACCGCGTCCGGCTCTGCGCTCAGCTTCCTGGCGGATTTCATGGCGTTTATAAAGCGGGTGTCCTCCTCTACAAAATAGTTGTAGAAAACCTCTCCCGCCGGGGTGAGCTGGGAGCCCTTTGCGGAGCGGGTGAACAGAGTGCAGCCCAGCTCCGCCTCGAGAGCGGTTATCTGCTTGCTTATGGCGGAGGAGGACACGTAAAGCTCATAGGCCGAGCGGCCGAAGCTGCCGGTGCGGGCGACGGAGAGAAAATACTCCTTTTGAAGCTGATTCATTTTATGGGGTTTCCTTTCAGAATAATCACGCCGTGTTTCCAGTCGGGGGTCTTTCAGGGCGGCGGCAGGATAATTATACAGGAAATCGGCGCTGCGGTAAATATAAAAATTTCTGTGGACAGGACCGTGGGGCGGTGATAGAATAAAATCGCATACAGGAAAAAACATTATATTGGATTTGGAGGCGGCTATGAGAGGGGAAAGGATTCTGGCGCTTTTCCTGGCGATTATTATGGCGCTGGGCCTTACGGGGTGCAGCTCCAGCAAACGCGAGGCGGTGCGGAGGAGAAACGAGAAGCTGGGCATCGATGCCACGGAGGCGAATTTTACGCCGTCGGTGGGCGAGGCTCCCTCTTTTGGGGCCGCTGCGGCGGGGGAGACGGTGCTGTATGATAACGAGTATTTTTCGCTGAAGGTCACAGGCGTATATTTTGATCAGTGGAGCTACAGCGTAAAGCTCCTGGCGGAAAACAAGACCGACGAGGATATGACAATAACTGCGGACACGGTGACGGTAAACGACGCTGTCTGTGACCCCTGCTGGATATGCGATGTGGACGAGGGCGAGACTGAGGAATCGGAGCTTCAGTGGGACGTAATGGAGCTGCGGGAGAGCCACGTGACGGACGTGAAGAAGATTTATATGAAGCTCACAGCCTATCCCGAGGACGACTGGGGTGCGGACTATTACGCCGACGGCGCGGAGGCTGTCTTTTACCCGCAGGGGGAGAGCGCCTACGAGGGGCCGGACCCGGCTCCGGAGGGCGCTGTGATAGTCAGTACGGAGGGCTTCCGTATGCTGTCTCTCGGCGGCGGCTGGAACGACAGTTGGGAAGCGTATATTCTCAATGTGTATGTTGAGAACACCTCCGGCAGAGAGGTTTTCTGTACTTTGGAGGATTCCAAAATAAACGGCAGGGAATGCGAAGCCTGGTGGAGCGAAACGGTGCCCACAGACTGCCATGTCTACGGGTATATCCAGTGGGACGAGGACGAGCTTAAACGGATAGACGATGTTGAGGAAATTTCGCTGGAGCTTCAGGTCTGGAGCAGCGAGGATTGGAGCGGCGGATATCTGATAGACGGGGAATACACCGTAAGGCCGTAATATTTTACATAAAAAATCCGGACTGTCAAAGCATCTTTGGCAGTCCAGATTTATATCTGCGCAGAATAAATGATACAGCAGTAACGCCCGCTCCGGCGAATGTTCGCCGGGACGGGCTTTTTACGTTATTGGGAAATCAGTGCTCGTTATGGCAGGCCTCGCAGTCGCAGCTGCAGCCTACTATGGGCGTGGGATCGATGCCCTGCTTCTTGTAGTAGTCGGCGATGGCGGACTTTATGCCCTCCTCCGCCAGCACGGAGCAGTGGAGCTTCTGGGGGGGCAGCCCGTCCAGAGCCTCCGCCACAGCGGAATTTGTGAGCTTGAGCGCCTCCGGGATGGTCTTGCCCTTAACAAGCTCAGTGGCCATGGAGCTTGTGGCTATTGCGGCCCCGCAGCCGAAGGTCTTGAAGCTTACGTCTTTGATAACGTCGTCCTCAATCTTCATGTATATTTTCATGATATCCCCGCACTTGGGGTTTCCCACCTGGCCGATGGCGTTGGCGTCGGCCAGCTCGCCTACGTTTCTGGGGTGGGAGAAATGATCCATTACTTTTTCGGAATACATTGTGGTACCTCCTATACTCTGACCATGCGGTCGAGGCTCTTTTTGGCCCCGGTTATTTCCTCATCGGTCATTTTTATTTCAAATTTCTCATCCCGGAGGCACTCGTAGAGGTCTTCGAGGTGTGTCTTTTTCATGTTGGGGCAGACAAAGCTGGACGATGCCGCGTATATCTTTTTGTCCGGCAGCTCACGGCGGAGCCTGTCTATAATGCCCTCCTCGGTGCCGATTATAAATTCCTCCGCGTCTTTATTGCGGACGTAATCGATTATTTCGGCTGTACTGCCCACGTGGTCGGCCATAGCCACAACCTCGTCCCGGCACTCGGGGTGCACCGTGAATTTCGCGCCGGGATGGGCGGCCTTGGCGGCCTTTATATCCGCCTCGGAAATTTTGTGGTGGGTGGGGCAGAAGCCGTTGTGGAAAATAAATTCCTTTTCCGGCACATTAATTGCCGTGTATTTTCCAAGGTGCATATCAGGCACGAAAATTATCTGCTTTTCCTTAAGGGATTTCGCCACGCGTATGGCGGAGGAGGAGGTGCAGCAGATATCTGAAACGGCCTTTACCGCGGCAGAGGAGTTTACATAACACATAACCGCCGCTTCCGGGTACTGGGCGCGGAGCCTCAGCACGTCCTCCGGCGTAACCATGTCCGCCATGGGGCAGCCGGCGTCGGGGACGGGGATAAGCACTTTTTTGGAGGGATTCAATATTTTCGCGCTCTCAGCCATAAAATGGACGCCGCAGATGACTATGATATCGGCGTCGGACTCCATGGCGAGCTTTGCCATCTGGAAAGAGTCACAGACACGGTCCGCCGCGTCCTGCACCTCAAGGCGCTGGTAATAGTGGGCGAAAACCATGGCGTTTTTTTGCTTTTTGAGTTCGGTTATCTTCTGCTGGAGCATGTTTATTTCATCAATAGTAAGCTTTTCCATGCATCAGATCCTCCCAGACAGGCGACATGGACCGCAGCCGCTCTATTATAGGCGGGAGCTTCTCGAGAATGTAGTCGATGTCCTCGTCGGTGGTGCACTCGTTTATTGTGAGCCGCAGGGAGCCGTGGGCGACCTCGTGGGGGAGGCCGATGGCCAGCAGCACATGGCTGGGGTCGAGAGAGGCGGAGGAGCAGGCGGAGCCGGAGGAGGCGCATATGCCCTCCATATCCAGGCAGAGCACAAGGCTCTCGCCCTCTACGCACTCGAATACAAAGGAGGCGGTGCCGGGGAGACGGTCGGTGGGATGGCCTGTAAGGCGGGAATAGGGTATTTTCGTAAGCTCCGTAATGAGCCTGTCGCGCATGGCGGAGACCTTCGCCATATTGCCGTCCATATGGTCGCAGGCGTCCTTAAGGGCCGCGGCCATGCCGGCGATGCCGGCCACGTTCTCGGTGCCTGAGCGCTTGTTTTTCTCCTGGCCGCCGCCGTGGATAACGGGGAGGAAGGATACGCCCTTTTTCACATACAGGGCGCCGACGCCCTTGGGCCCCCGGAATTTGTGTGCCGCCATGGAGAGCATGTCGATGTTCATAGCCTGAACGTCTATGGGAATATGGCCCACCGCCTGGACAGCGTCCGTGTGGAATACGACGCCGTGCTTATGGGCGATCTCACCGATTTCCTTTACGGGCATGATGGTGCCTATCTCGTTGTTCGCCGCCATTATGGTGATAAGGACGGTGTCGGGACGGATGGCGTTTTCAAGGTCTGTAAGGGATATTTTGCCGTATTCGTCCACAGGCAGGCAGGTTATCTCATAGCCCTGCTTTTTCATCCAGTCCATAGTGTGGGTGATGGCGTGGTGCTCCACAGATGAGGTGATAATGTGCTTTCCCTTTTTGGAATTTGCCTCGGCGAAGCCCTTGATGGCGATATTGTCCGCCTCGGTGCCGCCGCCGGTGAAATAAAGCTCTGCCGGGCTACAGTTGATGCAGGAGGCCACGGTTTCACGGGCGGCCTCCAAGCCTTTTTTGGCTTCTCTGCCCACACTGTATATACCCGACGGGTTGCCGAAATTCTCGGCCATGAAGGGAATCATGGCGTCGATGGACACTTGGGACATTGCTGTTGTTCCGGCATTGTCCGCATATACAAGTCTTGACATAGGGATATCTCCTTTTTATATATGACCGGGATTTGTTAAAACTAACCGTGTCATCTTCCATTACATACTAAGTCTATACTATTTATGTGTTTTTGTCAATATACCGGCATCGCCTGACGGGGCGCATTTCAGGGCAGGGGCGGGCGTTTTTTCAAAAGCACCTTGCCGAAGCAGAAAACCGTGATGCCGGAGGAGGCACGGATAGTCACGTCCGCATCGCTCCGCTCCCGGTTAAGGGAGAACAGATATATATTGCCGAAGCTGTCCTCGCAGTACTGCTTGCACTTCATATCCCCGTCCACAAAGAAAATGCCCACGTCGCCGGGGACAAGCTCGTTTGTCCGGGCCACGTATACACGGGAGCCGTCCCGTATGTACGGCTCCATGCTGTCGCCGTCTATCCTGACGGCAAAATCGGTCTTTTCCGGCGCGTCAGAAGGTTTTTCTATTAAATTATAGTCCTCGCCCTCCGCCGGGGAGGCGTAGCCGGCCGCAACGGGAGTGACGTATTCCCGGATATACACGGGCTGTTTATCCTCCTGCTCCGGCGCGTCGTAGTCCAGCAGCCCGTCAATAAGCCCGGAGACTATATTCTGGCCCTTTCTGGAGAGAGCTGAATATTTCCGCTCTATCTCAGAGGGCGGGGACTGCTCAAAATCGGGGAGGGGCGCACCGTCGTCGGCAAGGCAGTCGAGAGATATGCCGAAAAATGACGAGAGCTTTTTAAGGGTCGAGAGCTTTATGTTGCAGTAGCCCTTTGAGTAAAAGCCCATGATGGTGGTATAGGGTATGCCGGTCAGGTCGGCAAGCTTATTCCGGTTGATGCCCCGGCGCTGTATAAGGGTATCGAGCTTTTCGGTAAATATCATGACGCCGCCTCCCAGGTATTATACAGATGATTTATTATGACCCTGCCAAGTCAATAATATCACAGCGGCTGGCCTTTGTAAAGAAAGATATACCCCGCAGGGTAAGAAAAATAAAAAAGGGTGTTGACAAAATACGATATAGGGTATATTATATACCTATAAAATACGATGCGGGGTAGAAAAATGATTATACAGAATGCGGATGCAAACAAGATATTTCCTTTTCACTGTGCGTATGCCTGTGAACGTCCTCAGCTGCGATATGGCTGTGAATATGCTCATGTGAAATTTCACGCGTATGTGTTTTTCCGTCGTGGGTGTGCATGATCAAATGCGTAGAATGTGGGAGTGCGCTTTAATTAAGGCATCCGGTACCACAAATACTGCGCCTGCTATCATAAAAATCAATGCTGTAAAGTATGTGGCTGACAGCTTCCTTAAATATACAGGGCGATTACTGCCGTGGCGGCAATTTCAAAATTGCCCAGGAGAGAAGCGCTTGAAGAGGAACTATACTTAATTCCCAACATAAGAAAAATCGGCGCTGCAATGTCAAGGACAATCATACCAAGCGTGTATGGCAAATCAGCTTCGGTCAGGCGCTCGTTTTTATCCTCTTTACGAATGTGAAAAAGGTACATGATCCCCACGCCGATGCCCGCGCCCAAATAAAGCAGGCCGGCCATAAGCGCTGCGGGTATGTATTCGACCGGCAGCTTTGAAAACGGCGTGTTTATTACGTAAAACACGGCTGCAGGAAGGGCGTATAAAATCGGCAAAGTCTTCTTGTTCATCGTATTCACTCCTGCGCAAAGGCCGAGTTTGCCGTAGACAAGAACAGTTTACTTCAGGCGGTACTCTGTTAATTATAGCAATGGATCGGGCTTGGCGCAAGGTGTGGGCGAAAAGAAAAACCGGCGATCCAAAGACTGCCGGTTTTGGTGGAGGAGGGTGGATTCGAACCACCGAAGCA
>CAZBUH010000059.1:3099-11700 GCA_964495095.1 uncultured Oscillospiraceae bacterium | reverse complement strand
GCAAAACGGCAGAAGCGGCGCATAGCGTTTTTATATTGGAATTAAAAAAGAGACCGCACCCTCCAGTGGAGAGCGTTTGATTTTTTGGCGGCTCCGGGGCTATTTTGCGCAGACCTCCACCAGTGCCAGCAGCGCCTCTGCAAAACAGCGCTCCTTGAGATTATCCGAGACGAGGGCGTAATTTACGCCGTTTGCGGTGAACTGGGCGATGTAATGTATGTTTACGGCCTGCCTGCCGCTCTCGTCGAAGCTGAAGCTGTCATACTGGTACGCCGTTATCATCTCCACGCCCATGTATTCAGATTCCGGCGCAAGCTCCTGGCTCTTAATATCTATACTGTAGGAATAGCTTAAGGCGTTGTCCCGATTAGCGGAGAGGGTGAGACGGCAGTCAAAGCCGCCCATGGAGTCCGCCATGTATTTTTCAGGGAGCTGCCAGACAAAATCAAGGCCGCTGTAAAGAGTGCCGTCCTCATAGAGGGACACTGTCAGGGTGTCCCCCGGGGCCAGCGGCGTCCCGCTGAGAAAATCCAGCGATTCTGTAAGCTCGCCGGGGATATCGCCGCCCAGATAATCCGTAATGAACTCATAGTCCCATTCCCCGTTGAGAATAGGGCCCGCGTAGTCGAAACACCCGCCGGAGCCGATCTCGCGGAATTTTATATTGCCGTTTTTAAGCCGCACGGTGTCCGTAAAACCGTCCTCCGGTATTTCCGAAAGTATGGGGCCGGAGCCGCAGCCGGGCAATGTGAAAAGAATACACAGTGCCAGCGCCAGGGGTATAAGGCGGAAACTTTTTCTTATGCTCATTTAACCGGCACCTCCCGCCGCGTATTCCCGGCATATGGCCACAAGCTCAAGCAGCGCCTCGACGAAATACCGTTCTCTCAGATTGTCGGATGTGAGAGCGTAGTTTACTCCGCCTGCGGTAAATTCCGCGGCCAGATGCAGATTGGCTATCTGATCGCTGCCCCTGTGGGAATAGCCGTCGTATATATACGCCGTCAGTATCTCTGTGTCCATAAATTCAGATTCCGGAGCCATATACAGGGCACGGATATGGCGGCTATTTGCGTACTGCACGGGGTTTTCCCTGTTGGCTGAAAGGGTGAGGCGGCAGTCAAAGCCGCCCAGAGTGTCGGCCATGTATTTTTCGGGGAGCTCCCAGACAAAATCAAGGCCGCTGTAAAGAGTGCCGTCCTCACAGAGGGACACTGTCATGGCGTCCCCCGGGGCCTGCTCCGCCTCGCTGAGAAAATCCAGCGATTTTGTAAGCTCGCCGGGGATATCCGAGCCGAGGTAATCCACGGCCTCCCGGAAGGACCACTCCGCTTCAGCAAAAGCCTCTCCATCAGGCTGGCCGAAACGGCCGTATATCCGGCAGAATTTCAGATTGCCGTCTTTCAGCCGCACAGTGTCCGTAAAACCGTCCTCCGGTATCTCCGAAAGTACGGTGTCCGCACCGCAGCCGGAGACTGACAGGAGAAGGCACAGGGAAAGTATGAGCGGCAGCAGCTTATAAGGCTTTCGCATTCACATCCCTCCTTATAAATATTATACATGAGCAAAATTTCCGGTCAATAAGCGGTAATGACAGATTTTGCGCTTGCTATCAGTGTAAAACGACAGCCCAAAGGCCCGCCTGATAATAAAATTTGAATATGCTATGTTTTTATGATAAAATTATTCCAGCCGTCAGCTTGCGGAACAGCTTTCCTGCCCGGTGGCAGGCGGGCTGCTGTTCGGACTGAGGCGCACAGGATAAATTGAGAGGGGAGGGACGGCCCGTGGTAAAAATACTCCATGCGGCGGATTTCCACATGGATTCGCCTTTTGACTCGCTGCCGTGGGAGAAGGCGGCGGAACGGCGAAACGAGCAGAGACAGCTTGTGGAGCGGATAGTAGAGCTGGCGGAGAGAGAAAAGGTGCAGATCATACTTTTGGCCGGAGACCTGCTGGACAGCGGCATGTCCTATTATGAAACGGAGGAGACCCTTATAAGGGCGTTTTCCAGGGCTTCAGCCAATGTGTTCATCGCCCCGGGAAACCACGACTACTACAGCAGCCGTTCACCCTACTACTCCATGAAGCTGCCGGAAAATGTGCATATATTTACGTCGCCTGTTTTTAAAAGCGCCGATTTGCCGGAGCTTAAGTGCCGTGTCTGGGGCGCGGGCTTTAATTCCGCCTCCTGCCCTCCGCTGCTCACGGGCTTCAGCGTACCGGCGAGCGATTATGTAAACCTTATGGTGCTCCACGGGGATGTGGAGAGCCCGTCGGACACGTATAATCCCATAAAGCTTCAGGAGATAGCGGACTCGGGCCTTGACTATCTGGCTCTGGGTCATGTCCATACATACAGCGGCATTAAAAAAGAGGGCGGCACCTGTTACGCATACCCCGGATGCCCTGAAGGGCGGGGCTTTGACGAGACGGGAGAGAAAGGCTGTATTATCGGCGCCGTTTCAAAGGAGGGGTGCGACCTTAAATTCGTCCCCCTGGGCGGCAGGGAATATAAGATACTGAAGGTGGACGTGACAGGGGCGGAGGATATCCCGGAGGCCGTGCTGAAGGCACTGCCGGAGGGCACGGAGCGGGATATATACAGGGTGATACTCACCGGCGAGAGCGCCGGCGTGCCGGACACCGCCAGGATAAAAAGCGCCATAGAGGATAAATTCTACAGCGTCTCCGTCCGGGACGAGACGCAGGTGACGAGAAACGTCTGGGAGGAGGCCTACGAGAACACGCTAAAGGGCCTTTTCCTCCGGCGGCTCAAGGAAAAGTACGATAGCTCCCAGGACGGGGAGGAGCGGAAAAAAATCATGCTGGCCGTCCGGTACGGCCTGGGGGCCCTTGAAAACGGCGAGGAGGCGCGGCTGTGATAATTAAAAAAATGCGCGCCGTATTCGGCGGCCTTGACGGAAAAGAGCTGGAGCTGAAGCCCGGCCTTAACATAATTGAGGCCCCAAACGAGGCGGGAAAATCCACCTGGTGCGCCTTTATCCGGGCCATGCTTTACGGAATCAACTCCGGGGACAGAGACAAGACCGGGTATCTTGCGGATAAGACGAAATTCCGGCCCTGGAACGGGAACGCTATGGAGGGCTCAATGGACGTATCCTGCGACGGCAGGGATATAACCATAACCAGGACCGCCCAGGGGGCGGCGCCGATGAAAAAATTTTCCGCCGTATACACGGACACGGCGGAGCCGGTAAACTGGCTTTCCGGTGAGACCGCCGGTGAGGCCATGCTGGGCATAACGGAAAAGGTGTTCGTAAGGAGCGCCTACATCGGCCAGCGCTCCATGAAAATAGACCAGACGGCGGAGCTTGAAAAGCGCATCGCCGCCATGGTGTCCACAGGCGACGAGGACATATCCTACACTGAGGCCGACCAGCGGCTCAGGGCCTGGCTTAGAAAGCGTAAATACAATAAATCCGGGCTGCTCCCCAAGCTTGAGGAGGAGATAAACGGGGCGGAGGATAAGCTGCGTGGGCTTGAGAAGGCAAACAGGGATATAAGCGACCTGCGCCTTGAGGTAGAGCGGCTCACAAAATTAAAATCTCAGCTTACCGCCGATATGGCGATGCTGGAGCGGATAGAACGCCGTGACGAGCAGAGCCGGATATTGGCGGCCAGAGACGACGTTGAGCGCCTTAAGAGCCAGCAGGCGGAGCTTAAGGAAAAGCTGAGCATAGACGGCGCCGTTCCCACAAGGGACGACGCGGCAAAGGCGTCCGACGCTTTGGCGGCGGTGATAGGCGCCAGAGCGGAGCTTCAGAGCCGGGCGGCCGCGGAAAAAAGCGCCGAAAAGGAATACAACGGCATAGTCCAGAAGCGGAAGGCTTCGCCCTTTTACGGCATGTCGCCTGAGGAGGCAATGGAAAAGTCCCGGGAGGTGCAGGAGGCCGTAGGAGCTGTGGACAACCGGAAAAGCTCCAATATCCCGGCGGTGATACTGGGCGCGGCGGTGCTGGCGGTTCTGGCGGCGGGGCTTATAATAAGGCTGCCGGCGCTTATTATCGCCGCGGCGTGCCTTGCGGCGGGAGGCGCCGCGTGGCTTATGCTGTCCTTGCGGCGGGATAAAAAAATGGAAGCTGAACGGGCGGAGCTTTTAAAGGAATTTGACGCCGGGAGCGCCGCGGCCCTCCGGGAATTCGCGGAGCAGTACTCCGAAATGTGCCGCGAGGAGGAGCGGGCCAAAAGCGCCCTCAGCGAGGCGGAGAACGGCAGAAAGGACGCCGAGAGCGCTGCCGGGTCCGCCGCCGCTGATTTTGCGGCGGCTATGGGCAAAATAACCACGCAGTCTCCGGGACTTGACGGTGCGGGAGAGCTTATCCGCAGCGTGGGCCGGGGGCTGGATAAATACGCCGAGACGGAATTTGCGCTTAAAGCGGCGGAGAATATCTACGGCACGCTTTCAGAAAAATTCACGGGCAGCCTTGAGGCGATAGACACGGCCTACCTTGTCCGGCCCCTGCGGAATAAGCGTGAGACTGCGGGACTGCTGGCAAAGACTGAGCAGCAGCTTGCGGCGGCGTCCTCAAAATATGATATGGCCCAGGGCGGCGTCAGAGCAATGGGCGACCCGGTGGTGCTAAGCGCCGAAAAAAACTCCCTGGAAAACGAGTACGCGCTTTTAAAAGAGGAATATGACGCAATTGCCCTGGCAATCGAGACGCTCAGCGACGCCAACACCGAGATACAGACACGCTTTGCCCCCATACTCAGCAGCAGGGCCGGGGAGATAATGGCGGAGCTTACAGGCGGAAGATACAAAAAGCTGGGCTTCAGCCGTGCCCTTGACAGCGAGGCGGAGCCTTACGGCTCTACCGTCAGCCGAAGCTCCCTCTATCTGAGCCAGGGCACCAATGACCAGCTCTATCTTGCGCTGCGGCTGGCAATATGCCAGCTTGTGCTTCCCGACGGCGCCCAGTGTCCAATTATTCTGGACGACGCGCTGGTGAATTTTGACGATAAGAGGATGGCTGCGGCTCTGGATGTGTTAAAGGAGCTTTCCGATACGCGGCAGGTGCTGCTGTTTACCTGCCACAGCCGCGAGGGCAGGTATTTCGCGGACGACACAAATGTCAGCAAAATAACGCTGTAATTTTAAGGAGAGGTGAGCGCCCTATGTACAGGGAGATGTACAGCAGGAAAAAGACGACGGCGGAGGAGTGCCTTAAGCTAATACGGTCAAACGATGTAGTGGGCGTTGCGGGCGACTGCAATGAGCCGCGTGAGCTGCTGCGGCAGCTCCATACGATAAAGGACCGGGTGCAGAATGTGGTGGTGTTCAAAGGGCGCATGGGCGACTATGAGTTTGTCCACGGCGATGGGATGTGCGACCATATTAACACCGCTGGATTTTTCTACGGCCCGGGCTGGTATGAGGGCCACAGGAAAAAGAATGTGTCCTTTGTCCCCGCCGACCTGTGCGATTACGGCAAGTTTATAGAAGAGGTACACCCCTGCACGGTTTTCGCCGCCTCGGTGTCGCCTATGGATGAGTACGGCAACTTCTGCATCGGGCTGAGCATGATGTGGGAGCGGCAGTTCATATCCACCTGTGACAGGATAATACTTGAGGTAAATCCCCAGCTCCCCCGGGTGGGCGGCGGGCTGCGGGTGAATATTAAGGACGTGACCGCCCTCTATGAGCACGACGAGCCGCTTATGGAGTTTGCCAGCAAGGAGCCTACCGGCGACGAGATAAAGGTGGCCCAATACTGCCGCTCCCTTATGAAAGACGGGGACTGCATACAGCTCGGCATCGGCTCGCTGCCAAACGCTGTCGGCGCTGAGATGATGGATTTGCGGGATCTGGGTGTGCACACGGAGATGTACACTTCCGCCATCGGCGAGATGATAAGAAAGGGCGTGGCCACGGGCGAGAGAAAGCAGATAGACATAGGCGTGCATATCGGCACTTTTGCCGGCGGCGATAAGGCGCTCTACGACACCCTGGGCCAGAATCCCACCTGCCGCATGGTGCCCTGCTCCTATGCAAACAGCCCCGCCATAATAATGCAGAATGACAACATGGTGTCGGTGAACACCTGCATAGAGATGGATCTTACGGGCCAGGTCTGCTCCGAGTCCATCGGCCCGAAGCAGTACTCCGGCACAGGCGGCGCGCTGGATTTCGCATACGGCGCCCTGCATTCAAAGGGCGGCAGGGGAATTATCGCCTTCCTCTCCACCACAAAGAGCGGAATATCCAAAATCAACTGCTGCCTCACCCCGGGCGCCGCGGTAAGCATACCCCGGGACTATGTGGACTATATAATCACCGAATACGGCATCGCCCCCATGCGGGGCCGCTCTGTGAGAAAGCGGGTGGAGAGCCTTATATCCATCGCCCACCCGGATTTCCGCGCCGACCTTAGACGTCAAGCGGAGAAGCTGTTTTATATCTGATATTGTCAGCCGGAGAGCGGCTAATACCCGCGCCGCTCTTCCGGCGGGATTTTTTGCCGAAAACCTTGGAACCGTTCAAGGGTTTTGAAAATCATAAAAACAGGAGAAAAATGCAGTATTTAATAATAATTTGTGCTTATCTTTTAATTACCGTAATAATTGGGCTTTTGTCCGCCCGCAGTACGAAAAGCGCCGCGTCATTCCAGGGCGTCGGGATGAGCACGGCGGCGGTGGTGTTTGTTTCCTCCGGCGAGTGGCTTGGGGGTACCGCCACGACGGGCGTGGCTGAATACGGTTTCACCTTCGGCATTTCCGGCGCATGGTACACTGTGGCAAACGCCGCGGGGGTTATGTTCCTGGCCCTGTGCTTTGCAAAGCTCTACAGGAGTCTGAATACGTCCACTGTGCCGGGGATAGTGGAGAAATACCTGGGGGTAAAAGCCCGGGCTGTGGCCAGTGCCCTGCTTATAACCGTGATGCTGGCTGTGGGCGTTTCCCAGATGATAGCCGCCGGAAAGCTGGGGCAGGCCATTTTGGGATTTGACTTCAATATAACCGTCGTGGTTTTCACCGTGATTTTTGTCGGACTGACGCTCCTTGGCGGCATGGACGTTATAGCGGCCTCCAACAGGCTGCACCTGCTTGTGATGTACGGCGGCGTCCTGCTGGCCCTTATCATCGGGATACGCGATTTGGGCGGCTGGGACGGGTTTATAAGCTCTGCCGGGGAACTGGAGGGGGATTATTTAAGCCCCACGGCCATAGGGGGCGCGAAAATATCCTCCTGGATAATTGCGAGCCTTTTGGGGGCCTGCACCGCCCAGGCGGGGATACAGCCGGTGCTGGCGGCAAAGGACGTGCCCACAGCCCGCAGGGCGTGCCTGCTGACGGCGCTGGTCGTGGCCCCTTTCGGCCTCATTACGGCGGCTCTCGGGATATGTGCGAAAATCATGAGCGTAAACGGGACGCTTTTAAATTCCGCCGGGGAGGTGGTCACGGACGCCAAGCTGAGCCTCTCCGCCCTGATGATGAATCTGCCTCCGGCGGCGGGGGGATTGGTGCTGGCGTCGCTGCTGGCGGCCATATTATCCACTGTGTCGCCCATAATCCTGGCCGCCGGGACGATGTTTTCAAGCGATTTGTACGGCAGGATATTCTGCCCGGGGGCTACGGATAAGGAGCTTCTGCGGATAAGCAGGACGGCTGCGGCGGCTTCCGGCGTGGTTTGCTGCATTTTGGCCATACTGCTTGTAAACCGAAGCCTGGCGCTGGATATCGTATACGCCGCATATTCCCTGCGTGGGGCGGTTTTTGTGATACTCCTTGCGGGCATGTTCTGGAAGCGGACTGACGGAAGGAGCGCCTGCTTCAGCATGGCGGTCACTGGGGCGGTGATACTTTTCTGGGTGATATATAAGGCTGCGACAGGGGCTTATCCTATCGCACCCTGGTTTACGGAAACCTACGCGGGCCTTATCGCGGCGGTGGCGGCGGTGCTGTGCACCGCCGACTGGAGAAAACAGAGGCGTAAGGCGCAGTGCGGCAAATAAGCTACGGCAGCCGGCGGAAAAGCCGGCGATGGCCGCTTGACACAAATTTCCTCTCCATATATAAATAATATGTATGTAAGGGCAGTCAACAGATGGCACGCTCAGGGCCGGCGGCGGGAGGAGCATATGCAGGATAAATTTACCGTATTTCAAATGAAAAAGCACTGGGACACGCTGTATAACAAAGGGAAAAAGCCGTCCTATAAAAATACGCTTGGGGCCGTGCACGTCCTCATCATTTACGTGGGGGTGCTGGCGGTCCTGCTGGGGATTGTGGCCGCCGCCATGTGGCCGTCGTGGAGAGGAGACCCGGTTTATGTGCGGTATCAGGGTAACTATTACCGGGGCTACAGCGGGCACCCCAGAAGCGAGCTGCCGGACGGATATCAATTGGCAGAGGAAGTGTCCCGTGCCGGCGATGATTTTTGGAACTCGGAGTCCGGGACTGCCGAGGTGCTCACAAATTTCGTTGATGTGGGCGAGGTGTACACAAAGCAGAGAAGTACAAAAATCTATTTCTCTGTCAGAAATGTGGACGGAGAAAACTGTTATTTCCCCTGCCGGCCGTATTCATAAAGAGCGGCGGCGGGGCAGAAGGAGACGGACTCGGGAAACGCGGCGGAGG
>CAZBUH010000059.1:0-2999 GCA_964495095.1 uncultured Oscillospiraceae bacterium | reverse complement strand
TATTCAATCAGTGATACGCAAGAGCCATCAACCGAAAGCCAAAACATCACATTTGTTTATGAAGCATGGAATCAGCCAGAGCAAAGCGACTTAAAGGACTTTTTAAAGGAGCAGGTGGACACATTCAGCACGCAGGTTTTAACTCCCGGAGACACATTCAAAGCGGAATTGCAGAATTATTCTTACGATGAAATTGAAGATTCTGAATTGTATAGTGCATGGAAAGCGGAATGTTTATCATGGGCATATGGGGCACTGAATTTCGATCTGAGCAATTATGAGTGCGATACTGCATTAGAAGAAACTCTAAGAAACTGCGGTGAACTGGCATACAAATTTCCAGATGCATTTAAAGCGTCCTACTATCACATTTCTGACAATGCTTCACAAGATTTTTCTATGATAGGTGATGAACTGCAAGCAGAATTATTCGCTCTTATTGATATTATATATGCAAAGGATACTGAACAACTGTCGGTAGGCGACTTTTTGGAAGGAAATGAGTTTGTTTCGTTTGCACTTAATAACGTATATTATGAAGATGATAAATTACTTACAAAAAGCGGAGATGGCATAGTTTATGTTGTTCCAGAACAGCAAAGTATTTTGGTGCTGGAATTTACAGTTAAAAATGTGTTTTCTCAGGAGTTGAGTTATGACAATACAGGAATTGGATCTACGGATAAATACATAAAAGTAGACGCTGTGTTTGGTGATACATATGAATATGAGGGTGATATTTATGTGGAGGATTCGTACGGGTATGGTGCAGTGAAAGATTCATTCTTAAGCGTTACTCCATTAAGTGAGCGCACGATGTACGCGATTATTCAAGTGCCTGTTTCTGCAAAAGAAATGTCTGCACTTGTTTCGGTAGAATACAATGGTGTTGTCTATCAGTATTCCATATAAGTAAGCGCACAAAAACGCACAGACTTCAAAAATCTGTGCGCTTTTTCTTTCCGTTTCACACAAGAAACGGTTGTAATTTGGGCGGCGGTGTGATGCAACAAAAGTGCAAAAAACATAGGAATATCAATGGTTTTCGCACAATTGCGCTGCCTTGTCAATGTGGCCGCGAAGCGGACACATAGCTGGGAGAGCGCTTGTATGGCATTCAAGAGGTCAGCGGTTTGATCCCGCTTATCTCCACCAAAAAAGAAAGACGCGCTTCTGAGGCAAAGCCGTCTGCGCACAATTTTACCGTTGAACGACGGAAGCGGATGATTTCTGTGAAATCATCCGCTTTAATTTAAATAAGAAATGCGTTATTTGGATTCGGTATTCTTTTTTCTCCAGGCGTCCAGAATGGCGCAGAAAACCAGAGACAGGTAAGTCTCTTCCTCGCTGGAGCTGCGGCTGGTGAGAGCGATGGGAACCTTGGCCCCTACGACGGCGCCGCAGGTAACGGCGTGGGCGTGGATAAGCCAGCTCTTTACAAGTGTGTTGGCGGTGGAGAGGTCAGGTGCTATGATACCGTCAAAACCGTCGCCGCACCATGGGCAGTCATAGTTCTTAAGCCGTGCGGCTTCCTTGCTCAGAATTAAATCGTAGGCAATAGGCCCCCAAAGCTCGCAGTCGGCAAATGGCTTATGCTTCTGCTCCGCCACAAGGCGCTGGGCGTCCACCGTGTCCTGCATATGGAAGGTCACCTGCTCCACCAGGCTGAGCAGGGCCAGCTTTGGATTCTCGTAGCCGAAGGCTTTCAGCGCGTCGGCGGTGTTCCTGATAATTGCCATTTTCTGCATGAGGTTAGGCTTGATGACCACGGTCATGTCGCTCAGGGCCAGGAGCTTCGGGTATTCCGGCAGGGAAGCAAGAGACACATGGCTCATAAGCCTGTCGGTGCGCAGGCCGTTATTTTTGTCCAGCACGGGCATAAGGAAGTCCCTTGTGGTGATATTGCCGCGCATAAGTACATTGCCGTCTCCGGAGTTGATTATGTCGATGGCTGCCTGGGTGATGTTGTGTCCTGGCGGTATGTCCATCATGGTATACGGCTCTTTCTCGAGGCCGAGCTTTTCCAGGGCGGTGATGGTGCGGGCCCGGTCGCCTACCAGGACGGGCTGAACCAGCCCCTTATCCTGCGCCTTGAAAATACCGCGGAGCATGTTTTCGCCGTCAGAGCCGGCGAGGATGACCCGCATGGGGCGCATCCCTTTGGGTACCAGGTCAAGGATGTTGTCAAAGTTTTTCAGTTCCATATATGATTCATCTCCAGTCCTCATTATATTTCCGTACAAGATGCAGACATTCATTTGAATCGGTGCTTTTACTATAAAATATTTTACTTCCGCAAGCTCCATCTGTCAAGGGAAACAAGAGGTCTGTGCACGCGAAACCGCCGGAAATATCTCCGCAAAAAAGCCCGGGGAGAATATTACAGGGCTGACGTTAAAAAGCAAATTGTAAGATCACAATAGATGATTAACCCTCAATAGGGACAAAAGCAAAAATCAACGTTCAAAGACAGCGATAATCGGTTTTGGAGTGTGAAAATCTATATCTTATCCGGAGGATAGCATGATGGAAATCACAATATATGACGAGAAAAATGGCTTACGGTATGAACGTCAAGGCGAATATTATCTGCCATGTCTTACCGTACCGCCCGAAGAAGAAAAGTCTATCGGAATATGGGGACAGCGGCACAAACGCTACCTGAAAGAGTATCACAGGATCACTTATACTAATCTGCTCACAAGCGGTAGGCTCAACGCCTACCTTGCCGAGATAGACGAACAGGCAAAGGATATGTTATTTCGGCTGGTAAAGGAATACGCCGACAGGGAAGGCGTGGCCGAGCAACTCAAGGTGGAAAACTCCCTCGAATGGGTCGGACGAATGAACAGCATTAAAAACAGGGTTGAGGAAGTTATTTTCCACGATTTTATCTATGCGTGAGGCGGCAATATGAAAACTCTGAAAAGTCAAGTAGAGGACCTTGAACTCAATCTCATCATCAGAGCATTGATTGAATGGCGAACACTTTGCTCAAA
>CAZBUH010000058.1:0-11750 GCA_964495095.1 uncultured Oscillospiraceae bacterium | reverse complement strand
CTTCTACCACCAAAAACGCCCTTTAAGGTCAATTACATTCCCTTGAAAAAATCGGTCTTTGAAAGCCTTGCAAATCAAGGCTCACAAAGGCCGAAATCGTTATTTTCCCCAGCCCTTTTGCCGGGACAATCTCTGTCCTCCTTTCAATAAGGCCTATGACAAATTCTACCGCAAATGAGTGCCCAGCCAATGTGAAAGCGGACATCTATTTCACTGCCGTCGGCATGATAGATATTACCGCAAAACAGAAGATTGCGAAGCTGATGATTGAGATTCAAAAAGACCCGCAGAAATTCCGCATTATGGCGTGAGAAAAAGGGAACCTACATACGGAATACTTCCTTATCTGGCCTTTCCGTTGCCGCCTCCCTTTTTAAACTCACCTGCTTTCGTACATATCCGCTATGCCCCTTACATGCTCCCGGAGAAGCTCCGCCACGGGCTCCGGCTCCAATATCCTGGCCTGGGCGCCGAATCCGCATATCCAGCCGAAAAACTGCGGGCTTACGGCTACGTCGGCCCGGACAGTAAAGTGGCTGTCCCCGTCGGCCACAGGCATTATCTCCCGTCCCAGCTTATCCATCACCGCGCCTATAAGCCTGTTTTCAAACCGCATTTTGACGGTCACCTCCTGTCCGGAGAACATGCCGAACACCTTTTTCGTATAGGCGGCCATATCCATGGCGTCATAGACCTCCATGCCCTCTCTCGGAACTCCCGTAAGGGCGATATCCGTCATTTTATCCACACGGAAATGCTTTATTATCCCGGCCCCGGAATCGTAGCCTATGAGGTAATAGTTCTCGTCGTCCCAGATAAGGGCAAAGGGGCTTATCTCGTAGTATTCGCCGTTCCGGCGAAAGCGCCGCTCCTTCTGCACCGTGTATTCAAAATAGCGGAACCGTATTCCGCTGTCCTCCGCTATGGCGGCGTGGAGCTGGTCTACGTTATAGTAGATGGCCTCGTTCACGGCCTTGGCCCTGTTCTGGACGTAAACCTGGCGGTTCAGGGCCTTGGCCTCATGGACGCTGGCAAGGCCCTCCAGCTTTTTTATAAGCGCGACGGTCTTTTTCGCGGTTATGAATTTTGAGGACTGTACCGCGTCCACCAGGAGCTTCAGCTCCGGCAGTTCAAATTCCCGGCTGCCCACATAATACCCCGAATTTTTCCCTGTGCCGGAGGATATTATGTCCATCCCGTAGGTGCGGAGGGCCTCAATATCGTCGTAAACGCTCTTCCGCTCGGCGGAGATATTGAAGGACGCCAGATGCTTTATTATATCGCCCATGGAGGCCGGGTGCTCCTCGTCCGTGTTCCTGAGCAGGAAATCCATAATATATAATATTTTCAGCTTCTGGAAAGATGACCGGGCCACAATAACGCCGCCTTTCATTTCTTTTTAGTACAGAATAACATGTTTTTGCCCCGGTGGAAAGAGCGATATTCAAACCGATGGCGCGAATTTGACATCCATGGTACAATAATATACGCCTTTTACATATAAATTAAAGTATCGGGGCAGGTGATTCAAATAATAATTTTAGACCTTGAATGGAATAACGGCAGCGCGGGAGAGAATGTCCGGCTAAACGAGATACTGCAGATAGGCGCCGTCCGGCTGGAAAAGCCGGGAGCCAAATTTTCCGGTGTGTTCTGCGCGTATGTAAGGCCGAAAATACACAAAACCTACAGTCCGGCGGCCATAGAGCTTCCGGAGCTTGAGACGGCGCGGGAGACCGGCCGGGAATTTCCGGAGGTCTTTTCCGAATTTTACGACTGGTGCGGCGGCGACACGGATTTCGCCACCTGGGGCATGGAGGATCTGCACGTGCTGGCGCAGAATGTGAAATACTGGGGCATAGAAGCGGAGCTTCCCAAAACCGTGACAAACCTCCAGACCGCCTTCGGCCTTACGGCAGGGGCCGCCTCCAGCGTGGCGCTCAGCAAGGCCATAGATTACTGCGGCTTCCCCACCCCATTTGATTTTCACAACTCCCTCAGCGACGCGGTCTACACCGCGGTCATCTGCGAGAGTCTCTCAAAAGAGGCCATCGCCCGTTCAGTGTGTCCTGTAAAGCCGCGGAAAAAGCTCCCCAAAGCCAGGCATATGGGCCCGTTCTCAAGCCTGGAATCGCTGCTCAACAACAGGGGCTGCCGCCGGGCCGTCTGTCCCGAGTGCGGCAGGCTGTGGCGCTTAAGCTGCTGGTACACCGGCGGCGACGGGACGTATTTTTCCAAATTCACCTGTCCTCAGCACGGCAAACGCTTTTTATGCCTGAAGCTCAAAACCGGCGCCGGCTCCCGCTTCTGGTGCGAGTCCAGCGTCCTGGACGCAACGCCCGAAAACGTGTCGCTGTATAAAAAAGCAAAGAGCGCCGGCGAATTTACCTGCCGGAGCTCCAGAGGAAGCCGCAGCCGGCGCAGATACTACAAAAGCAGTGAAAGGAAAGAGACATGCAGTACGACAAAATGATTTGCGATATGGCCCCCGGCGACCAGATAGAGGGCTTTTACATTTTGAAAGGGGCCTATCCCAAGACAGCCTCCAACGGAAAGCCATTTTTAAACGCCGTGCTGTCGGACACCTCCGGCAGCATAGAGGCCAAGGTCTGGGACTACTCCGGGCCCATAGGCCCCGCCGACGAGGGAAAAGTGATAAAAATACAGGGCGAGGTCTCCGAATACCGGGGCTCGCTCCAAGTGGTGATCGGTAAGCTCCGCCTCACCGCGGAGAACGACAGCGTGGACGTAACGCGCCTTGTACCCGTGGCCCCCGTGGACCCGGAGGAGCTTTACGCCGAGGTAAAAGAGCTCGCCGATTCAATTGAGGACAGCGATTACAGGGCCATATGTCAGAAGATGCTGGAAAAGCACGGGCGGGAATTTTACTCCATTCCGGCGGCAAAAAGCGTGCACCACGGCTTTTTGAACGGGCTTCTTATGCACACGGCGAACATGCTCCGCACGGCGGACTTTTTTGCGGGGCTCTATAGCGACACAGTGGACAGAAGCCTGCTTATGGCCGGCACACTCCTCCACGATTTTGCAAAGGCCCAGGAATTTACCTTTTCACAGCTCGGGCTTGTGACGGACTACTCCGTTAAGGGCCAGCTTCTGGGCCATCTTGTGATGGGCGCAAATCAGGTGGCGGAAGCAGCGGCGGAGCTGGGAGTTCCGGAGGAAAAATCGGTGCTTTTGCAGCACATGCTCCTCTCCCACCACGGCGAGCCGGAATTTGGCGCGGCTGTAAAGCCCATGTGCGCCGAAAGCGAGCTCCTGTCGCTCATAGACAAGGTGGACAGCCGCATGGAGATATATCGGGAGGCTCTGGCAGGGCTTGAGCCAAATGAGTTCAGCGGCAGGATATTCGCCCTGGAAAAGAAGATATATAAGCACGGATAAAAAGGAGCGTACCATGTTCAGAGATATGAGAAGAAGCGCCCGGCACTTTCCGTTCTCGATCATGTTGTAATACTGTTGTGAGATTCCGGCTCATTTTTCGACGTCCTCACACGTCAAGCCCTTTTCGGTGCGGAGTGCTTTTAAATCCGTTGTTATCGCCTCCAAATACATCATTTTGTTGTTTTTTGATTCACAACACTTTGTTGATATAATAAAAAAGGAGGGAGGCATCAAAAATGTTGACATCTAACTTGAAGCTGCTTATTGCTCAGGCTAACAAAACATAAAGGGATATCGCGGAGGAAATGGGTCTGAGTCAGCAAAGATTCAATTTCTATGTGACGGGCCGCAGTGAGCCGGACAATGCCACATTGCTTCTCATTGCCGACTATTTCGACGTCTCCGTAGATTATCTTCTCGGCCGTTCCTCTCAGTCCGCAGTCTCTCCCGGCGTTCCCGATCCGCTCCCGGAGGCTGAACAGGCGCTGCTGTCCGCAAAGAGCCTGTAAGCCCTAAAAAGGCGAAGAAAATAACCATCATATATGGTATCTGCGCCTTTATAGTGATGAGTTTTATTCTCCTCCTGACCGGCAACGGCGTAGCCGTGGTCTCAATAATACTGTGGGGCTTTATTAATTACAAAGTACTTTCAAACCACTACATTTGAGTATCAGGGCTATACTCCCTGTTCCCACTGTAAACCCGCCAAAATAAGCAAAAAAATCCCAGCCCCGGTGTTGGCATACCGGAGGCGGGGAAAATAATTCGTATCGCAGATCATTTTGCCATTCAGCGGATATCCGGTTGCTTTCTCAGCGCGGCCTGTAGAGCAGCCGAAAAATTAATGCCCCAGCGCTACACCACCTGGGAAATTCCAGAAGGGCTAACTCCCGCCAAAGCAGCAAGAGCCGCAGAGCGGGCGGCAGACACTTGGGAGCGTGAGACAAGAGCAGAATATCAAAAGGAAAAAGAATTGGGACAGGCGTACACCTTGCCGCCCGAGAAACGGCAAGACAGCTTTACGGCTTTTGTGAATGATGTACGGTTTCCATTGCAAGTCTGCAACGTAAACGATAAGCAAACGACCATTACTTTTTACAAGAATATGAAAAAGCTGATTGTTGAATATTTTGACGGGACGGTGCTTCAAGAAGTAAGCCCGATACACATTCAAAAATTTTTGACTTATCTGAGCAACGACTACAAAACAAAGCGCAGCAAACCCCTTGCACCGAAAGCAATACGCCGCTGCTTCAACGCTTTAGGCATGATATTTGCCTACGCGGAAATACACAGGCTGTATAATTAACCGGGAAACGCGGCGGAGGCAGCAAGACGCATGGGGCGGAGCGCCAGCACCATCCGCAGGTACATCAAAATGAAGGAATGTCCCGCTCTTGCTCGGCATACTGCAAAAGAACTGATTAGGACAGCCTAAAAGGGAAGGACACTTTTATCCCTTTGCTTTCGGATAAGGCTTTTTCACATCTGTAAGGCCCAACAGGTAGTCCGTACTGGTTTTATAGAAGAAAGCCAATTTAATCAGTACATCAGTTGGAATGTCCCGCTTGCCGAGTTCATAATGTGAGTAGCTGACTTGCGTACATTGAAGATATTCGGCAATATCTTTTTGCAGTAAATCTGAGTCCTCCCTCATATCGCGTATTCTTCTATACATTCCTGCGTAACTCCTTTCGAGTTAATAGGTTTTACACAAAAGTATAGATAAAACATTTTGTTATCTTGACAGGTAAAACAAAATGTTATATAATCTGTCAATAAAGAGGGAACATCGCAGAGACAGCATCGCCTGCGGGCATATAAAGATGAAAAACTGCCCTGCTTTTGTTCAGCATACTGCCAAAGAGTTGATTGGAAAGGTTTGTAATTATGAAACGCTTATTATCTTGTATTCTTGTTGTTGCTTTGCTGTTTTGTATGTGCGCATGTGAAAACATGAACAGCGAAGCTACGGGAGACAGCCAAGATATTCCGGAAAGCAGCCGGTATATTGAGGACGCGAACAATACAGGAGAGAAATTGCCTGATCCGGATACAACGACTATTACGCAGGAGCCACCAACCGAAAGCCAAGATGTCACATTTGCGTATAATGAGGATTTATCTGTTGTTACAGCATTTGCTTATGATAGCCATACCTATATCGTTGTAGAAAATGTAGGCGAGCAGCCGATTTTGAATTTTAAGGTTGCATATATTCATTTTGACAAAAACGGATTTGTGGCAACAACTGACTCGGATGGGTATGAGGTTGGCCGATATGATACAGTTAACCTTATGCCAGGAAATAAAACGATAGGTGAATGGTATGGTGCTGATGGTGACTATGTAGCTGCAACAATTGTGGCAGTTGATTATGCGGATGGAAAAACATGGGAAACATCTCAGATTGATAGTTGGGTTAAAACAACCCAAGATGAATTCAGTGTTGATAATTACAAATCGGAAATTGCTGCACTAAAAGAAATGGGAGCATTGGCTGAAACGAATGAATTTGCCACGCTGACAGGTTTTCTATAGAACATGGAAATCGGTACTCGTCTAAGAATGACCTCCATTTTTCTATAGCCAATACATCAGAGCAGGGAATTACAAGGTTAAATATTTATGTTTTGGAATTTGACGAAAATGGTTTCCCTGTTTCTGTTAGCCCTTATGATACATATTGTATCAACGGACATGCGACAGGAGGAACAGTAAATTTGGCAGCAGCGCAGAGCGGCAGCTATTCGGATACTCTATTTCTGCAATCCACAACAACGCAAATTAAAACTGTCATATCATATATAGAATTTCAAGACGGCACTGATTGGGAAAATCCGTATCTTTACGAATGGGTTGTATCAAATAACAGTGCATACTGAAACTGAGTGCATATATAAACGAAATAATCTTTAGGGCTAATAGGCTGTTTTCTTTTCTTATACTAAGCGCACAAAAAGCGCGTCCTAAATGCCATAAGCAGCGCTCTTCTCCGGGACAATGTTATACAGGGCGAATTACTGTAAAAAATTTTTCAAAAACCGCCATCGCTATTGCAATTTAAAAAAATATGGAGTATATTATTTTTAGCACTCAAAGGCCGCGAGTGCTAAAAATTTTTTGATTTTACGGAGGCGCTGTTTAAAAATGGCAAAGAAACAGTTTAAGGCGGAGTCCAGGCGGCTCCTTGACCTGATGATCAATTCCATCTACACCCACAAGGAGATATTCCTCCGGGAGATTATCTCCAACGCCAGCGACGCGCTGGACAAGCTCTGCTATAAATCCCTTACCGACGACAAGGTGGGCATGAACCGTGAGGATTTCCACATCCGCGTAACGGCGGACAAGGAGGCCCGGACGCTCACCGTTTCCGATAACGGCATCGGCATGACGGCGGAGGAACTGGAGAGCAACCTGGGCGTTATCGCGCGCAGCGGCTCTTTACAGTTTAAAAATGAGATGGCCGAGGGCGAAAAGAGCACCGACGTGGATATTATCGGTCAGTTCGGCGTGGGCTTTTACTCCGCCTTTATGGTTTCCGGAAAGGTCACCGTAATATCCAGGGCCTACGGCTCCGACGGGGCAAACATGTGGGTCTCCTCCGGCACCGACGGCTACACTATAAAGCCCTGCGAAAAGGAGACTGTGGGCACTGATATCATCATGGAGCTGAAGCCGGACGCCGAAGGCGAGGACTACAGCGAATATCTGGAGGAATACAGGCTCCGGAACATCATCAAAAAATACTCCGACTACGTCCGCTGGCCCATAATCATGAATGTGACCAAGTCCCGCTCGGTGGAAAAAGAGGTTGACGGCGAGAAAAAGACGGAATGGGAGAGCTACTCCGAGGACGAGACCATAAACAGCATGGTGCCCATCTGGCAGAGGCCCAAAAATGAAGTCTCCGACGAGGACTGCATGAAGTTTTATAAGGAAAAGTTCTATGACACCGAGGACCCGGCGGCGGTGATACGCATAAACGCGGAAGGCGCGGCAGTCAGCTACAAGGCCATGCTCTTTATCCCCGTGACGGTACCCTACGACTACTACACCCGCGACTACCAGGCGGGGCTTCAGCTCTACACCAGCGGCGTTATGATAATGGACAAGTGTTCGGAGCTTATCCCGGAGTGCTTCCGCTTTGTGAAGGGCGTGGTGGATTCACAGGATTTGTCCCTCAATATTTCACGTGAGCTTCTGCAGCATGACCGCCAGCTTAAGACTATTGCGGCAAATATCGAAAAGAAGATAAAATCCGAGCTTAAAAAGCTCATGGATAACGACAGGGAGACATACGAAAAGTTCTATAAGAGCTTCGGTATACAGCTTAAATACGGCGTGATGGGCGACTACGGCGCGAAAAAGGACATGCTTTCGGAGCTTCTTATGTACTATTCCGCAAACAGTCAGAAGCTTGTGTCCCTGGACGAATACGTAAAGGCCATGCCGGAGGAGCAGAAATACATCTACTACGCCTGCGGCGAATCTGTGGGAAAGATAGACCAGCTTCCCCAGGCGGAGCCTGTAAAGGACAAGGGCTTCGACATCCTATATCTCACCGACGATGTGGACGAGTTCGTGGTACAGATGCTGGGCAAGTACGGCGAAAAGGAGTTTAAGTCCATAAACGCCGATGACCTGGGTCTCGAGAGCGACGAGGAAAAGGATGAGACGGAAAAGCAGGAGACGGAAAATAAGGAACTTCTGGACTTTGTAACCGAGAGTCTCTCCGGAAGGATAGCCGCCGCCCGGATATCCCACAAGCTGAAATCCCACCCGGTGTGCCTTACCACCCAGGGCAGCGTGACACTGGAGATGGAGAAATATTTCGCCGCTATCCCTAACGGTCAGGAGAGCCAGCTCAAGGCCCAGCGCGTGCTGGAGCTTAACGTGGCCCATCCGGCTTTCGCGGCGCTGAAATCGGCCTATGAGAGCGATAAGGAAAAGGCGAAATCCTACGCGGAGCTGCTCTACGGCCAGGCCCTGCTTATCGCGGGGCTTACTCCCGACAACCCGGCGGAGTTTTCGGAGCTTATCTGCAATCTTATGGTCTGACCTTTTAAAGCTTAAGGGCGGATTTTTATATCCGCTATCAGAGGGCGGCTGCCCGGTGCTCTGCTGCTTAGCGCCGGGGCAGCCGCCCTTTAACTTTTTCTGAGTTTTTCAAAAAAACTCCCGAGGACCTCCCGGCAGGAGTCCTTCATAACTCCCCCCACCACCTGGGGCCGGCTTGGGTAGTTCTCCATAAAAAGGTTTATGACGCTGCCGCAGGAGCCGGTGCGCTCCTCTTTGGCCCCATAGAACACCTTTTTTATCCGGGAATTTATTATGGCCCCGGCGCACATGGGGCACGGCTCCAGCGTAACATACAGGCTGCATTCCGAGAGGCGCCAGCTCCCCAGCGCGGCGGACGCCTCCCTTATGGCCTCCAGCTCCGCGTGGGCCGTGGCGTCCCCGGCGCTCTCGCATCGGTTTCTGCCCCTGCCTATGATTTTCCCGTCCTTATCCGTTATTACGCATCCCACCGGCACCTCGCCGTCGTTTCCGGCCTCCTCCGCCAGCCGGAGGGCAAGAGCCATATATCCCTCATTTTCCATTTTCCATTCCTCCAGAAAGTGAATAAAAAAATCCTCCGGGTCAATAATGATAACAATTGGGAAATCCGCATTTCCCCTAATATTTATTATTAAAAACGGAGGTATTTCCATGCTCGTATCCGAACTTATGAACTCAAACGTTATTTCCGTCTCCCCCGACGACTCCGCGGCCCTTGCCGCCCGGATGCTTTACCGCTACAACGTGGGCTCGCTGCCCGTGTGCCGTGAGGACGGCCGGCTCCACGGCATAGTGACCGACCGGGACATCGTGCTCCGGTGCGTGGCCGCCGAATCCGACCCGGAAACCACTCCCGTAAAGGACATTATGACAAAGAGCCTCGTCACCGTGGCTCCCCACGACGATGTGCGCCAGGCGGCCCAGCTTATGGCCACAGCCCAGGTGCGGCGGCTGCCCGTCACCGATAATGGGAAGCTGGTGGGCATGGTGTCCCTGGGCGACATGGCCACGGATCACGCCTGCGATATGGAGGCCTCCCGGGCCCTGGCCGATATTTCCGAAAATATGAGAAGAATCTGACCCCTCTCCCCTGGCCCCGGCGGTGTTTTCCCGTAAGCCGGCACAGCCGCCGGAGCCCGGAATCCGCGGATGCCCCGCAAATTTCATTATGGCTCCGGCCCTTCTTTTTATGCCGCGCCGTTTTCAGCCTGAAACGGCAGCGCACTGCGGCAGCATTTATTTGATTGTACCACATCAGCGCCCACAGGGCAAACCCGGCAGATCCCACGTCCTTTTGCGGGAGCCGTGCGGATCTCAGCAAATGCAAATATAAGGTTGTGGATTACGACGGGATGTGCTAAAATTAATATATACAGCAGTTTCAGGGTACGTAACGCTCAATATTCAAGGAGGGCAAATTTATGAGTACAGCAGTAAAAATCGTAAATAAAAGTGAAAAATCCAAAATGCTTTTTCAAAGCTCCTGGCTTATAGAAAAAACCGTGAGCTTTCAGGAGCTTATAATCCGGGAACGGGCCGAGCTGTCCGCCCCGTCCGGGAAAATGCTCACCATGCTTGTAAACGGCACCGTCACCGACATAAAGCCGGGTACATACACGGGCCGGGTAATTTTAAAAGTATCCGAGCCTTACGCCACGCGCACTGCCGGACTTATGCAGTTTAACGATATTTCCTGCCTCCTGCCCTCCGCCATATGCGTTGAGAACGGCGGGATTTCCGCTGAAAAAAGCATTCCTGAGGCCATATGGGGCGGAAGCTGGGACGAAAAAACCGCCGACAATATTTATGTGGCCGCGGCCGCCGGCAATTTTAACGGCGTTATCGCCGATGATTCCGACTATGTAATTTCAAATTCCCGCTTTGATTTTGAGGGCTTCGGCCCCAACGACTTTGCCGGAGCCGGCAGCGCCGTGGCGGCCTACGGGAACAGCAATGTGATTCTCAGGGACAGCGAGATAAACCTCGCCGGTGTCACCCGCTGCGCCGTACACGCCGGAGGCAGCAGCCGCGTTACGGTGGAAAACTGCGATATATCCAACATAAGCCCCGACAGCGGCTGGCTGGGCCGCTTTTCCTGGCAGATATCCCTGAAGGGGACAAACCGGCTCTGCCAGCTCACCGACAACGCCCAGGCCGTCTATAAAAACTGCCGCCTTAAGTCAAACGGCTGGGGCATACTCTCCATCGACGGCAGCGACGAATTTGTAAAGCTCACCGTAAAGGACAGCTTTATGGAGCTTGCAGGCCCCCGCTCCCACGGCTACGGCGCATTCTGCATCGGCCCCAACGAGGTCGTGTTTGACAACACCGCCGTGGATGTCTGCGGCTTTCCGCTTATGCTCATGGGTATGGCCGGGAGAGGCCGGGCCGGCATACTGAACGGCAGCAGAATAAGGGGCCGGAAATTCGGCGTCATGATAAACTCCGACGACAACAGCATTCTTGACATAAAGGACTCGGATTTTGACACCGGCAGCGCTGTCATATGCGCCAAAGGCTCCGCCACAGTTATAAATATCGAAAACTGCACCGTCCGCTCCGGCAGGAAGCTCCTTATGCAGCTTGCCGACTCCGAGGAGTGCGGCATGGATATGGTAAAATACCGCGTGCCCGTGGGGATAAAGGACACGCCGATAGAGGGCCGCGACCTCACCTCGGCCTCGCCCGGCGACGATATTTTCCTCAATTTAAAGGACATGACAGTGGAGGGGGATATCTTAAACTCCACCACGAATATACGGGCTTACCGGACTGCCGTACACGGCGGCATGGGCGCCTTCCACGACACCCTCGTAGGGCCTGTGGGCTTTACCGGCCCCGCCGACGATGTGGACGGCTCCGCCCCGGCAGGGGCCGACCCGGAGCGGCTTAAGGGCCCGAAGAACGTCGCGGTATCTCTTAAAAATGTAACGCTCCGGGGCGCTGTGAGCTCCGCTGTTCAGCGTTACCGGGAGGGCGTCACGGAAATAACCCCCGAAAACTGGCATGAGCTTACGAACATAACCCAGATTCCCGCGGAGCCCGTGAACAACGGCGTTATCCTGTCCCTGGATAAGGACAGCGTCTGGGAGGTAACCGGCAAATCCTACCTCACCTCCCTCACCATAGAGCCGGGCGCGAAAATAACCGGCGCGGAGGGCGCCGGCGTCTCAATGACCGTAAACGGCGTAAAAGCCGGCGTGCTGCCGGGAGAATACAGGGGCGTAATAGCAATAGACAAAATTTAAAACGCAAAGCAAAGCCCGCCGGGAGCTTTAGGCTCC
>CAZBUH010000057.1:0-11946 GCA_964495095.1 uncultured Oscillospiraceae bacterium | reverse complement strand
AGGCTTTTGAGGCCCTCGCCGTCATAGGCCGGGGCCAGCACACCCCCCACCTGGCAGGCGAAATATCCAAAACCAGCACCATAACTGCCGCCGCCATCAAAAACAGCGTCAGCACACGCGAGGCGACCTCTCCCGCGGCCTTTTTCCCGTCCTTCGCGGCGATGGCAATATACACCGTCACCAGAGCCGTTGTAAGGGCCGCCGTAAAAGCGCCGGAGACATTTATCATAAATTCGCTGGATATGAAATAAATGTCGGTGCTGCTGTTGGAGCCGAAAATACCGGCTATGGCCGTCTGACGCAGAAAGCCCAGAATCCGGGAGCACAGCATGACCAGCACCACGGCCGTTGTGGATTTAATTATCGTCTTTTTTCCTGACATAAAGTCCTTACCCTTTTCCTGAGAAAAGATTCGCCATATAGCGGTAAAACGGTTTGTTATCCCCCGGCTCCCGAAGTCCGTCCCGGACCTTTCCCGAAAACGACGCCCTCAAATCAGAGGCCGCCTCACTCCGGTTTCCGGCCTTAAATTCCTTAAGGGCCGCCATAAGGCAGTGGGGAACGAATTTCATCCTTACACCAAGCTCATAGCCCGGCTGGCAGGTGTCAAGGTCCAGAGGCCGGGCCTCGTCCAGCGCCGCCTTTACATAGCTCTCAAAAAAGCCGGAGCCCGATACGCAGCACAGCGCCGCGCTGCCCCAGATTCTGGGGTTTATTTCAAGCAGATACGGCTTTTCCGGGGAGCCCTTAAAATCCATCATGGCTATACCCTGGAATTTCAGCTCGGACAGTATGCAGCAGGCGTATTTCAAAAGCCCCCGGTCAAAAACCGTCCTGCACAGGCAGGAGGGCCCCCCTGACAGGGGATATTCCCTGTCGCTCACGTACAGTATAAAATCCACGGGGCGGCTCTGCCTGTCCATCACCACGGCGGCTCCCACATCGTTTCCCGTAAGGTAGTCCTGGGCCAGAAGCTCCGGCGAAATTCCGCTCATCCTGTTAAATTCCCGCACAAAGCCCTCCGGCTCCCTCACAATGCTGTAGCGCTCCCAGGATTTAAGGCCCAAGGCTTCGCCGTTTTTGTATTTTATGATACAGGGATAGTTTACCCTCCCGGCGAGCTGTTCCGCCGTCTCCCCCGGTTCCGGGAAAAAGGTGGCCGGCGCCGGGACTCCCAATTTTTCCGCCAGACGCCGCACGTATGCCTTGTCGTCCGCCGCATCCAGCACCTCAGGCGGGGACGCAAGAAATTTCACCCTGCCGTTCAGCTCCGGGCAGTGCGCAAAGCTCCGGAGAGCAGCTCTGCCCACCGGCAAAATAACGTCCCCATCGCGGCACAAATCCGCTATGCCCCGGCAGTCCCCGCGGCTGTAGCGGATAAGGCCGCCGCTGTACTTTGAGCGGGAGCCTAAAAGCAGCTTGTCCGGCACGTCGCCGTACTCGCCGCATATGACCTCGTACCCGGCGCGGCTCAGTGACCTTATGGGAGCCAGGGACATCTTGTATTTGCAGTCTGTGACAACAACTCTCATTTTATAAGCCCCGCAAGAAGCTCCACGGCGTCCTCCCGCTTTACGCGGGGCTTGTCCCTGAAGCTGCGCTCGTCAACGCTTACGCCCTTTTCCATGGCAAGCTCAAGAAGCGCGTTTCCCGAGGCGTCCTTTATTGAAAAATCCAGGCTTTTTTCCGCCGCCGCAGCCATATCGCCGAAGCTCATGGGCCGGCAGGCCCGCAGAATCTGGGGCTCTGCGGCCATTACGGCAAATTCCGCCTTTGTAATTGCCCGCTCCCCGTGAAATGTGTTGTTCTTATACCCCACCGTATGGCCCGCCTTTAAAAGCGTCCGGACATGCGCCATAGCGGGGCTGCTCTCCGGCAAATCCTCAAAGGGCGAAAGCTCAAGCAGCTCCGACACCGGTATGACCCTGTAGCCGTATTCCCCAAGCAGCTTAAGCTGCATTGGCAGCGCCTCCTCAACCGGCGCTCTGAGGGACATATTGCAGCCGTCCTTCTGGAAGATAATCTGGCCGTTCAGCGCCTCCGGGTCGCGCTCCAGCGCCTCGCGCATGGGCCGGAGCATGTTTTCCAGCTCCTTTTCCGCCGTCTCCGCGGGGCGCCAGCCGTCCCCGTCAAAGGAGGCCGCCATATAGTTGTAGCCCAGCACCCTGTAGGCGTCATAGGAAGTGCCGCCGCCAGGTATTGCGTCGATGTAGTGGGGCGGGCGCGACAGCTTCATCTCATACCCGAAATTGTCCCTTATATAACCGTGGAGCCGGGAAAGATCGTCCGTAACCTGCTGAAGCGTCTCAAAATGGCGCCGCGTACCGTATACGGCCCGCATGGGGCCGAAAAGCCGGTGGGTGCAGCTATGGTTTGTAAGTTCATGGCCGCCGGCCAGTATTTTACCGATAAGCTCCGGCTGGTTTAAGGCCCCCGCCAGGCTGTCATTCCCGAAGCTGGGATAATGGTCATAGCTGACGCCGCTCCAGGTGAAATCCCCGGCCCTGCCCATCTCGTCGGGGTAGTTTTCCGCCGTGGTGCCGATAACGTCAAAGGACGCCCTGGCCCCGGCCTCCCGAAGAGAGTCCAGCAGCGATTCCGTCAGTCCCTTCTCCCGGCCTGAAAAGCTGTAGGCGCATGGGCCGTCGTCAAACGTCATGGCCACAAATCTCCCGCTCTCCGGCGGGCACACACGCTCTATCCTGCGCACAGGCGACAGGACTTTTCCAGCCTGCGCCTTTTTGTACTGCTTTAATTTTCCGTTTACCCTGCGAGCCATGTTGTAAAGGAACATAAAATCCCTCCGCTGGATACCTAATTTTAATAATTATATGGCATTTGGGATAGGTTGTCAACTTTCGGCCCTCTGCGGCGCTCTTGCAGGAAGCCTGCAAAGCATCTGGAATAGAGCAGCCGCAGGCTCATGCGTACCCTCAGCAGCAGGAGCCCGGTCCAGCCGGAAAAAGCCGGCCGCGGCCTGAGAGCCCTGTCAAAGGTCATGGGAGGGAAAGCAGTATGGCCTTCCCTCCCATGACCTCTTTGATCCCCCACCGGTGCCTGTCTTTTTTATATCTATTTACACCGCAGAAATCCGCATTTTAAGCGCGATTTTAAGTGCAATTATGGGGCCTCGGTAACTTCAAACCGCAAACGCCGGTCATTCCCCGGCTCTTTCCAGCTTTTTCATATTCCTGGTCTCATGCAGCAGCATGGCCGTGGCTATCAAAAAGCACACGCCGTCCGCCACCGGGAGGGCGTATATAACGCCGTCCATTCCAAAGAACACCGGCAGTATCAGTATGCACGGCACAAGGCACAGGAGCTGCCTCGACATGCCCACCAGCAGCGCCTTTACCGGCTTTCCGATGGACTGAAAGAAATTTGTCCCCAGTGAGGATATGGCCATAACCGGCACCAGCAGGTTATACACGCGCATTGTCCAGGCTGTCCTTGCCAAAAATTCGTCCTCCGCGCCGAAAATGGACGAAAGCTCCTCGGCCCACAGCATTATGACCGCCCATCCGATAGTGGACATGACCATGGCCGCGCCGATGGCCGTGCCAAGCGCTTTCAGTACCCTGTCATATTTTTTCGCCCCGTAATTGTAGCCCAGTATCGGCTGCACAGCCTGCTGCATACCCATTACCGGCATTACGAAAAGCAGACCCACGCTGAGGGTGACGCCTACGGCGGCTATGGCGGCGTCGCTGTCCTCGCCGGTTTTGGCGCCGTACACCGCCAGCATACTCAAAAGCAGCGCCTGCACCACAGAGCCTAGAAACTGCTGTACAAACGACGAAAAGCCCAGCTTCACCGTGTCTATGGTCCGGCGTTTTTTAAGGCGCAGCTTTGAAAGGCGCAGCTTTATGGTGCTGCGCTTTGAAACGGTGAAATATTCAAGCACCATAAGGCCGGATATTACCTGGGCAAGCCCCGTGGCTATGGCCGCACCGTGGATGCCCCATTTGAAAACGCCTATAAAAACCGGGTCCAGCACAAGGTTTATTATACAGCCGGACATAGTGCAGACCATCATTATCTTGGGGCTGCCGTCGGTCCTTATGAACATTCCCATTCCCGATGTAACGGCCTCGAAAAAGGCCGAGCACAGCAGGATCCGCATATACGGCAGCGCATATGGCAGGACTTCGCTGCTGCATCCGAACACCGCCAGCAGCTCCTTTGTAAACACCGCCATGACAGCCAGTATTATGGCCGACGTTATGCACAGGAGGAGAAACGCGTTGTTAAGTATCCCCTCGGCCTCGTCGGTCCTGCCCTCGCCCATTTTAAGGGCCATTACCGCATTGCCTCCCGCCCCGATAAATATGGCAAAGGCTGTAATAAGCCGGGTCGCCGGGTTAGTCACCGTAGTCGCCGCGATACCCAGCTCTCCCACAAACTGTCCGACAAATATCTTGTCCACCGTGTTGTAGAGGCTGCTCACCACATTCATAAGTATCGCGGGCACCGCGAACTGCAGGAGGAGCCGCCATATCTTCTCCGTGCCCAGAAGACTTGACCGCTCTGCCGTTGTCTCCTGCCTTACGCCCATTTCTCCGTACCCTCGCCCATTTTTGTATAAACCGCGGACATTCCGTCCAGCCAGAATGTGCTGTGGACGAGGCCGGTCTCCTCGTTGTATATATTTTTAAGCTGGGGCTCCGCCTCAAACAGCGCTTTCTGCACCTCGTCCCGCATGTCCATGACGGCCCGGCCTCTTATTCTGAGAAACGCCCCGTCTGCAAAGCAGCATATCTCCACATTTGGGTTTTTCTCCAGCTCCCGCTGGGTGGCCTTGTGGGTACCGCATCCGAAGTAGAGCTTGCCCTCGTACATCATCTTAAATCCGAAGGGGCGCACCCTCGGCTCGTCTCCGTCGGTCGTGGCGAAATAAAACACGCCGCACTTATCGAGAAAATCATATATTCTGTCCATTGCACATTCTCCTTTTCCATTTTTGCTTTGTAAATATAAGTTTACATCACATAACCGTAAAGTGCAAGAGAAAATTACCGCAGCCTGAAAAAACCGGCTTCATCAATTTTCTGAATGAAACCGGTTTTGTTAAGCATTTTGACTTGCCGGAGCTTCTGCCCTCAATCCGCGTATTTTTTAAAGCAGATGTTCATATCCGTGTCATTTACTATCCCCGGCACGGTACCCTCCGATGTATACTGCCACATCTGGAAATCGTAGGGATAATTCGGCACGTCGGCATACTGGGCAAACCATATGTCGTAGTCCTGCAGCCTGGTGAGGTCGTATTTTACAAGGCCCAGATATTTGTAGTAATAGACCATGGGCGTATAGCCTGCCTCGGCTATCCTGTCGCAGAAGGTTATCGCGCAGTCCGTCAGCAGGTCAGTTTTCATGCCGTTTGTTCTGGCGTAGGAATTCCCTATCTCCTCCCAGTCGAAAACCACCGGATATGTAATGTCATAGTCCTTTATTATGGAGAGCACAAGCTCCGCTTCCTCAAGGGCCTCCTCTGTGCTTATGGCCTGGGAAAAAAAGTACACTCCCACGTCCAGCCCCGCATCCGCAGCGCCCCGGAGGTTCTGCATGGCGTATTTATCCACATTGAGGCTGCCGGAGCTTCCCCATCCCCGAAATCCCACACGTATCATAGCAAAATCTATCCCGCTTTCCGCCACGGCCTGCCAGTCTATATCGTACTGGTATGCGGACACATCTATGCCCACTGCCGCGTCCTCGGTTCCGGAGTAGCTTTTCCAGCTCATCTCATCATATGTAAAAAGGGAATTATCATAGCTGTAAGCGGGTATGTCCAGTTTTTCCAGCACAAAAGAGCCGTAAGTTATGTAGTTTCCGCCGAGAATATTGTCAATTATCGTGACGGCCTCGGCCCTGGTCAGGGTGCCGTTGGGCCGGAAGCTCCCATCTGGATATCCGTCTATGTACCCTTTCTCCACCATGGCCTTGACGCTCTCCAGCGCCCAGGGCGCTATGTCGCTGCTGTCGGTAAACTCCACGGTGCCGCTGCCGGCCACATCCAATGCTGTTGCAATTATGTAAACCGCTTCCTGCCGCTGCACACCCTCCGATACCGTGCCGCAGCTCCAGAGATCCGGCATAACGCCTGCGGACGCCGCCCGGCGGAGATAGGTTGTATACCATTTATTATCGGGCAGCCCGTCATAGACGGTGGGCTCCTCCTCGGTGTAGCCCATGAGCCGACACATTATGGCGGCCATCTCCGACTGATTTACTGTGTCGTCCGGGCGGAATTTGCCGTCCCCGTCCCCTTCCAGCACCTTTAACCGGCTCCATTTCCATATAGCGCTCTCCGCCCAGTGTCCAGCGGTGTCGCTGTAGTATGACGCAGCGGATGCCCCGGGGGCCAGGGTGAAAAACAGGGCTATGATGAGAATGAGCGGTATTATCCTTTTCATGTCGTCTCCTTTGTCAGTACGGTTACAATTTGTTGCAATATATTACAGCATTCCGCTCCATATGTCAACCTTTTCACCGCCGGTAAATTCCACCATAAACGCAAAACCGCCCTCCCCACTGAAAATGGGGAAGGCGGCAATATTTTTTATTCATTTACCTCCGGCGGCTCCGTAACTGGAGGCGTCGCCGGCTCAACCGGCGGGTCTGTAGGCGTCTGGGTAGGCTCAACCGGCGGGTCTGTGGGCGTATCAGTGGGTTCGGGCGGGGTCTCCGTTGGCTCCGGTTCCTGGGTCACATCCGGCTCCTGTGTAGGCTCAGGGGTCTCCGTTGGCTCCGCAGTCTCCTCCGGCACCTCCACGCCTGCCACGCTTGGTATATAGGTGTTCTCCGGCACAAAGAAGCCCGGGTCCTCCAATCCCTCATGCACACGGCTCATTATCTCCCGCCATATTACCGCGGCCGGGTTTGAGCTTGTGGTCAGCGGGGTAGGTATATCGTAGCCGCACCATACTACGCCCACATAGTAGGGAGTAAAGCCCGCAAACCACCGGTCCTTCTTATCGCTGGTGGTGCCCGTCTTGCCCGCCATGGACATGCCGGAAAACCTCGCCTCGGTGCCGGTGCCGTAGGCCACTACGCCCTTCAAAATATCTGTCATCCAGTAGGCGGTAGTCTCGCTTATGGCAATATTTGAATCAGGGATGTTTTCAAACACCACGTTGCCCTCGGCGTCCTCTATAAGGGAATAGGTCCTGCCCTCGGTAAATATGCCCTTATTGGGGAATATCGTATAGGCCTGGGCCATCTCCCTTACGGTAACGCCGTAGGTGAGCTGTCCAAGGGCCAGTGGCGCGTAGTCGCAGTCGGCGTCCACAAGGCTCGTAAAGCCCAGCTTCTGGGTGAGGAAATTATACGACACCTGCGGCGTGAGCTGATCCATCACCTGGGCCGCCACCGTATTCAGGGACGAGGTTATGCCCCGCCGCAGCGTGACGTAACCGGAATATCCGCCGCCGTAGTTTTTGGGCATCCAGCTTGTTCCCTTCAGCGAAACATCGGGGCTGTCCTCAAAATACGTCTCCGGAGAGATAAGCCCCAGATTCATGGCCGGCGCATAGGTGGAGATAGGCTTAAATGATGAGCCGGCGGGCCGCTTTGCGTCGGTAGCCCTGTTGCTCCACAAATTGCCGGTTTTTTCGCCCACGCCGCCGGCCATTGCGACTATATCCCCGGTGTACGGATCCATTATAACCATCGCGGACTGCATCTGGGCCGACACGCTGCTGTTCCCCACTGGGATATTTTCCGGATTTGTGTATATTTCGTCCACTATCGCCTGGATATCCTGGTCAATGGTGGCGTATATCGTGTATCCGCCGTTATATAAAAGCTGTGAGGCCACCTTGGAGGAATAGCCCTTTTCGCTTATAAGATCGTTTTTGGCGTCCCGGATTACAGCCTCTACAAAATAGCTGTATATCTGGGAAGACTGTTCTTCCTCGTTTCTCGTGTCGTTCCGGAACACAAGTTCCTGGGCCACAGCCCCGGTGTACTCCTCGTAGGAAATGTAGCCCTCCTCATACATCTGGGAGAGAATAAGCTCCTGCCGCTCCTTGTTGGCCGTCCTGTTAATATAGGGGTCGTACATGGAGGGGTTGTTGGTAATCCCGATAAGCGAGGCGCACTCGGCAAGGCTCAGTTCCGAGACATCCTTTCCGAAATATACGTGGGAGGCAGAGCCGACTCCGTTGCAGCCCTCGCCCAGATATATCTCGTTTAAGTACCAGAGCATTATTTCAGATTTGCTGTAGTTTTTCTCCAGCTCCAGCGCCTGGAAAATCTCCGTTATTTTTCGCTGCACCGTTACCTCGTTGTTCTCTGTCAGGTTTTTAATAAGCTGCTGGGTTATGGTAGACGCGCCAAAGCTGGTGCGCCCCCCGGAAAACATCGTATAGAATGCCCCGGCAGTGCGGTACCAGTCCACACCGTGGTGCTTGTAAAAGCGCTTGTCCTCTATGGCAACCGCGGCTTTCTCCAGGTACTCCGGTATCTCCTCGTATTCCACCCACGTCCTGTTTTCGGAGCCATGCAGCGTGGCAAGCTCCGTAATGGCCCCGGTGTCCGGGTCCTGGCACACTATCCGGCTTGTTAGGTTTACTGTAAAGTCCTCCAGCCTGAGGTCAAGCTGAGAGGTAAGGTTTGTCTTTACATACACCGCGAAAATACAGGTGAAAATAAGCCCGGTACACAGGAATATAAGTATGACGGTTCCGATGATTTTGAATATCAGCCCTATCACGCCGCCCACAGTACGCGCGCCCGCGACAGCGATATCATCGGCCAGCTCCTTTTTTGTTTTTTTCATTTCCTTCTCCTTCAGGTATAAGGCAGTTTACTGAATAATAGCGCAGATGCCGTGGCGGTTTATGGCGGAATATGGATATACGCCTCCGGGCGCCGCACGGCGAAAATTTTAAGCGCCTGTATGCGCGTTATAATAATCGCGCTGCGGTTATTATAGCACATGCGGAAGAAAATGTATTGCGAAATTGAAAACAAATTTTTAATTTTAGGCTATCCTCCCCTCCAAAAGCGGCGCCGTACCGGCTGATTTTTAATGTCCCGTCAGCCCCCTGAACGGCCGAAAACACAAGCACGGGAGGGCTGCACGGAGCGTTTTGGGACTTAATTACAGAACTTTGACAATAATAGGCAGCCATCAATTTTTGCATATCCAAACTCATCCTGCGGATAATATTGTTGCAAAACAGTTTCAGGAGCCGAAATTTTACCGGTTTCCTAAGGAGGATAAATATATATGAAAGCAACAGGCATAGTAAGGCGCATAGATGACCTTGGGCGCGTGGTCATCCCGAAAGAGATACGCCGCACGCTTCGCATCCGTGAGGGAGATCCATTGGAAATCTACACCGAAAAGGACGGGGAGGTTATTTTCAAGAAATACTCCCCCGTTGGCGAGCTGGCCGATTTCGCCGGCCAGATATGCGAGATACTCAGCAAAACCACCGGAAAAATGGTGGCAATATCTGACAGGGACACCATCATCTCCGTCTGCGGGCTTCCCAGACGCGAGCTCTGCGAAAAGCGCATCAGCAGTGAGCTGGAGCAGATAATGGAGGGCCGCCGCATCTACCAGCGCCAGCAGAATGAGCGGGGCCTGCCCGTAACCGACAGCGGGGAAAAATACGATATCGCCATCGCCGCCCCCATCCTCTCCGAGGGCGACGTAATGGGCTGCGTCGTCTTTGTCACCGACAACGGCGACACCCTCTCCGACGTTGAGTACAAGCTTGCCCAGACCATCTCCGGCTTTCTCGGAAAGCAGATGGAAAGCTGAAAAAAATGCCCCGGCATCCGCACTTAACAAGGACGCCGGGGATAAATACATATTTTATTCGGCTTAAGAAGCCTTTTTGTTCTTTCCATTCGGGTTTTCTATCAACGTATACTTCCTGCTCCTGTAAATCAGCCAGAAAATAAGGGCCATGACGGCAAGGCACAGGGCAAATCCTGCAAGCTGGACATATTCCCCGCTTTTTGACGTGATAAGGAAAATTATTTCCCCCACGACTATCCACAGGTTAAGGGCCAGGGCGGCCCCGGAGCCATAAAGCAGACGCTCCACGCTCTCCCTGTACTCCCGCAGGGTCAAATCCCTTTTATACACTATATAAGACACTATACCGTATATAATAAAATACGCCGGGAACACCATGGCCACCGTGGGCAGGCCCACATACCACACATAGTTGCTGGGCACATCCCGCAGCGCCAGCGGTATATACACGGCTGCAAACAGCAGAAACAGGACGGGAAAAACCCACTTCCGGGTTTTCCAGCGCCCATCGCTTATATTGAGCCTGTAGTAGTCCCCTACATATTTAAATACAGTCTTTGTGCCCTTGCCGTTTTTCTTCGGCACCTGCTCTTTTTCATAGTCCTGGAAATAGCGATTTACAGATTTTTTCATAAATTAAAAAATGGCTGTGCCCGGAGCCGCTTTTCTGCGGCTCCGGACTGTTGTTTTTAACTTCTTCTCAGCTTACGCTACGGGGCGCACTGTGGAATATACAGGCCAGCCGCGGAGGTCATAGGTAAGACCTGTCACGCTGGAGCTGTAGGAGTCGATGCGCACATAGTTGCTGATGGGGTAGCAGACGTAATTGTCGCAGGCAAACTGCTGGATTTCAGCATAGATTTCCTTGCGCTTTGTCTCGTCAAGCTCAGTCTTGGCCTGGTCGATAAGCTCGTACAGGGCCTCGTCCTGATAGCGGGAGCCGCCCTGGGCGGTAGCCGCGGTAACACGGCCGTCCAGCCTGTTCAGTATAGCGGAAGGATCCCAGGAGTCAGCCATACCGACGTTCAGGTCATACTCGCCGTTGCGTAGCATGGTCAGATAGGTGGCCTGCTCGTACTGGTCAACAGTGGCGTCGATACCCAGAGCCTGAAGCTGCGACTGGCAGACCTCGGCGTTCTCGGGGGAACTGGCGGAGCTGAGGATGCTGATGTGCAGTCCTGCGCCGTCGGGATATCCGGCCTCGGTGAGAAGCTCCTTGGCCTTCTCGATGTTCACCTCACGGTAGTTGTTCTCCGGGGAGGCGTACAGAGCGGAGGAATGGGGGAATACGGAGTCGGTCTCCTGTGCGTAGCCGCCGAAAGCGACCTGGTTGAAGCCGTTGGCGTCCAGAGCAAGGCAGATGGCCTGACGGACTCTGGCGTCCTTCAGCGCTTCGCTCTCGGAGCAGTTAAACCACACGGCAAGCAGGTTGTTCTGCTGCTCGATTACATATTCAATGCTGTCATCGGCGTCCATAGTGGCGAGCTGAGCGACGGTGTTGGAGACAAGGCACTGGGCCTCTCCGCTCTGGAGGGACATAAGCCTGGAAGCGGCATCGTCCATGAAGTTATAAACGATGTACTTGTAGTAGGGCAGGTCCTCTTTATCCCAGTAATCATCGTTGCGCTCGAACTTGCAGTACTGGCCTTCCTTCCACTCTATCATCTTGTACTTGCCGGAGCTTACAGGAGTACGGGTGGCGTTCTCTATGCCGCCGGCAGCCTCGATAGCGGACTTGCATATAATAGCATAATGTGTGCAGCCCAAAATGTCAAGAAGCTGGGGATAGGGATTGTACAGGGCGAATACGATGCTGTAGTCGTTCTCCACCACAAAGTTGTCGGTATCGGCAAAAGTGGTGTAGTAGCCGCTCAGATTGTAGTTCTTGCCCTGCTCGAAGCTGTAGAGCACGTCATTTGCGGTGAGGGGGCTTCCGTCGGAGAAGGTAATGCCCTCGCGGATGTTGAATCTGATGTGCGTATCGTCGATCCACTCCCAATCCGTTGCGATGCCCGGGGTGATCTCGCCAGTCTCGGCATTATAATGTACCAGCGTATCCCAGATAAGGTTGTTTCCGCGGGAGTTGGGGTTGGACTCCTGATACTGGGGAAGCAGCGCGGAGAACTCGTTCTCGCCTGCGATTATCAGCGTCTCGTCGGAGACGCCTGTGG
>CAZBUH010000056.1:0-12001 GCA_964495095.1 uncultured Oscillospiraceae bacterium | reverse complement strand
TGACCGAAATCACGCCTGTCCCAGAGAAATGCGGGTTACTGTTTTACGAGCACCGGGCTTTCTCGAGGGCCTTTTCCGTTTTACATGCCAAACCCCGGTCTGCTTGGTGCAAAACCGGGGTTATTCGACAGCATGAGGTGCGCAGGTAATCTGTGCGCCTTTTTCATATTAAAGCGGGACTGCCGGCAGGCAGGGCAGGTGTTTGGCCTGTACAGTCAGGAGGCTTACCGCCGGCCTCCTCCGCCGCCTCCGGAGTGGCCTCCGAAGCCTCCGCTGCCTCCGGAGTGGCCGCCGAAGCCTCCACCGCCGCGGCCTCCTCCGCCGCCTCCGGAGTGGCCGCCGAAACCGCCGCCGCCTCCCAAACTGCCGCCGCGGCCTCCGCCTCCGGAGTGGCCTCCGAAGCCGCCGGGACCAGGCCCGCCAGGCCCTCCGGGACCTCCGGGGCCGCCAGGACCTCCGGGGCCTCTGGGACCACGTGGGCCCCTGCGATGGGGGCCGCTGAACATGTACCAGAAGTGGTATCTTGGAATCGGCATACCGAGCCCCATGTAATAGGCCCTGTACCGGCGCCTGTCAAATACGCAGCTTATGAGAATTATAATCAGGATGATTATAAGGACGATATTCCGGGCGATAAAGTAGAGTATATTGCTTATAAGCCGGGAGAAAAAGCCCTGCTGCGGCTGGGACTCCTGTGGGTAGGCCCCGTTCTGCCCGGCTCCCGAAGAGCTTACATTGTAATTTTTCTCATACCATTTTACAAGCCGCTCAAAGAGCTTGTTCACAGCGGAATCGAAATCGCCGTCGTCAAAATCGTCCCAGAAATATTTGTCAAGGTAGCTTTCCACCATGCTGTCGGTGAAGCTGCCGCTTATGCCGGAGCCTGTTGTGAGCCAGGCCTTATTTTCCTTTGTGGCAAGCAGCAGGAGCATGCCGTTATTCTCAGTGTCGCTGCCCACGCCCCAGTTGTTATAGAGCGTAACGGCGTACTCGTCGGAGTACATGCCGTCAAGATACTCCACGGTGACCACGACTATCTGGGCCTTATTGCAGCTTTGCTCAAGAGAGGCGTTTTCGGAGATTATAAGCTCCTTTGTGGTCTGGGTGAGGACGTTGGCGTAGTCAGCCACATAGTATTCGTCGCTCTGCTCCACAACAGCGAGGGCTGAGCCTGTGAGCAGAAGGACCGCCGCCAGAAACGTGAGAATACGATTTTTTATATTTGTCATATATTTTCCTCTTGCCGGCGCCGGATTTATGGCCGGCGCCTTTATTTAAATAATTCCGGTTTTTCCGCCCCGGAGAGAGGCCAGAGAAGAACCGTAGGGAATTTTTCCAGAGTGCCGCTGTTAAAATCCGACACCGCCTCGTTGTATCCGCTCTCGTCTATAAGGGCGGCGGTGGAGGACATGGTAAGCCCGTAGTCCCTTGCGGCGGAGCTGTCCTTTTCGGTCAGCTCTTTTTCGGATAGGGCGCTATAGAGGCGGTCGAAGTCCGCCGCCATGGCCATGTCCGCCTCGTATTTTTCATGCACGCTCCCGGCGTTTATGAGAGCGTTGCGGGATGTGCGGAGAGCGTCCGTCAAAGCCTCCAGGCCGTCGTAGCCGGAGGCCACGGAAATAAGGCCCAGGGAGGCGTCTATCCTCTCCTCCAATAAATTGCTTATGGAGGGGCGGGTATACTTCTCCTCCTCGTCGTATACGCCGTCGTAGAAGGCATCGGATACGTCATTTGCCGCCGCCCGCAGGCTTTTTCCTACGCCGATTACGAGAAACAGCGCCATCAGCACTGCGGAGATTACGGCGGCGGTACTGCGCTTTTTTAAAATTTCAGGCATTTTTATATTCCTTTTCAGCTTCTCAGTTCAAGCAGCTTCTGCTTTAATTCGCCCTCTATGCGGCCAAGCTCGATCTCCGCCTCGTGGCGCTTTTTGGAGCCCTCCTCCTGGATGTTTTTGACCTCCACAAGCGTGTCGATAAGCTTCTGATTGGTCTCCTTGAGCGTCTCGATATCCACAACGCCCCGCTCGGACTCCCGGGCCACCTCGATGGAGCCTATCTTCAGGGTCTCGGCGTTGCGCTTTAAAAGCTCGTTTGTGACGTTTGTGACCTCACGCTGGGCCTCCATGGCCTGCTGGGAGTGGTGGAGGCCGAGGGCCAGCACCATCTGGCTCTTCCACAGGGGGATGGTGTTCACTATGGACGACTGTATTTTTTCCACCATAAGGCTGTCGTTATTCTGGATAAGCCTTATCTGGGGGGCCATCTGTATTGATATCTGGCGGGTGAGCTCCAGGTCGTATATTTTCTTTTCAAACCTGTTGCACATGTTGGCGTAGTCGTTGGCGGCCTGAGCGTCCTCAGGGAGTCCGCTTTCTGCGGCTTTTTTCTTAAGCTCCGGGAGGGTGACCGATTCGGCCTCGTTAAGCCGCTGCTTTCCGGCCAGGATATACATGGTAAGCTCTTTAAAATAGGCCTGGTTCATGTCGTACATCTTATCCAGCATTGCCACGTCCTTCATCAGCACCACCTGATGGTTCTGGAGCATACCGGTTATCTTGTCCACGTTGACCTCGGCCTTGTCATACTGGGCCTTCATGGAGGCGATGCTGTTCCTGGTCTTTTTGAAGAAGCTCTTTTTCTCATTTTCGCTGTAGTTAAAGCCCTTGAGCTCCACCACCAGATCGGAGAGCATGGTGCCCACCTCGCCCAAATCCTTTGTGCGGACGTTGTTGAGGGTGGTGCCGGAGAAATCGGCCACGTTCTTCTGAGCCGCGGCGCCGTACTGCAAAACCATGTTGGTGTCGGTTATATCGATTGTTTTGGAAAAATCCGCAACGGCCTTCTGCTCCGCCTCGGAGAGTGTGCCCATCTCCAGCGCCGCGGCGCTTTTCGCACACTGGGCCTCCTGGTCGATGGCAGCCGCAGCCGCGGCTCCGGAGCCAAAGGGGTCGAGCGTCAGAGAGGGGGCCTCCTGGGCCTGAGCGGCCTCCGCCTGGGGGTTCAGGGTGAGATGGGGGGTGTATTCATTCTTTTCGTCCATGGCTAAATACGTCCTTTCTTGTGTGTTTGTCAGAAATCCTTGCCGCCAAGGCCCTCGCGGGCCAGCATGCTTTCAAGCACGGTGATATCGGTTTCAATGTCAAGAGCCTGGTTGGCAAAGAGGGAGTCGAGCTGCTTTTTGTATGCCTCAATAGTGGTATCGAGTATATCCTCCACACGCTTTTTGGTGCCGCTTATGTTTTCGCCCTCTATGCCCTGGCTGTACATCCTGTCGTAGGCGTTCAGGAGCTTTATTGTGGTGGGGAGGAAATAGGATGTAAACCGCTTTATCTGGGGCAGATCCGACGGGTCCTCCGCCGCGTCCTTGGTGATGCGGTCTATAAGATCGGCTATCACGGCTACCTTCTCTTTTACCTCGTTATTCGGGATGGAGGCCCGGAGCCTCTCCAGCTCCTTGACTGCGGCCTCGCCCTCCCGGAGGACGGCGTCAATCTCCGGGCTGCCTGTGGAAACAGGCTCCTCGGGTATCTCCTCAATAACCGTGCGGCCGGGGAAAATTTTGTTCAGGACTATCCAGGCCACAGCTGTGACGGCGGCCAGTATGGCAAAGTGCAGGAGCGTGTAAAGGGGAAATATAAGGCAGTAAATTATCCATATAAGGGCGGTGCCGTATATGGGTATGGGGGATTTCTTTTTTATTTCACGTGTTTTGCTCAAATTTTTAAGACACCTCCAAAACGGATATGTATACAACTTCATTCTATAATCAAGCGGGGCCGTTGTCAAGAAATATCGGAGGTACAGCACTTGCTAAAATGGGAGACATATTATATAATGTCCGCAGAACTGACATTATATAATGCCCATGTTTCCGTTTGGCGGAACATGGGTTTCAGATATATGCAATTTTATGTGAAAAGAGATGCCTTAAATGACTGTTGACAAATTCAAGCAGGCGCGGGAACGGCTCAAGGGCGTTATCCGCGAAACAAGCCTTATGCACAGCGACTATCTCAGCCGCATCACCGGGAATAATGTGTATTTAAAGCCTGAAAATATGCAGGTGACCGGCGCTTATAAAATACGCGGCGCATATTACAAGATAAGCACGCTTTCCGATGAGGAAAGGGCCAGGGGCCTTATAACGGCATCGGCGGGAAACCACGCCCAGGGCGTGGCCTGCGCAGCAAAGGCCGCCGGGGCCAGGGCCGTGATAGTCATGCCGGAGACGACGCCTCTTGTAAAGGTGAACAACACCAAGGACTACGGCGCGGAGGTAATACTCCACGGCGGAGTGTTCGATGAGAGCTACGAGCGCGCGCTGGAGCTTGCCGATACAGAGGGCTATACGCTGGTGCACCCGTTTAATGACCTGGACGTTGCCACTGGCCAGGGCACTATCGCCTATGAGATTTTTCAGGACCTGCCGGATGTGGATATAATACTTGTGCCCATAGGCGGAGGCGGCCTCGCTACCGGCGTCGCTACGCTGGCAAAGCTTATTAACCCCAATGTCAAGGTAATCGGCGTGGAGCCGACCGGAGCCGCCTGCATGAAGGCGTCTCTGGAGGCCGGGGAAGTGGTGAGCCTCCCGTCGGCGGTGACAATAGCGGACGGCGTCGCCGTAAAGACCCCGGGCGACAAGCTCTTCCCATACATACAGAAAAATCTGGACGACATTATTGTAATAGACGACGCCGAGCTTGTAGAGGCGTTCCTTGATATGATGGAAAAGCACAAGATGGTCGTGGAGAACGCGGGACTGCTGCCCGTTGCCGCCCTGCGCCATCTGGGCGTTACGGGCAAAAACGTGGTGCCGGTGCTCTCAGGGGGCAATATGGACGTTATAACCATATCCAGCCTTGTCCAGCACGGGCTTATAAGCCGCGGCAGGGTGTTCACCTTCTCTGTGGAGCTTCCCGACAGGCCGGGAGAGCTGCTGCGGGTGGCCGACATTGTGGCGGGCAAAAAGGGCAATATCATAAAGCTCGAGCATAACCAGTTTGTGAGTATAAACAGAAACGCGGCGGTGGAACTGCGGGTCACGCTGGAGGCTTTCGGCCACGAGCATAAAAAGGAGATATTGGACGCTCTCAGGGAAAACGGCTATACCGTCCGTGAAGTGGCCCCTTCCGGAGAGCTTTATAATTAAAATTTTGCGTTCCTGCGATGCCGGGCGGAAATTTAACGGGTACGCATATCTCAATGCGAATATAAGTTCTTTTTGGTTACTTTTGCTTGTAAGAAAAAGTGACCTGGGGACGCGGCGGAAAAAACGGTCCGGAGCGTCCCCTATGTGAAAGCAGACGGCGCGCCGGCCGCTGTTAAATTCTATGCCGGATGGGAATCAAATGTGAAGAGGGTATTGGTATGATAAAAGTAGCGCCGTCAATTTTGTCGGCTGATTTTGCAAAGCTGGGCGAGGACGCGGAGAGCGTAAAACGCGCCGGAGCGGATCTTCTCCATGTGGACGTAATGGACGGCCTGTTCGTGCCCAATATATCCATCGGCGTGCCGGTGGTGAAAAGCCTGCGGAAAGCCACGGATATGATACTGGACGTACATCTTATGATAGAAAAGCCTGTGCGCTATGTGGAGGAGTTTGCGAAAGCGGGCGCCGATATAATCGTGTTCCACGTGGAGGCGGACGAGCCGCAGAACACGGCCGAGGCCATAAAAAAAGTAAAAGCCGCCGGGAAAAAGGTCGGCCTCTCCATAAAGCCACGGACTCCGGCGGAGACGCTTATACCGTATCTCGACAGCCTCGATATGGTGCTTGTAATGACTGTGGAGCCGGGCTTCGGCGGCCAGAGCTTTATGGCGGATATGATGCCGAAGGTGAGCCGCGTCCGGAGCATGATAACGGAGCGCGGCCTCCGGTGCGACGTGGAGGTTGACGGCGGCGTAAATCCGGAAACGGCGCGCCAATGCGTGGCCGCCGGCGCAAACGTACTTGTGGCCGGCAGCAGCATTTTCGGCGCCGAGGACAGGAAAAAACGCATAGCTGAAATAAGGGGATAGGACATGGGCTTTTTTCCAGCGGCCTTTGAGAGGCTTACAGAAAAATTTAACAGCCTGCCCGGAATAGGGAGCAAAACGGCCCAGCGTCTGGCCTTTTATGTGCTGAGCCTGCCGGAGGGGGAGGCTGCGGACTTTGCCGACGCCATAATCCAGGCAAAAAAGACAGTGCACTGCTGCAAAATATGCCAGAACCTGACGGACCGGGAGGTTTGCGCTGTCTGCGAGAGCCCCAGGCGTGACGGGCGGACAGTGTGCGTCGTGACGTACCCAAAGGACGTAATGGCAATAGAGCGGGCCGGGGAGTATAACGGGCACTACCATGTGCTCCACGGTGTGATATCCCCCATGAACCATGTGGGGCCGGACGATATACGGATAAAGGAGCTGATGGACCGTGTGGCCGCCGGCGGGATTGATGAGGTCATAATGGCCACAAATCCCGACACGGAGGGGGAGACCACCGCGAAATATATATCAAGGCTTTTAAAGCCCTTCGGAGTAAAGGTGACACGGCTGGCCTACGGCATACCGGTAGGCTCAAATCTGGAATTTGCCGACGACGCCACCCTGATGCGAGCCCTGGAGGGCCGAAGCGAAATGTAAGGGAACCCTCCGCCGATGATGGATTCCCGTCATCGGCGGAGGGTTTAAACAGATATAATGCTTTATCTTATCTATTGCGTGGGGGTGATTATCACATGTCGTCTGTAAAGAAGCTTCTCTGTCCGTTTTTGTGCCTTATCCTGCTTCTGTCGGCCTGCGGAACAGATGGCATTTCGGTAAAGGAGCTGCCTGATGCCGAAGAAATTTTCAATGTTGACGGCAGCCTTTTTTACCGTGATAACAGCGGCAATATTAAGGACAGCGACGGCCGGGTCTTATACACTATCGCCGACATTTTCCATTGGCAGCAGTGGGACGGCGCGGTGCAGAACGGCAGCGACATCTACGTGGCCGGAGGCGCCGGTATTGCAGCCTGCAACGTAACCTCGGGAGAGCTTCGTGACTGTTACACCGTTACAGGCGGGGACGTCCGCATAAACGGCAGGACGGAAAATGGTATTCTGTTTTACATCGAAAGCGGCGACGCCCGCATAGAATACATGCTCTATTCCTTCGCAGAAGGTACCGTTTCCACGGCATTTTCCACATATGACGCCAGCCTGAGGTACATGGCTTACAGCGGTGACACGGTCTACTATATTGCCGACGGAGAAAACTGCGATATCATAGCCGTTGACACTGCCGCCGGCGACACTGAAACGCTGGTGCAGAACGCCGTATTTTTAGACGGTGTCCGCAGCCGGAATGTGGTCTCACCCACAAGCTGCGCCGTGAAGGACGGCTGCCTCTACTATGTCCTGCGGGGCCGGGATAACATCCTTTTCCGTGTGCCCGTTACAGGCGGTGAGCCGGAGGAGCTTATATGGGGCGTCTCAGCCTTCTGCTTTGACGGCGGCAGGATGTACGCCGCCTTCTGCGATTACGACCCGTTTGAGAGCGAGACGGGCCAATGCCATTTGGCCTACGCATCAGCGCCGTATAAGAAATTTACGGAAATTTCCGGAACCGGTCAGGAACGGACCATGGTGGGGACTGTAAGATTAATTGGAGACAGCATTTATATCCTGTAAGCCGGCTGAAAAAATAAAAATCCTTAGCGCCATAGGCGCTAAGGATTTTTTTGCATACTTTATTCCGCCGCTTTTTTGATTTTTTCGTAGACCTCCGGGAGCTTTTCCTCCATGCTGAAGGATTTGCCGTCGGGGCCGGTCCAGATGTGGAGGGTCTCTGCCCGGCTAACGGGGGAGCTGCTGCCGTCCGCATAGGTCTCATATTGAAGCTCTATCTTTTTCGGCGCGTAGGAGCGTATCCGTGTCTCCACCGTCACACGGCCGGGATATTTTACCGGCGCCGCGTAGGTCACATGGAGGTCCACCATGGGCGGGTCGATGCCGTGGGAGTGCATATCCGAATATCCGAAGCCCATCTCGGCGAAAAAATCCATCCGGGCAATCTCATACCACACGGGGTAGACTGCGTGGTGGACGATGCCCATGGGATCGGCGTCCGGGTAGCGGACGTCGATATATGAGCGGGAGACTATCATCAGCCCTCGTCCCTCAGGCAGTTGCGGGTGATGCCCAGAATCTCGCGGGCCTCCTGGGCGGTGGCGATCTCACGGCCGGCCAGCTTCGCCAGCTCAACGGCGCGCTTTACCAGCATCTCGTTTGTGGCGATTATCTTGCTGCCGTCGGGGTTCTTGCCGTACAGGATGTTGTCCTCAAGGCCGACGCGGAGGCCGTCGCAGCCGAGAGCCAGACCGGCCAGCATCATGGGCATGTGGGCCTTGCCGATGCCGGAGACGGACCAGGTGGCGCCCTCGGGGAGCTTGCCTACAAGGAAAGCCAGGTTTTCGGCAGTGCCGGGCATGGAGCCGCCGACGCCCATAATGAACTGGATGTGGGGCGGCTTCGGAATGCCGTGCTTATTTACATAATACATAACGGAGTCGATGTGGCCGGTATCGAATACCTCAAATTCGGGCTTAACATCCTGCTTTACAACCTCCTGGGAGAGCAGGTTGAGGAAGCGGGGGCTGTTCTCAAAAATGTAGCTGTTGGCCCAGTTGAGGGTGTTGGGGTCGAAGGAGCACATCTCGGGCTTCAGTGCGCCCAGATGCTGGAGACGCTTGTAATCCTCGTACTCGCCGCCGGAGGTGGTGAGGTTTATGATAATGTCCACATTCTCCTTTTTGCAGAGCTCGCGGGTCTTTTCGACGGCCTCGGTGAATTTCTGGAGGCTCATGGACTTGTAGCCGATCTGCATCTCGCCGTCAACTATCTTGTCCTCGCGGACGTGGATGTGGGCGATGGAGGCGCCGGCCTTGGCGCAGGCTACAATCTGCTCGGCCAGCTCGTTGGCTGTGTAGGGGACGGTGGGGGCCTGAGCCTTCTTGGTCCCGGCGCCGCAGAGGCAGACCTGGATCATAATCTTATTCGACTTGGACATGGTTTTTCTCTCCTTTATAGTAATTATAAATTATAAGCTTGCCGGCACGGGGCTTTAGAGCATTTCGATGACTGTGGCCTGGCCCATGCCGCCGGCTATGCAGAGGGTGGCGAGGCCGTACTTGAGGCCGCGCTTTTTCATCTCGTGCATAAGAGTGACTATAATACGGCAGCCGGAGGAGCCTACGGGGTGGCCCAGAGCCACGGCTCCGCCGTTTACGTTTATTATGTCCATCTTATCCTCCCAGCCAAGGAGCTTAATGCAGCCCAGGGACTGGGCGGCGAAAGCCTCGTTTAACTCAATAAGCTGAATATCATCGATGGTGAGCCCGGCGTTTTTGAGGGCTTTCGGCACGGCGTATACCGGGCCGAGGCCCATGGTGCGGGGGTCGCAGCCGGCGGTGCCCATGCCGATTATTTTCGCCATGGGCTTAAGGCCGAGTTCCTTTGCCTTTTCCTCGCTCATAAGGAGCATGGCGGAAGCGCCGTCGTTGCGGCCGGAGGAGGAGGCGGCGGTGACGGTGCCGGTAAGCTCACTGGAATTGAAAATGCGGCCCTCCTCATCCGTCTCGATGTTGAAGCATGGCTTTAACTTGCCCATTTTCTCAAGGCTGGTGTCGCGCTTCGGGAACTCGTCCGTGTCGAAAACTATCGGGGGCTTTTTCCGGCCCTGGGGCACGGTGACCGGCACGATCTCATCCTTAAAGCGGCCGGAGTCGATGGCGGCGATGGCCTTCCTCTGGGATTCCATGGAGAAAGCGTCCTGCTCCTCGCGGGTGATGTGGAGAGTCTCGGCTATTTTTTCAGCTGTAGCGCCCATGTTGTAACGGCCGAACATCTCCTGGGGCTGGCTTCTGAACTGGCCCTCGGTGACGGCGTCAACCAGCTCCTGAGTGCCGGTGCCGACGCCCCAGCGGGCGTTGCGGATATAAAATACCGCGTTGGACATGCTCTCGGTGCCGCCGGCCAGCACAACGTCGGAAAGGCCGGTCATAATCTGCATGGCGCCGTTCTGGACGGCGGTCATGGCGGAAGCGCACTGGCGCATAACGGTGTGGGCGGAGGCGGAAGCGGGGATGCCCACCTTCAGGGCCGCCATACGGGCGATATTGGGCTCGTCGGAGGTCTGGCGGCACTGGCCCATTATGACCTCGTCTATCTCCTTGGGGTCGATGCCGGTGCGGTCCAGCTCCCCCTTAAGGACGGCGCAGGCCAGATCGTAGGCGCTGAGGGGCCGGAGAGAGCCGCCGAAAGAGCCGACGGCGGTACGGCAGCCGTCGATAATAACTGCGTTTTTCATTTCCATTTTTGTGTGTTCCTCCTGTTTGGGAAAATGTTGTTCCGTTCTTACAGCCCCGCCTGCAAAGACGGGGCTGCTGAAATACGTTTATTTTACAGGCTCCAGATAGGTAATGCCCACGTAGTGGTCGGCCTTGTCGCCCTTGCCTGTGGCAGTCTCGATGACCACAGGCCTGAAGCCGTCCATGGTTATCTCCACGGTGAATTTCTTATCCCTGGGGAGATTTTCAAACTCGTAATCTCCGGCCCAGTTTGTCTCGGTCTCGTAGACTGTGCCGCATTCGCAGGTGGCCTTTACCTTGGCGCCGATGCAGACCTCCTCCAGCTCCTCCGGGTAGGCCACGGTGCCGGCCAGGAAGGCGGTGGGGATGTTGAGGTGTACGACGCTTGTTTTCATATCGCCCAGGCACTCAAGCTGAGTCACCTTGTTGACGGCGATGAGCTTTGAAATCTCGCTCTCCGGGTCGTCCAGGTCGCCGAATACAAGGGCCTGGTTGGGGCACGCCTCGACGCACCGGGGCTCAAAGCCGGGATAGTCCGGGTCGTCCAGCAGCTCGGCGCACATGGTACATTTCTGGGGTATCTGCTCATCCTCGTTCCAGTAAACCGCGCCGACGGGGCAGGCGTCCACAATCTGCTTCTGACCCTTGGCCTTTTCCGGATCGATGATAACGATGCCGTCTTTCCGCTTATACACCGCGCCGTCTTTAGCCGCCGCCATGCAGGCGGGGTTTTCGCAGTGGGAGCAGGGGGTGGGGACGGTGGCGGTCTTAATGTGGCGGGTGTTGTCGCCCCGCTCCCATTCCACAATGTTCATCCAATACTGGCCCATCTCGGGCTGGGATTTGGTCAGGGCGGAGTCCCAGCCGCAGTGCTCATCCTTACAGGCCATAAAGCAGGCATAGCATGCCATGCACCTGGCGGAGTTTATGGCGATACCGGGCCGTTTCATAGGCTTTTTAAGCATAATCAGATTGCCTCCTTGTTCTCAAACTGCTGGCGGAGCCACTGCTCTTTTTCACCGAAGAGCATATCGGCTTCCATAGAGGTGCGGATGGGACGCTCGGTTTCAAGCTGCTGCTTATCCACCGCGTCCAGGATGTGCTCGAAGCCCTGGCCGTAGTTGGGGTCAGGCTCGCTCTTTTCAATGTCGATGTTGCAGCTATATGGCGCCATGGCGGGCACGTAGTCGCCTATAAGCCGGCCGGGGGTGAGCACGTTGATGCTGCCGCCCTTATCCCAGCTCTTGTACACGCCGTACTCGATGGGGTTGTAGATGCCGGAGGAGGTATAGGCGTGAATGGTCTCGGGATTTATGCGGTATGTGACCCTGGCCACCATAAGGACGCTGCCGCGGTCGTTAAAGAGGCGCACAACGTCGCCGTCCTTGATGCCCTTCTGCTCGGCAAGCTGATAGTTGATGTGGCAGACCAGATAGGGGTTGCCGTTGATAATCACGCGGTTTTTGGGTATCTCCCACAGCCACTTGGCGTGCTGCTGATAGTGGGTGTGATAGTCGAAGCGGGGGTGGGGGGAGATAAGGCCGTATGGGAATTTGTCGGCGGAGAGGGAGGTGAAGCCCTCCCAGGAGTCCTGATACTGGGGGATGGGCCGGCGGGCCTCGTCGTCGGGCGCCCAGTAGGTCAGGGACTCGGAGACAAACTCGAA
>CAZBUH010000055.1:0-12078 GCA_964495095.1 uncultured Oscillospiraceae bacterium | reverse complement strand
CCGGGGTGTCCAGGGCCTTCTCAAGACAGTAGGCCCGCACAAGGGGGGAGGGACGGTACATCTTGTAAAAATCCCGTATCTCCTGGGGGATGGGTATTTCCCGCGTGTCGTTGTCAAGCTCCTGCTTAATAAGCTCTTCGCAGAAAACCGCGCTCAGCTCCTGGGCGGTCATGGGCTTGCCGGTGCCGGGATTCAGCAGGGGGGCGGGCTTTACCTTCATATCCGCCCGGACATTGTACCATGCTGTGGGAATCTCAGATTCGTTAAGATAAATTTTGTAGGGGATTTTCTCTTCCATTTTGGCTGCTCCTTTCATTTACATAGCTTGTTGTTTCGGGACGGGTATAAAAAATCCCCTGTCCCAGTTTACTTGCTGGGACAGGGGATGTAATCTCCTGCGGTGCCACCCGGCTTGACGCTTTTTCGCGCCCGCTCATACCGTACCATCATACGGCGACCCTTTTAACGGAGGGTAACTCCGTCGCCCCTACTTGGAATATCCTTTTGGTTTGCCCTCGGAAGGCCATTCGGCTGTACATCCTGTACCGCGCTCACACCGGCCGCGGCTCGCTTTGACATTAAGAACAGCTTACTATTCTCCCTCAATGGTTTAAAATGAGTTTACAGCAAAAGGATTGAAATGTCAAGGGGCCTATTAAAACTTTTTGCCCTCCGGGAAAACGCTCAGAACGACATGTTTTTTATAAACAGCTCCTGGAATCTCCCGTCGGAGGCAAGCTCCACGTGTTCCACCCTGCGCAGCAGCTCCAGCGCCGCGTTCCTGGCGCTGCCGGACATAAGGGCCATGGAGGCTCCGTATACGGCGGCGCTGCCCGCCGATACGATGCGCCCCGGCGGGACGGGCGGGAAAAGGCCGAGCCTTACGGCGCTTTTCAGATTTATGCGGCTTCCAAAGGCCCCGGCCACCGTGAGGCGGTCTATCTCCCTGCCGCCGGTGAGCAGGTCTATCCCGGAGCGGACGGCGCTTTTTACAAGCTGTACGGACCGGATATCCCGCTGGGTTATGACTATGGGGCCGGAAAGGCCGGAGCAGAGGAGAAATTCCCTTTCGCCGCCGGTGCTTACAAGGCGCTCCGCAATTTTACCCGGTACGCCCCGGCGGAGGGCCTCTTCCCGGGAGGCAAGGCGGCCGGTACTGTCGGCGGCGCCGGTGTCGAGCAGCAGGGCGATGGCGTCGATAAGGCCGGAGCCGCAGACGCCGGCTGGGGCTTTTTGATCCACCGTCCGGCAGACAACGTCCCCGGCAGAGATATCCGCAGAACAGACGGCGCCGGGGGCGGCGCGCATACCGCATTTTATGGAGGCCCCCTCGAAGGCGGGGCCTGCGGCCGTGGAGCAGACAAAAAGCGAGCCGTTTTCGGACGCCGCTATCTCGCCGTTTGTGCCCACATCCGCAAAAACCTGAAGCCCCGGCTCCAAATCGGGACGGCAGAGCAGAAGCCCCGCGGTTATGTCGGAGCCCACATGGCTCTCAATGTTGGGCATTACGTAAACCTCACCCTCCGGCTGGATACACAGCCCCGCCTCCCGGGCCGTGAGGCTTACGGGGCCGCGAAACGCCGGGGAAAAGGGGAAAAACGCGAGACCGGAGGGATCCCGGCCAAGAAAAAGATGGCTCATGGCGGTGTTCCCAACGGCGGCGGCCCGGGATATGCTTTCGGGGCGTATTCCGGCGGAGGCGGCGGCCTTTTCTATAAGGAGGTTTAGCCCCCGGAGGACGGCAGTCCGGAGGGCGGTGAGATTATCCGGGCTTTTGGAGGCGAAGGCTATGCGGGAGATAACGTCCGCGCCGTATACGCCCTGGGGATTTTCGCCGGACTCTGAGGCGAGAAGGGAGCAAAGCTCCATATCCCACAGCAGCACGGCAAGGGAGGTGGTGCCGATATCGCAGGCCACGCCGTATTTGCCGATGCCTTTATCGGGGGAGAAGGACCTCGGCAGCGCTGCCGGCACGGTTTTTGCAGAGGCGTCCGGCGCCGACGCGGTCAGATTTACCGTGCAGTCTGTAAGAGGTACGGCGCGGCAGGCAAGGCGCAGCCCGGCGGCCGCTTTTTCCGGCCCCAGAAGCCAGAGCTCGTTTTCGTCCATAGGCGAGAGCTCGCCGGAGACGGGCAAAACCGTGCATTTGCCGCAGCGGCCCTGTCCGCCGCAGGGGGCGTCTGCGCTGAGGCCCAGCAGGCGGCACAGCTCCAGCAGGCTTTCCCCGGAGCCGGCTATTATGCTTTTCCCGGAGGGAAGGAAGGTTATTTTCATGGCTTATGACCTCGCGGAGTCCGGGTAGGCGGAGAAAAAGTCGGCTGAAAAGTCAACAAACCGCTCCTCCGACGAGGTCAGGGGGACGTCCGGATTCCAGGTTATAAAAATATTGCGCCAGCATACAGGCTGCTGGATGTGTATTTTGAGGGTGCGCCCGCTGGAGTTGGTGCCCCAGGAGACGTCCGGCCAGAAGGCCACGCCCATGCCGGCGGACACAAGCTCCTCCACCAGAACGGGGTTGTCCGTTTCGTAGGCCACCTTCGGCCTGAAGCCCGCCTGGCGGCACAGCCTGTCTATATCGTCCCGGAGAGTGTCCGATTTAAGGGGCAGGATAAAGGGCGCGTCGGCGAAATCCGCCAGAGAAAATATGTTCGGCCTGTAGTCCTGCTCGTCCGGCGGTACGGCGAGGAAAAGCTCCTCGTTAAAAATCGCGCAGCCTGTGGAGTATTCCCCGGCCACGCCGGAGACCACCTTTATATTGCCGCGGCTGTTGGATACCGTGACCTTTATATCGGGCGCCACCTTCTGGAAATCCGAGATTATGCGCATAATTGGGCCGTTTACCGTCCCAAGGCAAAGCTCAAGCTCGCTCCGCTGGCCCGGGGGAGCGCTGTACAGGTCGTCTATAAGGGCGAAAACCATGGTTATCCGGCCCTTTGCCACGCGGCCCCTGTAGTTGAGCTTTATGTTTTTCCCGTTCCTGTCGAAAAGAGGGCCTCCAAGCTCCTCCTCCAAAAGCCGCACGGCGCGGCTCAGGGCGGGCTGGGCCACGTGCAGCTCCTCCGCCGCCTTTGTCATGTTTTCATGCTCCGCCACCTTGAGAAAATACTGAAGATTCCTAAGCTCCATTTTTACCGCCAGCCTTATAACTAAAATGATATATATAATATTGTATTATATATTTTACTTTATTAAAAAGCAATGATAAAATAAAAACACATGTAACACAAATAAATTTTACAGGAGGCGCAAGATGAAAAAAGAGTTTACCACGGAAGAACTTACCTCCCGCTGGGAGGACGTCCGGGAAATCGAAAACCTTATGGGCAAGCGCACTTTCAATGAGATACTCGGCCAGAACGACAAAATCTGGAATGAGTATTGGTGCAAAAAGGCGCCGGATCCCTGCCTCGGCTTCAATAACGGATATTACAGGGGCTACGAGGCCATAGAGGGATATTACAAGGCTGTGCACGACCGCATAGCGCTCCAGACCGAGCTTGTGCAGAAAGCCTTCCCCGGGAAGCTGGGCGGCAAAAGCATTGATGAGATATTCAATGTGGGCAACCTTGTATGCGGCAATATCTCCACGCCTCTTATCGAGCTGGCCGAGGACGGCAAAACCGCCAAGGGCATCTGGTACGTTATGGGCGCCGATATTGAGATAGGCCCCTCGGGACCTGAGAGCTATCACTCCTGGGGCCGTGTGGGCGTGGATTTCATAAAAGAGGACGGAGCCTGGAAAATCTGGCATATGGTGTTCGCAGAGGATATCTGGTGCCCCACCGGCCAGAACTGGGGCGTGCCCGAGCATCCCAAGGCCACGGCCGACCCACGCTTTGCAGCATTGGCGGATTTTAAAATGCCGGAGCCAAATGTACCCATGCAGGTACACGAGATATTCCACGAGAAGCGGCCTCTTAAGCCCTTCCCGCCGCTGCCCGAGAGATATGCCACCTTTGCTGAGACTTTCAGCTATGGAATATGAGAGGAGGACAGGACATGAGCAAGAGAGTTTTTACAGATGACGAGCGTATCCGCCGGGTGTGGGACGTTATCGAAATTAAGAACGTAATGGCCAGGCACGCCTATTATCACGGCTACAACCTCCACCTCAGGGAGCTGGACGAGATATGGGTGCAGGAGCCTGAAAATCAGAAAACCGCCTCCTTCGGCCAGAGCTGGGGCTATCAGGTGGGAATGGACATGATCCGCAGATATTACGGCGAGCAGTGCGTTATAGACCACCAGGAGGATCTTGATGCCATGATAAAGAAGTACCCCGATATAGAGAACAAGCCCGAAAACCTGGGCCTGGGCCAGATGCTCATGCATCAGCTCACAAGCCCCTATATCGAGATAGCCGGAGACGGCAAGACTGCCCAGGGCCTCTGGTATGCCCCCGGCCAGGTCACCGTCGCCCATCCCGACAGCGTTGACGCCATGTGGATGTATGAGCGCTACGGCGTCGATTTCGTCAAGGAGAACGGCGAGTGGAAGATGTGGCACATGTTCGTAGGCACCGACTGGGGCTTCCCTGCCGGAAACGACTTTACAAAGGAGCCTATTCCGGACGAGCCGCCAAAGGCGTTTATGCCCATGACATATGAGTTTGAGGCGTATACCTCCAGATATAACTACATGCTGTATCCTGCAATCCCCCAGCCTTATGAGACATTTACAGACCCGCAGGTCGTGAGCAACGGCCCCGAGGGCAACCCCAATTTCAAGAAGGAGGGCTAAGCGATGAGCGTTAAGGAACTTTCCCTTTCCGAGAGGATAGACCGCGCCGAGGGCGCTGTCGAGTGCGAAAAAATCATGTCCAAGCACTGCTACTATCACGCGGCGGGCATCCACCGTGAGGAGTACTACGAGATGTGGTCCAAGCGGGAGGACATCACCTGGGCTCACGGCTTCGGCCAGATGGGCGACAGGTACGAGTACTATAAAAACTACATTCTCAACCAGGAGAGCGACACCTGGCAGGGCTTTATGAACCTGTGGGATGTATATCCTGAGGTAAAGAGCGTTATTAAGGACACTCAGCACATGATGGACTACCGTGCTTTCAACGAGGAGGCCATGCACCTGCTCACCACCCCTGTTATCGAGGTGGCCGAGGACGGCCAGTCCGCCAGGGGCCTGTGGTACACCCCCGGCACCATCTTCTCCACCCTCAACCCCCAGAAGGCCAGAGAGGGCATGTGGATGTACGAGCGCTACGGCGCCGACTTTGTAAAAGAGGACGGGGAGTGGAAATACCTGAATCTCCGCGTCTGCCCGGACGTTACCGCCCCTATGGACTGCGAGCCCTGGTATGTTGAAAATCCCAGAAGGCCCGGGCCTCCCCCCTCCGACGGCGGCGACGGCGCGGCGCCTCCTCCTCCGGGAGGGCCCGGCGGCGGTATGATGCTGAAAATCCCCGGCCCGCTCTACAATGAGCTTACGATGACTCAGGTGCCTCAGGCAAGCCCCGCGATACCTGAGCCGTACAAAACCCAGAGCGACATAAAGCTCTACTCCGACGTTAAGACTTTGGAGGACTGAATGAAAAAGGACTTTCAGGAATTTGCGGGCCGTGAGCAGGAAAAATTCGGCCCCATTGTGAAGGAAAAGCTGGACAGCTTCTTTTCCGGGGCCTCCCAGGAGGAAAAGTGCGATATCGCCATGTACCTTCTGACAGAGTACCCGTTTGAGCTGGCGGCGGATTTCCACGATTGGGCCATGGCCGGGCTTTATCCCGGCAAGGACGGCAGAAAATACATGGAAGAGGACCGGAACGGGCATATCGGCATGTCCGGCGGCGCTATAAGGGCCTGCTACGACCCCGCCGCGCCCATGACCCCGGAGGAGCGTTACGACTACTTTTCCGGTATCACCGTCATGTTCCCCTTTATGCTGCTGGCCAAATATACAGGCTGGCTCACCGACGAGGGCAGGGACGGCAGGGAATTTATCGAAGGAAACCTGTCGAAAATCCAGGGAAAATACCTGCCGGAGCTGGAAAAAGCGTATAAGGAGGGCGACGAGGCCCTTTTGAAGGCTGTGCTTACAAAGCTGGCCATGCAGAATCCCTATGATCTGCTGAAAATGTACTACGACTGGATAACCGGTTAAAAACTTAGCGCGTCGGGGCCGTTTTCCGGCCCCGGCGCCGCAGTGCGAAAGGAACAGAAAGCATATGAGTTGTAAATTCCCACTTCTTTTCAGCCCGATGAAGGTCGGAAATCTTGTTGCACGCAACAGGATCGAGACCGGCCCCATGTCTATGACGGAGATGGACGCCAAGGAAGGACTTACTGAGGACTCCATCGCGTTTTATGCAAACCTTGCCCGGGGCGGCGCCGCTATAGTGACCGTGGGCGAGAGCATAATCCGCACGGAAAACGGAAAGACCCATCCCCAGATGCTCATGCTGGACAGGGATGAGGTGCTGCCCAGCCTTGTAAAAGTGGCCGACGCGGTACACGCCCACGGGGCGCTTATAAATATCGAGATATCCCACGGCGGAGCCATGGCCGACGCGGCTTACAACAACGGGCACCAGACAATGGGCCCCTCCGGCTATGTGGACGAGTGGGGCGACGAAATTAAGGAAATGACCCGGGAGGATATGGACGACGTGGCCGAGGCGTTTGTTGAGGCTGTCGAGACTGTGAGAAAATGCGGCTTCGATATGGCACAGATACACTTTGCCCACGGCTGGCTTCTGAGCCAGTTCCTGTCCCCCCTCTACAATAAGCGCACGGACGAGTACGGCGGGAGTATGGAAAACCGTGCCAGATATCCCCTTGAGGTGTTAAAGAGAATCAGGGACAGGGTGGGACGCACCATCGCGCTGGACATGCGTATTTCCGGCAGCGAATGTCTTGAGGGCGGCGCTACCGTGGAGGATTGCGTTTATTTCTGCAGCAAGGCCCAGGACTATGTGGATATTATAAATGTGTCCGCAGGCGCGCCCTGGACTACGCATATGACCCCCTCCATATTCGATGAGCGGGGCTTCAACTCGGAGTTCTCCGAGGCCGTCAAGAAGGCAGTCACAAAGGTTCCGGTGACCTCCGCCGGCGGCTATACCGACCCGGAGCTTATGGAGCGCTATATCCGGGAGGGCAAGGCGGACGGCTTCGTGCTTGGCCGCAGTATTTTAGCCGACCCGGAGCTGCCGATAAAGGCGAGAGACGGCAGGGAGGACGAGATACATCAGTGCCTGCGCTGCTATGTCTGCAACGAGGGGCTGTACCACATCGCCCGCTGCCTGCGCTGCTCCACAAATCCCACCGCGGGCCGGGAGGCGCAGACAAAGTACGACATGGTCTATAAGCCCCCGAAGCGGAAGGTGCTTGTAATCGGTGGCGGCCCCGGCGGTATGCAGGCGGCCATTACGGCGGCAAAGCGCGGCCACGACGTTACCATCTGCGAAAAATCCGATGAGTTCGGCGGAGCGCTTAAATTTGCAAAGCACGAATCCTTCAAAATGGACCTCTACAATTTCGCAAAATCCCTTGAGGCGGAGATGCGCAAGCTCCCCGTCAAAATAAAGCTGAACACTGAGCTTACCCCGGAGACGGCGAAGGCGGAGAACGCCGACGTCATCATCTGCGCCATCGGCTCCGAGCCGCTTATCCTGCCGGTGCCCGGAGTTGACGGCGAAAATGTCGTGCTGGCCACCGATATGTACAACGACGGCGTAAAGATAGGCGACAAGGTGGTCGTTATCGGCGGCGGACTTGTGGGCTGCGAGACCGGCATACAGCTTGCCAAAAACGAGGGCAAAAAGGTGACGGTACTTGAAATGCGCGAGGACGTTGCCATCGACGCGCCGCCTGACGCAAAGCGCTTTATGATGCCGGTCCTTGAGGAGTGCGTGGAGCTTGCGTGCGGTTACCGCTGCAAGGAGATCACCGCCCAGGGCGTTGTGGCCGCAGGACCGGAGGGCGATAAGCTCTTCCCGGCGGACACCGTCATCATGGCGGCGGGCCTGAAGCCGCTGGCGGCAAAGGCTGAGGAGTTCCGCGGCTGCGCCCCCTCCTTTGTGCGGATAGGCGACTGCTTCAAGACAAGGAAAATTTACGAGGCTGTCCGCATGGGCTATGATGCGGCCATAAACGTGGGAATAGGGTACTGAGTAAGCCTTATTACAGATTTTTAATATGCCTGCCCGGCTATTCCGGGCAGGCATATATTTGCTTTCGGAGATTTTTGTGATAAAATAAAACATATGCCTTTATTTCCGGAGGGGTGGACGTGAAAAAACTCACGGCGTTTTTTATGGCGCTTATGCTTATATTTACCGGCCTGACGGCGGAAGCCGCGTTCTCCGACGTGAAAAGCGGCGACTGGTTTGCCGCCGACGTGGGGGAAATGGAGGCGGCCGGACTTATAAAGGGCTATGAGGACAACACCTTCCGTCCCGGAGGGAATATATCAAGGGCGGAATTTATCACAATATCCGCCAGAATACTGGGGATACAGCGGGAAAATTCCGACGGATACTGGGCCGAGGGGAATATCGAGGCGCTGCGGGACGCGGGCTGCTGGCCCATATGGAGCTTTACGGATTTTGACGGCGCAATAACCCGTGAGGAGGCCGCGGCGGTGGCTATGCTCTCGCTGCTGCCGGAGGCCGGCCAGGGGGACTGGAATTCTGTGGTGTCCCGGATAGCGGATTTTGAGTCTGTTGCGGTAAACTACCAGTATTTGGTGGAGCGGGCCTATGCAAACGGGGTGCTCAACGGCTATGAGGACAGTACCTTCCGGCCGGGAGGGGCCATAACAAGGGCCGAGGCCGCGGCGGTGTTTAAGCGCTGCATAGCCCTCCGGGGAGGAGAGACGCCGGAGCTGCCGGACGCCCCGGACACGGAGCCGGAAATTACCGCCCGGAAGGGCGGCGTAAGCGAAAACGGCTGGCTTCAGGTGAAAAACGCCCGGCTCTGCAATGAAAAAGGGGAGCCGGTACTGCTTCACGGCATGTCCTCACACGGAATACAATGGTATGGCAGTTTCTGCTCGTCAGGGGCAATCTCCACTACCGCCGATTACGGCGCAAACGTGTTCCGGGTGGCCATGTATGTGGGCGAGGGGGGCTACCTCCAGGACATGGACGGTATGCGCCGCAGGGCTTTTGCCGCCGCGGACGCCGCCATCGCAAACGATATGTATGTGATATTGGACTGGCACATTTTAAACGGAGATACCGCAAATCCGAAAAACTATCAGGCACAGGCTATTGCGTTTTTCAAAGCGGCGGCTGAGCGCTACAAAAATACTCCAAACGTCCTCTACGAGCTGTGCAACGAGCCAAACGGGAACGTGAGCTGGGAGAGGGACGTAAGGCCCTATGCCCAGGCTGTGACGGATGAAATACGGTCAATTTCAGCCAGGTCCATTGTGCTTGTAGGCTCTCCCACCTGGAGCCAGGACGTGGACGTGGCCGCCGCGCTGCCGGTGGACGGGGAAAACATAATGTACACCTGCCATTTTTACGCCGGCACCCACGGGGAAAGCCTGCGGCAGAAAATACTCAGGGCCAAAAGCCTTGGGGCGGCGGTGTTCGTCACTGAGTGGGGCGCCAGCGACGCCAGCGGAAACGGCGGCCCGTATCTGGATGCCTCCAGGGTCTGGCTGGATTTTATGGCGGAAAACGGCATAAGCTGGTGCAACTGGTCCCTCTGCGACAAAAATGAGACCTCCGCCGCGCTGAAAAGCGGCGCGGACCCGTCCGGGGGCTGGACCGCAAAGGACCTGACCGCCTCCGGGAAGCTGGTTTTCAGCAATTTTTAACCTTATTTGAGATGAGTTCTAAGTTATAAGGAGAATGACCATGGCAAAAACAATGATAAATGACCTCACCGAGGGTAACGTCACCAAAAGGCTGCTTATGTTTTCGGCGCCCTTTATGCTGTCAAACCTGCTGCAAATCTGCTATAACCTTATCGACACCATAATTATCGGGCAGTATGTGGGCAGCGCCGGGATATCGGCGGTGTCGGCCGGAGGACAGATACTCAATTTCTTTACGTTTTTTTGTATAGGTCTGAGCTCTGCCGGACAAGTCATAATTTCCCAGGCTGTTGGCGCGGGAAGCCACGTTACCGTAAAAAAGACTATCGGCACCATGTTCACAACCATACTGGGCCTGTCTGTGGTGCTGTCGGTGGTGGGGCTTGTTTCGGCCGGAGGCTGCACACGGCTTCTCAATGTGCCGCCAGAGGCGGTGGAGCAGGCGAAGGACTATCTCTTTGTCAGCTTCTGCGGACTTATTTTTGTCTATGGCTACAACACGGTAAGCGCCATACTGCGGGGCATGGGCGACTCAAAGCATCCTCTCATTTTTATCGCCATAGCCTCTGTGGCCAACGCCATTCTGGATTTGATTTTTATCGGGAAAATGGGCATGGGGGCCTCCGGCGCGGCGCTGGCCACAATAATGGGCCAGGGGATATCCTTTGCGGCGTCCATTATATTCCTCTATATAAATAAGGTGAGCTTCGGTTTTGATTTTAGACCTAAAAGCTTTGCGCCGGATAAAGAGTCGCTCCGGTCCCTGTGCAGGCTGGGCGTGCCGATGGCTATACAGGGGTGCGCCATAAGCGCGTCGGATATGTTTGTAAGCTCACTCATAAACGGCTACGGCGTGGTAGAATCGGCGGTTACGGGCATAGGCTCGAAGCTGGTGCAGATAACCTGCGTGGTGACAACGTCGCTCAATACTGCGGGCTCCTCCATGATAGGCCAGAATTTCGGCGCGGGAAAGACGGACAGAATGGGAAAGACCTTCTATGCGATCGCTGTTATCGGGCTTGCCTTCGCCGGGATACTGTCGGCGTTCATGCTCATAATGCCGGAGCAGATATTCGCCATTTTTGACAGTGACCGGGAGGTTATCGCCATGGCAGGCTCCTACAGCATTATTGCTGTGATAAATTTCTTCGGGTTTGCCGTCCGCTCGCCCTGTATTGCGCTGGTGAATGGGCTGGGCTTTGCGACCTTCAGCCTTTTTATGGGGCTTATGGACGGTATTGTGATGCGTATCGGCCTTGCGCTGCTGCTGGGCAAGGCCTGCGGCATGGGCGTAGAGGGCTTCTGGCTCGGCAGTGCCCTGGCCGGGCTTACCTACGGCGTGATATGCGGGCCGTATTTCTTCAGCGGGAAGTGGAAAAAGAGAAAAACAGTCGTAAAAACGGGGGAATAAAAAGATGCTTTCCGTTTCCCGGAAAATTGGCTAAGCCGGATAAGCGCAGCGGGGCAGCAAAGCTGCCCCGCTGCGTTCCTGCAAATTTATCTTTATATGGGGGGTTAACCGCTAAACCCTTTTCCATCTGGCCCCCTGGGGAGTGTCGATTATCTCAATCCCCCGGGCTTTCAGTTCGTCCCTGATCCGGTCCGCCTCCGCGTAATTTTTCGCCTTTTTCGCTTCTGTGCGGGCCTGGAGCATGGCCTCTATACCGGCGTCCTGCTCCTGCGGCTCCTCTTTGTTTTCGTTTCTCAGTTTTTCAGCGGCGGCTAAAATGCCAAGGGACAGCACGGAGTCAAATTCCCCGATAAGCTGTATCTTTGAAGCGCCGTTTATTTTGGACTTGAGCACGTCGTAAAGGGCCGTGACGCCCAGGGAGGTGTTGAGGTCATTTCCCATATCCTCCTTGAATTTCTCCCGGAGGGGGGCCATGGCGGATTCGTCGGGCTGTCCGTCCGCCGGGTCTATAGCTGCCGCGCGCGCGATGAGCTTATTGTAGGCGCCGGCGGCGTTGTCGAGATTTTCCCAGGAGAATTCCAGGGTCTTGCGGTAGTGCGACTGGAGGCAGAAAAGCCTGTAGGCCATGGGGTCGTAGCCCTTTTCTTTGAGAAGGGAGACGGTGAGGAACTCGCCCTTGGATTTTGACATCTTCCCGCCCGCGGTGTTTAAATGGTGGACGTGCATCCAGTACCGGCACCAGGGATGGCCCAGATACGCCTCAGACTGGGCGATCTCGTTTGTATGGTGGGGGAACGCGTTGTCGATGCCGCCGCAGTGGATGTCCAGATATTCGCCCAGATGCTTCTTGCTGATGCAGGAGCACTCAATGTGCCAGCCGGGATAGC
>CAZBUH010000054.1:0-12302 GCA_964495095.1 uncultured Oscillospiraceae bacterium | reverse complement strand
GGAGGTCTTGCATTATGACGGAGCTTCTTAAAAAGCTGTGCTCCCTAAGGGGAGTTTCGGGCGACGAGGGCGAGATAAGGGAGTTTATCCGGGGCCAGGTTGAGCCCTATGCCCAGTCCGTGGAGGAGGACGTCCTTGGAAACCTTATAGTGTTTAAAAAGGGAAAAAAGTCCGTCTCCAAGAAGCTGATGCTCTGCGCCCATATGGACGAGGTGGGCGTCATGATAACGGACATAACCGACGGGGGATATCTTAAATTTTCCTTCGCCGGCGGCGTGGACAGGCGGGTGGTAATCAGCAAGCCTGTTTATATTGGCCGGAACCGGGTGTTTGGCGTTATAACCGCGGGAAAGGCGCTGCACCTTATAAGCCAGAGCGACAGGAAAAAGATACCGGAGACAAACGAACTTTTTATAGATATCGGAGTTGATTCCCGGGAGGAGGCGGAAAAGCTTGTCTCACTGGGCGATACCGGCTCCTTTGCGCCCGATGCTCTCCAATTCGGTGATAACATGCTGAAGGCCAAGGCTATAGACGACAGGGCCGGCTGCGCAGCGCTGATAAAAATCATACAGGGCGATATCCCAGTGGACTGCACCTTCGTTTTCACCGTCCAGGAGGAGGTTGGCACAAGGGGAGCCACGGTGTCGGCGTTTAAAGTAAAGCCTGACATTGCCCTTATAGCCGAGAGCACCACGGCGGCGGATATGCCGTCGGTACAGGGGAATAAAAAAATATGCTCACCCGGAAAGGGCGTGGTGATACCCTTTATGGACGGCGGCACCATATACAGCCGCAGTATGTACGCGCTCCTGACGGAGCTTGCGGATAAAAACGGCGTAAAATGGCAGACAAAGACCTATGTATCCGGCGGCACAGACGCGTCGGCGGTGCAGCGCTCACGAGGCGGCGTAGAGGTGGGCGGCCTTGCGGTGGCCGTGAGGAATATCCATTCGCCCTCCTGCGTCGCCAGCATGGAGGACCTCGAGGGCATGGGGAAGCTTATAAAATTATTCCTGGACGAAATGGGCGTAAGATATGGCGATTAAAATTCCTGAAAAGATACGGCGGTATTCAGATGAGCTTTCAAAGGAGTTGGCCGGCGTATTCGGCGAGATAGACAGGGTGGCGGAGAAGAACACCGAAAAGGTCATGGCGGCGTTTCAGGACCACCGGGTGTCCGACTCATATTTTGCCGGCACCACCGGGTACGGCTACGACGATTTGGGCCGCGACAGGCTGGACGGGATATACGCGCAGGTTTTCGGCGCCGAGGCGGGACTTGTACGCATAGGCTTTGTAAACGGCACCCACGCCATAACGGCGGCGCTGTTTTCAGCCCTCAAGCCGGGGGACGTGCTGCTGTCGGCCACCGGTATGCCCTACGATACGCTCCAGAGCGCTATAGGTATCTCCGGAGATTATCCCGGCTCCCTTAAATATTACGGCATCGGCTTTGAAAAGGTGGATTTAGATAAGGATGGAAAGCCGGATTTTAAATCCATAGAGCTTGCCGCGTCGGGAAAAAGAGTAAGAGCCGTGACCGTACAGCGCTCCCGGGGCTATTCCGGCAGGGACGCCCTGACAGTGGAGACAATAGGGGAGATATGCGATACAGTCCACAGGGTAAACCCCGGGGCTGCCGTTATAGTGGATAACTGTTACGGCGAATTTGTGGATACGGCGGAGCCCACGCAGGTGGGGGCCGACCTTATGGCGGGCTCCCTTATCAAAAATCCCGGCGGGGGCCTTGCGCCCACCGGCGGCTATATTGTGGGGAAAAGAAGCCTTGTGGACGCCGCCGCCATGCGCCTTACATCACCGGGCATCGGCGGGGAATGCGGCTCCACGCTGGGAAATAACAGGCTTCTCTACCAGGGATTTTTTATGGCCCCGCACACGGTTGCCCAGGCCATGAAAACGGCGGTTTTCTGCGCCGGTATGATGGAAAAGCTGGGTTATAAATCATACCCGGATGCTTTTTCAAGGCGCTCAGATATAATCCAGGTGGTGGAATTCGGAAAGCCGGAGCTTCTCTCCGCCTTTTGTCGGGGAATTCAGGCGGGGGCGCCTATAGATTCCTTTGTGACGCCGGAGCCGTGGAATATGCCCGGCTATGACTGCCCTGTGATAATGGCTGCCGGAGCCTTTATACAGGGCTCCTCCATCGAGCTTTCGGCGGATGGCCCCATGCTGCCCCCGTACTGGGCCTTTATGCAGGGAGGGCTTACCTTCGAGTCCGGCAAGCTGGGAATTATGACGGCCGCTGCCATGCTCGAAGAAGCGGGGAAATAAAGCGGGGCGATCCTGCGTATAATGGCATAGGGGGGGATCTCTATGCCGCGGCTTCGTTTAAAGCGCCGTCCTGTGTACTTCAGATATTCCCGGCCACTGAAAAGAGGCCAGAAAACGCTCATACGGCTGGCGGCCGTTTTCATCGCGGCGGTCATTTTGGTATTTCTAACCGGCAGGGCCATTCGCCCGACCTTGGCGGAGCTGGCATTGAATACTGCTACCGATTTGGTCACTTATGCAGTAAACGAGACAGTGGAAGAAAAAATGGACGACGGGAGCTTAAATTACAGCAGCCTTGTGACGCTGGAAAAAAACAGCAGCGGCGAAATAACCGCCCTTGTTACGAATATGTCGAAAATAAACAGCGTCCAGGCGGGAATAGTAAACGACGTGATAGAAAAGCTCTCCGATATGGACAGGACCACCGTGTACATACCTCTCGGCTCTATTATCGGAGGCTCTATTTTCTCAGGCAGCGGCCCGGAGCTGCGGGCCAGGATAGTATCGGTGTCCTCGGTTAATGCGGAATTTTCAAATGAATTTTCAGACGCCGGGATAAACCAGACGCGCCACAGGATAATGCTGGAGGTTTCAGTGGTGGTGGGCGTTATGGTGCCGGGGTATGAGCTGGATGACGAGACAGTGAGCGTGGAGGTCTGCATCGCTGAGACGGTGATAGTGGGCGATGTGCCGGATAACTATGCCTATTTGGGGTGAATTAATAATGGACGTAAAGAGAGAAATTGAGAAGCTCCGGGCGGAGCTTGAGATACACATCAGAAATTACTATGACCTGGACGCTCCGACTATTTCTGACTTTGAATACGACAAAATGCTCCACAGGCTCCTTGAACTGGAGGACGCGAATCCTCAGTATATAACGCCGGACTCGCCTACAAGGCGGGTGGGCGGCAGCGTGTCGTCGTCCTTTGCGCCGGTGGCACATGAGGTGCCGCTGGAAAGCCTGACGGATGTTTTTTCCTACGACGAGCTGCGCTCGTTTTCGGAGCGGGTGTCCGACGCCGTGGGAGGGCCGGAGTATGTGGTGGAGCCGAAAATCGACGGCCTTTCCGTGGCCCTCAGGTACGAAAACGGCGTTTTTGTACAGGGCGCCACGAGAGGCGACGGGGTCACAGGCGAGGACGTTACGGAAAACCTGCGCACCGTGCGGACTATCCCGAAAATACTGAAAAACGCCCCGGAGCACCTGGTGGTGCGCGGAGAAGTGTATATGTCAAAATCGGTTTTTGAGGAGCTTAACGCCGCCAGGGAGATAAACGAGCAGCCGCTGCTGGCAAATCCCAGGAACGCCGCAGCCGGCTCGCTGCGCCAGCAGGACCCAAGAGTGGCGGCGGAGAGAAAGCTCGACATACTGGTGTTTAATATCCAGGCGGCCAGCGGCCCGGAGCTTAAGACCCATACCCAGTCACTGGACATGCTCAGGGAGCTTGGCTTTAACGTGGTGGAGTACAGGAGGTTTGCGTCCATAGAGGACTGCTGCGACAGGATAACCTGGATAGGTGACAACAGGGAGAGCTTCCAGTTTGACATAGACGGCGCCGTTATAAAGGTAAATTCCCTTGCCCAGAGAAGTGAGCTGGGCAGCACGGCCAAGGCCCCAAGATGGGCGGTGGCCTATAAATACCCGCCGGAGAAAAAAGAAACAAGGCTCATTGACATTGTGGTGCAGGTGGGAAGGACAGGCGTGCTGACGCCAAAAGCCGTGGTGGAGCCTGTGCGTTTGGCGGGTACGACCGTCTCCAACGCCACACTGCACAACCAGGCGTTTATCGACGAAAAAGACATACGCATAGGCGACACGGTGCTTATACAGAAGGCCGGAGAGATAATCCCGGAGGTGCTGGAGGTAATTGCGGATAAGCGCCCGGAGGGCACAGTGCCCTATAAGCTGCCGGACAGGTGCCCTGTGTGCGGCGCACCGGTAATAAGGGACGAGAGCGCCGCCGCAGCCAGATGCCAGGGCGCCGAGTGCCCGGCGCAGCTTTTGAGGAATATTGTCCACTTCGCCTCCAGAAACGCCATGGATATAGAGGGGCTGGGAATCGCTAATGTGCAGGCGCTCCTGAACGCCGGGCTTATAAGCTCCGCGGCTGACCTGTATTATCTGGACGAGACGACGGTGGCCGGCCTTGACAGAATGGGAAAAAAATCTGCCCGAAATCTTATGACAGCCATTGAAAATTCAAAGCAGAACGACCTTGCGCGGCTTATCTACGCTCTGGGGATATTACAGGTGGGACAGAGCGCGGCAAAAGCCCTGGCCGCCCATTTTAAGACGATGGAAGCCTTAGAGGCGGCAGAGCCGGAGGCGCTGACGGAGGTGCCGGATATTGGCGGCGTCACCGCCGGGAATTTGAAGGCATGGTTTAGTCTGCCCCAGTCTCAGCACCTGCTTTACCGGCTCCGGGAGGCGGGCGTGAATATGGAGAGCCGGGCTGAAGCCTCTGACGGCCGTTTTGCGGGTATGACCTTTGTGCTGACAGGCTCTCTGGAAAAATACACAAGGGATGAGGCCGGAGCCATAATAGAGCGCTTCGGAGGAAAATCAGCTTCATCGGTCTCTAAAAAAACCACCTGTGTCCTTGCGGGCGAAAACGCCGGCAGCAAGCTCACAAAAGCCCAGGAGCTGGGTATAAGGATTATTTCAGAGGATGAATTTGAGGAAATGATAAAATAAAATTTATTCCTCCCAATTTTTAACCGAATCTGCGCCTGCATACGGGCGAATTCCGTATGTGAACTGCGAAAAAACTGCTCTGACGCTCTGATGTCAGAGCAGTTTTTTCGTTTTTCCCCCGCGCAGGGCCGGGGCGCTCAGGCCAATATTGAATTTTCAAAAATAGTATGCTATACTGATTTACAATACACATATATATAATGGAGGGATAAGCCTTTATGCTTTCTGATAACGTGACAAAAGGCGTTGAGCGGGCGCCGAACAGGAGCCTTTTTTATGCTCTGGGCCTTACCCAGGAGGAGATGGAGCGGCCTCTTATCGGCATAGTAAGCTCCTATAACGAGATAGTACCCGGCCACATGAATATAGATAAAATAGTGGACGCGGTCAAGGCCGGGGTCCGGGCGGCCGGCGGCACGCCGATAATGTTCCCGGCTATCGCCGTCTGCGACGGTATCGCCATGGGCCACATCGGCATGAAGTATTCGCTTGTAACCCGGGACCTTATATGCGACAGCACCGAGGCTATGGCCGTGGCCCATCAGTTTGACGGACTTGTGATGGTGCCGAACTGCGATAAAAATGTGCCTGGCCTGCTTATGGCGGCGGCGCGCATCAACGTACCCACCATTTTCTGCTCCGGCGGCCCAATGCTGGCTGGACATCTTAAGGACGGGCGCCGCACCTGCCTTTCCCATATGTTTGAGGCTGTGGGCGCTTACCACGCCGGGACGATGGACGAGGAGGGCGTCCGTGAGTACGAGGAAAACGCCTGCCCCTCCTGCGGAAGCTGTTCCGGAATGTACACCGCGAACTCCATGAACTGCCTTACCGAGGTAATCGGCATGGCCCTCCGTGGAAACGGCACGATTCCCGCGCCGTATTCTGCCAGAATCCGCCTTGCAAAGCACACAGGTATGCAGATAATGGAGCTTGTGAAAAAGAATATACGCCCCAGAGACATTATGACGGAGGCGGCTTTCAGAAACGCCCTCACTATGGATATGGCCCTGGGCTGCTCCACAAATACAATGCTCCATCTGCCCGCCATAGCCCATGAGGCCGGGGTAAAGATAGACCTTGATATAGCAAACGCCATCTCAGCCAAGACTCCGAACCTGTGCCATCTGGCGCCGGCGGGCGAGACGTATATGGAAGACCTTGAACGGGCCGGCGGAGTCTGGGCGGTTATGAAGGAGCTTACGAAGAAAAACCTTATCAACACGGGCCTTCTCACCGTTACGGGCAAGACCGTGGGCGAAAACCTTGAGGGCGTTGAAAATCTGGATACGGAGACTATCCGTCCGGTGGAAAACCCCTATTCCGAGTACGGAGGAATTGCCGTGCTCCACGGAAACCTGGCAGAGGACGGCTGTGTTGTAAAGCGCAGCGCCGTGGCCCCTGAGATGATGATACATACAGGCCCCGCCCGGGTGTTTAACTCCGAGGAGGAGGCCATTGAGACCATATACGCCGGAAAAATTAAGCCCGGTGATGTTGTGGTTATCCGGTATGAGGGCCCCAAGGGCGGACCGGGTATGAGAGAAATGCTGAATCCCACCTCGGCCATCTGCGGCATGGGCCTTGGCGAGAGCGTAGCGCTCATTACCGACGGACGCTTTTCCGGTGCCACGAGAGGCGCTGCCATCGGGCATGTGTGCCCTGAAGCGGCGATGGGAGGACTTATCGGACTCGTGGAGGACGGGGACTCCGTTTCCATCGATATACCGAACTGCAAAATTACGCTTAACGTGCCGGACGACGTAATTGAAAAGCGCCGCGCCGCCTGGGTTTGCCCTGAGCCGAAGGTAAAGACCGGTTATCTTGCCAGATACGCAAAAATGGTCGCTCCGGCCTCTGAGGGCGCTATTTTAAAGCTGTAATATGGAAAAGAAAAAAAGCACAGGAAAATGGAAGCTCATAGTATTTGCGGCTGTTGTTGCCGCTGTGTGCATCGGCTATTTCGCCTGGGGCATACATAATTCAATGGCTATGATTTACGACATAGCGTTTTACAGGGACAGCGTGGACATTGTCCTTCAGGGCGATGAGGATTATATAAAGACCGGGGACGAGCAGGAGCAGCTCAACAGGCTCTATGAAAAGAGAGACGCGTTTTTTGACGAAAACCAGGGCGAAAAGGTCTCTGTTATGAGCGATGTGGAGCTTGCCGGCACCCTTTTCGATAACGGGTCGGATACGACCGTAATACTTATCCACGGGTATAATTCATCCTCTGAGGAGATGGCCGTATTTGCGCCCTATTACGCCGGGAAAGGCTGCAATATCCTGCTTACAGATTTGCGCTGCCACGGCGGCAGCAGGGGGGATATAACGACCTTCGGCTGGCTCGAGCAGAACGACCTTTCAAAATGGGTGGATTTTGCAAATGAGAGGCTGGGTACGCAGAAGATAATCCTCCACGGCTTCGGCGTCGGGGCCTTTACCGCCCTTTTGACGGCGGGGGAGAGGGACGATATAAGTCTCGTTGTGGCGGACACCGCCTATACCACCATGCGGGCGCTTGCCCAGGAGCAGATGTCGAAGCATTTTTCCCTGGGAATCTGCACGGGCCTTTTTAACGTCATGACTGAGAGCCGGCTGAAGCTTACCCTCAGCGACGTAAGCGCTGTGGAGGCCGTAAAAAATACACGGACTCCCGTGCTCTTTGTCTGCGGTGCGGAGGACGGCTTTGTAGGCGCGGCAATGACTGAGGGGCTTTATGAGAGCTGCGCTTCAGACGCGCGTCTGTACGAGGCTGAGAACGCCCGGTTCGGCATGGCCTACGCCTCAAATCCTGAGCGGTATGAGGCGGAAATCGACGCAATGCTGCCATAAAACGTTTTTGCCTGGAAATTTTCACAGTTATACAAAATAAAGTAGTAGAAAAAGCGCGAATGTTGTGTTATAATAACCAAAACGCGGTTATTATAACGCGCATACAGGCGCTCCGCGCCTGTGCGCTTAAAATTTAAATTCGCCGTGCCGTCGGAGACGGCACATGGCGATATAACATAGCCGCTTGCGGCTATGTTATAATCCAAAAGTAAATATATAAAGTACCTTAATATATTTAAGGAGTTTTGACTATGGGAAAAGTAAATTTGACTGTAAACGGAAAAACAATACAGGCAGAGGAAGGCCAGAGCGTGCTTGACGCCGCCCTCGCCGCGGGGATATACATACCTCACCTCTGCTCGCATCCCAACCTGCCGGCGGCCGGCGAATGTAAGCTGTGCGTCGTGGAGATAGACGGTATGGAAAAGCCGGTCTGCTCCTGCGTTACCGAGGTCGCTGAGGGGATGAATGTTAAGACAAATTCCGAGCAGCTTTCCGGACTTCGGAAAGTGGCGATGGAGCTTGTTATGGCGGGACATCCCCACGACTGCACAGGCTGTAAGGCTTACGGAAACTGTGAGCTTCAGGCTATGTGGCAGTATCTGGGCGTTATGCACACACGTATGGAGGACGTGCTTCCCCTGAAAAAGGGAAACCGTGTCTCCACCGGGAATACTGTGGTTATACGTGAGAACGAGCGCTGCATTCAGTGCGGACGCTGCGTAAGGGTCTGCAACAATGTCCGGGGTGTTGGCGCTCTGGAGTACAGGAAGAACGGCTCCGAGACCTATGTGGCCTCTATCGACGACCTGCCCCTTCTCAAGACCGACTGCCGCTTCTGCTCCGCCTGCGTTGAGGTGTGCCCCACAGGCGCCCTTATCGACCAGGAGGGGATATTCAGAGAGGATCTGCCCAAGGAGCAGGCTTACGTGCCGTGCTCCGCCGAGTGCCCCGCCCATACGGATATACCCGAGTACATACGCCTTATTTCCGAGGGAAAATATTCCGAGTCTGTAGGCGTTATCCGTGAGAAGCTGCCTTTCCCGCACGCGCTTGGCTATGTCTGCAACAACCGCTGTGAAAACGGCTGCAAGCGCTCAAAAATAAACGATCCCCTCTCCATCAGAAACCTGAAGCGTTTTGCCGTGGAGCATGATGAGGAAAAGGTGTGGGAGAAAAAATATCTGGCCTGCATGTCCGATACCGGCAAAAAGGTCGCCGTCATCGGCGGCGGCGCCTGCGGCATGACGGCTGCTTACTATCTGAGGAAAAAAGGCCACGATGTTACCGTTTTCGAGGCCAAGAAGATAGGCGGCGGGCATATGACCTCCGGTATGCCGGAGTACCGTATCCCCACCTCCGACGTCCAGGCCGAGATAGACGAAATCCTTAAGACCGGAGTAAAGCTCCAGTGCAATACAAAGATAGAGAACGCCGCGGAGCTTAAAAAGGACTACGATGCCGTGCTTGTGGCTATCGGCACAAGCGTTGGCAAAAAGCTCAATTATCTCCCCGGCGCGGGCTTTAACCAGGTGTACACCGCGCTGGATATCCTCCAGGCAAACCGCCTGGGGCTGCCCATAGATTTAGGGCAGACCGTCAATATCATCGGCGGCGGCAATGTTGCATTTGACGTTGCCTGTACGCTTATCCGCATGGGCAAGACCGTCAATGTGGTGTGCCTTGAAAAAGACGCCTCCCAGGCCTCCGCAGACGAGCGGGATCCGGCGCTGGAGGAGGGTGTAAACCTCTTTGACAGCCACTCCAATGAGGCCATTCTGGGCACTCAGGAGAAGGTGACCGGTCTGCAGGTGCATAAGATAAACAGCTTTTACTTTGACCCCGACACCAGGGCGCTGGTAGAGGATGCCATTCCCAATTCCACTTATGTTATCCCCTGCGACTCCATAGTGTTCGCCGCCGGACAGGTGACGGGCCTTACGGACGCTTTCGGTATCGAGCTGAATAAGTTCGGCTATCCTATCGACCCCGCCACAGGCAAGAGCGGATACAAGACGAGCGTTGAGGGAGTTTTCGCCGCAGGTGACGTCATCACTGGCACCAAGTTTGTTATTGACGCCATTGCGGGAGGACGCGACGCTGCAAGTCTCATGGATAAGTACCTGGGCGGCGACGGAAATATTGACGAGCAGCTTATAGAACGCGATATTGACCCGAAGATAGGCAGGATTGAAAACTTCCCGCAGCTCCCCAGAGAGCAGATGGCCATAAAGCCGGTGGAGGAGAGAAAGAACAACTTCCTGCCCATGTATTCCGGCTTCACCTGCGAGCAGGCGGCCTGTGAGTCCAAGCGGTGCTTGCAGTGCGATCTTCGCCTCCAGATAGAGAAGGTTCAGAACTTCAACGCCTACAGCAATAAATAAGGAGGGGAATTACGATGATTGATAAGGAAATGCTTGCCGAGAACAAAAAGAAGTGCGAGGAGCGAGCCGAAAAATTCCTCCCCGATATTTCTGAAATCAGGAATAAGCCAGAGGACGTGTGCCCCGTACAGTGGGCGCTGGAGCTTGTAAAGCTCTGCCGTAAGGAAGCCTGCGGAAAATCAGTACCCTGCCGCGACGGACTTTGGCAGGCGGAGCTTCTCATCGAGGCCATATCAAACGGAAAGGCCGAGGGCGAGGAGACCATAGAGACCTTAAAGGACGTTATGAACATGATAGCCGTTTTGGGATGTGATTTCACATCTGGATGCGCAAAGCTTGTGCTGGAAGCGATTAACGCTTACGCATCAGAGTGGGAGCTTCACGCGAAGCGCCACCGCTGCACGGCTCTCAAGTGTGAGGCATATTACGATGTTTATATCGATCCCGCCGCCTGCACAGGCTGCGGCGCCTGCCTGAAGGCGGCCCCCGCCGGAGCCGTAGCGGGAGGCGAGGGCCTGATACATGTTGTGAAGGACGACAGAGAGCTTAAGGGCGAGCAGTTTATCGCCGTATGTCCGTCGGGAGCGATAAAGAAATTCAGCGGCATGGTGAAGCCGAGAGTTCCCGAGGAGCCCGTGGCAGTGGGCACCTTTGGCGCCGGTGCCGCCGGAGCTGCCGGAGGGCGCAGAAGAAGAAGAGGCTAAAGCAGTAAATTTATACCCCGCTTGCGTGACAGTGAAATACATTGCAGGTAAGCGGGGTGTTTTATTTTTAGAATATTGCGTGTAAAAAGGAGGCGCTGCAAATGGGTAAAAAATATCGCACTGTAGAGGTGCGCATGACCTATGAGGCCGGTGCGGCCCAGTATGTCAAGTGGCCCAGCGGAACGACTATCCACAGCGGCATCGGCTGGTTCCACCCCTTTGGAAAATCCAACTATTTTGCGGGCATCGGCTATGATGAAGCGAAGGAATTTAATACAGATGAATTATTCACCAAATTCTGGATGGATGAATTTGAGACTGATCTTTTCTGCATTTACCGCCTGCCGGACGGTGATATTTATGCCTACGACGGCATATTCGCCGTAAGGGACGAGGGAGACGTCAGTATGCACTATGACGACTACGAGACGGTGCCGCCTGTTCGCAGGGATGTGCTGGTGAATGTTATTGTCGGCGGAACGGGCGCCTATGAGGGCGCCGTTGGAATCATGACAGGCACCGCCGAGGGCGGGGGAGAAAACCACGTCATGGAAGGGGACCTTAAGCTGCCGGACAGCATAGTAAAAATACTGTCGGGGTATATGAGGATTCCGATAAAGGAATAAATGAAAAATGGAAATCGCCCGCCGCGGAACAGGAAAATTCTGCGGCGGGCAATTTTGTGATGTTTTCGGGCTGTACTTTGCTGAAAAGTGATTTTTTCCACTGTTATTATTGATAATTGGGCGAAAAGTCAGGCAGAAGCCCAAGGCTTGTGCAGTACTTACTGTCTGCGGAGACCACAGCATGAACAGAGTTGGAGTACAAATTTTCTTTGCGCAGAAAAACCACTCCAAAATCACATCCTTTGTATATGTAATCGGTAAGGCGTCATTCTGTACTACCCGCAGCGTACAGCGCATTTCGGTGCGCAGCTTGCAGAAAAAGCAGGAATTTAACGGAGTGTTCGCAAGACAGTAAACAATCGAGAATTACGAATCACGGCATTCTGTTTGGCAGGATTGGAAAACGGACGCCATGTCGCTCGGATCGGCGTAGCGTCCTCGCCCCTCGTAGAGCGCACGACTGCCGCAAGGCAGTACCGCCGCCCCTTGGGGCGGTGCTTTGTATCAATGCGCATCTTTACCACAAGCGTTACTATCTGGCTGGACTGAAGCATATTCTTTACATCCAATCTTTTTATCATTTGCTTTTTCTCTAAGAATATAGTAATATTTTAAGCATGGTACATAAATTGACCAATAGTCAGTGAAAGGAGTTCGTTCTTTATGAAAAACTATTTTGACTTAACGGGCCAGGTCGCTGTTGTGACAGGCTGCTCTACAGGATTGGGAGTACAAATGGCCAATGCGCTTGCCAATC
>CAZBUH010000053.1:0-13318 GCA_964495095.1 uncultured Oscillospiraceae bacterium | reverse complement strand
AATATGAAATATCAAATGTTCTTATCATCACAATCCCCTTTCACATCCCGATTTGCCGCTCCCGCAACATGAAACAGTATACCTCTAACTTATGGGCTTTTCAACCGCCGCAGCCCGAAATTCCGGAGGCGGGATACGCCGGGAAAGCGGCGGGCCCCGCAGGTCTGCGGCGCGGTGGTTTTTTGAGTTTTTGAGCCCATATAATATTTACAACTTCCAACTCTCATGGTATTATAATAAAGTATATTTATTTTAGAATACGGATTTTATGCTCTGCGGAGGATTTATGGAATACAGCTTTTATGCGCTCATCTCCCGTATGCGGTACATAAACCGCTGGGGGCTTATGCGGAACACTTTTCAGGAAAATATTCAGGAGCACAGCCATATGGTGGCGGTGCTGGCCCACGCACTGGCTCTTATAAAGCGGGACGTCCTGGGCGGAGAGGCGGATCCGGACAGGTGCGCCTCGGCGGCGCTTTTTCACGACGCCTCGGAGATACTCACCGGGGACCTGCCGACTCCCATAAAATATTATAACCCCCACATTATGACCGCCTACAAGCAGGTGGAGCAGGTGAGCTGCGACAGGCTGCTGTCAATGCTCCCACAGGAGCTTAAAAAGAGCTATGAGCCCCTCTTAAAGGAGGACGACGAAAGCGTAAGGCTCATAGTAAAGGCGGCGGACAAGCTCTCGGCATATATAAAATGCGTTGAGGAGCTTAAGGCGGGAAATCAGGAATTTGAGTCTGCGGCAAAGCAGACCTACAAGGCCCTTCAGGAAATGGCCCTTCCGGAGCTGGACTACTTTATGGAGCATTTCCTTGAGAGCTTCCGGCTGAACCTGGACGAGATAAAGTAGAGATTTAGGAGGAAAAACATGAGAGCGATAGTAACGGTGATAGGAAACGACAGAGTGGGAATAATCGCCGAGGTCTGCTCCCTTCTTGCGGAGCTGAGCGTGAACATCCTTGACATAAACCAGACGGTCATGCAGGAATTTTTCACAATGACAATGCTGGTGGACACCGGCACAAGCGATACGCCCTACGAGAAGATAAGCGCCGCCCTCCACGACAAGGGCGAAAATATGGGCCTCAATATCCGAATACAGCGGGAGGACATCTTCAACGCCATGCACAAGATATAAATGACGGCAAAGGATAAGGATCTGATAAAATGCTGAACCATTCCGATATTTTGCAGACTATCGACATGATAGACCGCCAGCACCTTGACATCCGCACCATCACCATGGGCATCTCCCTCAGGGACTGCGCCCATCCGGAGCCGAAAAGGTGCGCGGAAAAAATATACGATAAAATAACGAAATGCGCCGAAAATCTGGTGAGGACAGGCGAGGCCATAGAGACGGAGTACGGCATACCGATTGTGAATAAGCGCATATCCGTGACGCCCATTGCCCTTGTGGCCGAGAGCTGCGAAACGGAGGACTATGTCCCCTTCGCCCAGGCCATGGACAGGGCTGCGGCGGCCTGCGGCGTAAACTTCATAGGCGGATTTTCCGCCCTTGTGCACAAGGGCTTTACCCTTGGGGACCGGCGGCTTATAAGCTCCATACCGGCGGCGCTGGCGGCGACGGAGAACGTCTGCTCCAGCGTAAACGTGGCCACCACAAAGGCGGGCATAAATATGGACGCCGTGGCCCTTATGGGCCGCATTGTAAAGGAGACGGCGGAAAAAACCGCCGACAGGGGCGGCATGGGCTGCGCAAAGCTTGTGGTGTTTGCAAACGCCGTGGAGGATAACCCGTTTATGGCCGGGGCTTTCCACGGAGTTGGAGAGCCGGAGTGCGTCATAAACGTAGGGGTCTCCGGCCCGGGCGTGGTGTACCGCGCCCTGCAGTCCGTAAAGGGGCAGCCCTTTGACGTGGTGGCGGAGACCGTAAAAAAGACGGCCTTCAGGATAACCAGAATGGGCCAGCTTGTGGCCCAGGAGGCTTCAAGACGGCTGAACGTGCCTTTCGGCGTTGTGGATCTGTCACTGGCCCCCACCCCGGCGAAGGGGGATTCCGTCGCCAGAATATTGGAGGAGATGGGCGTTGGCACCTGCGGCGCCCACGGCACAACTGCGGCTCTCGCCGTGCTGAACGACGCCGTTAAAAAGGGCGGGGTCATGGCCTCAGGCCATGTGGGCGGCCTTTCCGGGGCGTTTATACCCGTATCTGAGGACGAGGGCATGATAGCTGCCGCATCATCTGGCACCCTTACGCTGGATAAGCTTGAGGCCATGACCTGCGTGTGCTCCGTTGGGCTGGACATGATAGCCGTGCCTGGCGATACCCCGGCGGAGACGATTTCCGCCATTATCGCCGACGAGGCGGCAATCGGCGTTATAAATACCAAGACCACCGCCGTGAGGATAATACCCGCTCCGGGCAAGGACGTGGGGGACCAGGTGGAGTTCGGCGGCCTTTTGGGCTCGGCCCCGGTGATGCCGGTGCATCAGGAGAGCCCCAAAGCCTTTATAGACAGGGGCGGGCGCATACCGGCTCCCCTGAACAGCCTGAAAAACTGAGACTTTTTGATTTTACCTATTGCTGCTTTTAAGGAGGCGTTTAAATATGCTGGAGCTTCTCGCCCCGGCCGGATCGCCGGAGAGCGTCGTGGCCGCCGTTCAGAACGGGGCGGACGCAGTATATATGGGTTTCGGCGACTTCAACGCCCGCCGGAACGCCAAAAATTTCACGGAAGAGGAATTTGCCAAGGCGGCGGAGTTCTGCCGCGTAAGAGGCGTTAAGACATATGTGACTCTGAACACGCTGGCTTCCGACAGGGAGCTTTACAAGGTGGCGGACGCGGCCAAAACCGCAAACCGCCTGGGGGCGGACGCTATACTGGTGCAGGATTTGGGCGTATATCTGGCAGTGCGTCAGTCGGTGCCGGAAATGCCAATACACGCCAGCACCCAGATGAGCATACACAATCTTGAGGGCGTGAAGATGGCCGCCGCCATGGGCTTAAAGCGGGTGGTGCTGGCAAGGGAGCTCTCATACGAGGAGATAGCGTATATTTGCGAAAATTCCCCCATCGAGACGGAGGTGTTCGTCCACGGGGCCCTCTGCATGTGCTACTCGGGCCAGTGCTATATGAGCGCCGTCATAGGACGCAGAAGCGGCAACCGGGGAATGTGCGCCCAGCCCTGCCGGTTAAATTACACCTTCTCCGGCAGAAGCGTGGATTACCCCCTGAGCCTTAAGGACAACTGCCTTGTGAACCATCTGGAGGCGCTGGATAAGTGCGGCGTCACCTGCATCAAGATTGAGGGAAGAATGAGGCGGCCAGAGTATACGGCGGTGGTGACGGACGTTTACGCCAGGGCCATAAAGAGCAAAAACCCGCCGCCGGAGGCGGATATGAAATCCCTCCGGGACGCTTTCTCCCGCCAGGGCTTTACGGACGCCTATTTCCGGGACAAAAAGGGGCCGGAAATGCTTGGAGTCCGGGAGGAGGCCGAAAATGGCGACAACCGCTTTTTCATGGCCGCCAGGAAGCAGTACCTTAATAACGAATACCAGCGGGTGCCGGTAAAATTTGTGGGCATCGTGAAGGAGGGTGTGCCGGCGAAGCTGGCCGCCATAGACGACAGGGGCAACACCGCCGCCTGCACCGGCCCCGTGCCGGAGCCGGCCTTCCACAGGGAGCTTACGGCCACAACCCTTCAGACCCAGCTTTATAAGACGGGCGGCACGCCGTTTCTGTGCCAGGGCGTTAAAAACGTGGTGGACAGCGGGCTCAACCTCACGGCCGCCCAGATAAACGAGATGCGCAGGACAATACTGGCGGAGCTTTTTGAAAAGCGCCGGGAGTATCTTCCGGGGCCGGAGGGCGAGTATGTCCAGATATTCAAGGATGACTGCCGCCGGGAAAAGCCGGTTTTTACCGTGTCCGTCATGAAGGCCGACCAGCTATCGCCGGAGCTGGCAAAGCGAAAGCCGAAAATAGTGTACGTCCCGCTGGAGGAGATTGAGGACGGCTATGAATATATGGAGCCGTTTTTGAACGATGAGGACATAACCCTTGGCGTTATAGTGCCCCGGATAATCCACGACACGGAGCGGGACGCCGTGACGGAGCTTATGGGCCTGGCGGCGAAAATGCACATATCCGACGCGCTGGTGGGGAACATCGGCCATATACTTTTTGCAAAAAACCTGGGCTTTAACGTCCGGGGGGATTTCGGCCTTAACATTTATAACTCTGAATCCCTGCGGGCGGTGCGGGAGCTGGGGCTCAGCTCGGTCACACTGTCCTTTGAGCTGCGGCTCAGCCAGATAAGGGATATACGCAAGTGCGCGGATACGGAGATACTGGCCTACGGGCGTCTGCCCCTTATGATAACGGAGAACTGCATATCGAAAAACTGCACCGGAAGCTGCGGCACCTGCACCAACTTCAATCAGCTCATCGACCGCCGGGGGGAGATATTCCCGGTGGTGAAAGCCTACGGCTGCCGGAGCGTGGTACTAAATTCCCACAAGCTCTTTCTGGCCGACAGGCAGGAGGATATAGCCCAGGCCGGAGTGTGGGGCGCCCGCCTTGCTTTTACGACAGAAAATGCGCGGGAATGCGTTAAAATAATGGATAGATATCTTGGAGAGGACGAGTATGCCCCCAACGGCGTTACAAGGGGACTTTACTACAGAGGTGTGGAGTAATGGAACTTATTTTGGCTTCCGGCTCTCCAAGACGGCGTGAGCTGCTTAAAATGCTGGGCCTTGAATTCAGGGTGATACCCTCGGAGAGCGGGGAAAATCCCCCCGTAGGCGCTTCCCCTGAGGAGACGGTGAAGGCGCTGGCCGCCGCAAAAGCGCTGGAGGTGGCGGGACGAAGCCCGGCGGGGAGCCTCGTTATCGGGGCGGACACGCTGGTTTATCTGGACGGCTCCCCAATGGGGAAGCCCGGTGATGAGGCACAGGCGGCAAAAATGCTGGAAAGGCTCTCGGGACGCACCCACACCGTATATACCGGCGTAGCCCTGGTAAGAGACGGGGAGCTTATAAAAGAAGCGGAAAAAACGGATGTGACCTTTCGGGCGCTGAGACGCCGGGAGATAGAGACATATATAAAAACCGGCGAGCCTATGGACAAGGCCGGCGCCTACGGCATACAGGGCATAGGCGCGATATTTGTGGAGAGCATCAGGGGTGATTACTTTAACGTTATGGGCCTGCCGCTGTGCAGGCTGGGCAGGATGACGGAGCGTTTCGGATATTCGCTCTTAAAGGAAAACGGGTGAGAACATTGAAAGAATTTCTCAAAAAACGCGGCATACCGATAATGGCTGTGGCGCTTGTCATAGCTGTCGTTACCGCCTTGACTGTGTATTTCGGCAGCTCCAGCTTCGTGAATGGGGCCGTGAACGTGGTGATGAAGCCTGTGCGGATATGCGTCTCGGCCATTGCTCAGAATCTGGAAAAGGTGTACGACTACATGTATAAGTACGACCAGCTTGAGGCGGAAAACCGGGAGCTTAAAAACCAGATAGCCGATATGCAGCAGGAGCTCCTTGACTCCACCGACGCCAATGAGGAGAACGACCGGCTGCGGGAGCTGCTGGGGCTCAAGAAAAAGCACTCGGATTTCGTGTTTGAAAACGCCACGGTGATATCCTGGGGCGCGTCAAGCTGGGCCTCCAATTTCACCATCAACAAGGGCGAAAGCTCGGAGCTGGCGGTGGGCGACTGCGTCGTGACCGAGGCCGGGTATCTTGTGGGGCAGATAACGGAGCTCGGCTCTACAACGGCCACTGTGACAACGATCCTCGATTCCAGCAGCAACGTGGGCGCCCTTGTGGAAAAGGACAGCTCCGCCGCCGTGGCCTGCGGGGATTTTACCCTTATGAATCAGGGACTTATGAAGCTTAAATATATCTCCGACGGCACCGACCTTCTGGCCGGGGACCTTATACTCACCTCGGGCAAGGGCGGCGTTTTCCCTCAGGGGATAGTCATAGGCTGTGTGGAATCCGTCGGCATCGATGAGACGGGCCTTTCCCAGTATGCCACCATCGCCCCGGCAATGGAGCTGGGGGAGCTTACTCACGTCTACGTCATAAAAGACTTCGACGTGGCTGAATAAGGAGGCGCGCAATGGAGCTTCCAAAGCATGAGACGGTCCTGAAATGCGTTGCTTACGGGCTTTTTCTTGTTATACTTTTTATTTTGCAGGCCATGGTTTTCCCGCGGCTTGCCATACACGGAATAAAGCCGCTTATAATCCCCACGGCGGTCATCGGCGTGGCAATGTTTGAGGGCGGGACAAAGGGGGGCATATTCGGCCTTTTTGCCGGCATGCTCTGCGACATATCCATGAACGACCCGACGATAGTTTTTACACTGCTTCTCACCGCGGCGGGCCTGATAATGGGTATGCTGACCCAGTATGTGCTTACCCGCGGCTTTCCGTCGTTTCTCTTTACCTCGGCCCTTTTGCTGCTTATTTCAGCCTTTGTGCAGCTTTTCAGCACGCTGGTGTACGGCAGGGCCGGGATACATCAGTTAATTTTCCCCATGCTGTGGCAGACGCTGTACTCCATCGTTTTTGTCATACCCGTGTACTACACGGTCCGGAGGCTCTCGAGAAGAAGCAGCAGCCGATAGAAAGGATTTAATATGGAAAAAATTGTGAAGCCGTTCCGCCTGGTGCTGCTTTTCATTGCGGTTTCGGCGATAGTCGTTATCTACGCCGCCGCCATATACGAGCTTCAGATCGTCCGGGGCGACGAATACTGCGAGCAGTCGGAAAATTCAATAGTCAAGACTACTGCGCTCACCGCCGCCAGGGGCAATATACTGGACAGATACGGCCGGCTGCTGGTGTCCAACAAGGTGTCACATAACATAACTATAAACCGCTCGCAGCTTTTGAATTCCGGAGACCCCAACGGCCAGCTTATGACGCTCATATCCGAGGCGGAAAAAAACGGCGTGGCGTATTCTGACACCCTGCCCGTTACGTCTCCGCCATTTGAATACACGGAGATGAGCAGCTCCCAGCGGAGCAGGCTGGATGGATATTTGGAGTATTTCGGGCTGGATGAGGATATCTCCGCGTCCGACCTTATGATATTCCTGAAAAATCACTACGGCATGGACTACACCACGAATCTGGCCGATATGCGGAAAATTGCCGGCATCCGGTATGAGCTGGAGCTGCGGGTGATAATGAATATACCCGATTATGTTTTTGCCGAGGATGTGGATATAGACATAATATCCGCCGTGCTTGAGCAGGGCCTGGCGGGAGTGCAGGTTTCCGACTCCTATGTGCGCCAGTACCACACACAGTATGCTGCTCATCTGCTGGGCTACACAGGCAAGATGGACGCGAAACAGTATGAGGTATATAAGGAACTGGGCTACTCCATGGACGCGGTGGTTGGCCAGTCCGGGGCGGAGGAGGCATTTGAGGAATACCTCCACGGCACGGACGGCTATATAACGACGAAAACAGACGCGTCGGGCACGGTGACAGGGGTAATAAACTCCGTGGAGGCCGTGGCCGGGGAGAACGTGTACCTCACCATCGATCTGGACATGCAGGCGGTGGCGGAAAGATCCCTGGAAAAGGTGGTGGACGAGATAAACGCCGCCAGGGATGAAGGGGAACAGCTTGCCGATGGAGCCGCCGCCGTGGTGGTGGACGTTAAGACGGGCGAGGCGCTGGCCTGCGCGTCGTATCCCTCCTACGATATATCCACCTTCCGCCAGAACTACGCGGAGCTTGAGGAGGACCCGCTGAACCCCATGCTGAACAGGGCCACCCAGGGCCTCTATTCGCCGGGCTCCACCTTTAAAATGGTCACGGCCTTCACGGGGCTGCGCACCGGGACCATATCCCGATACACGACCATTGAGGACAGGGGGAAATATACGAAGTACGACACATACCAGCCAACCTGTTGGATATATCCCTCCAGCCACGGCCAGGTGGATGTGGTGACGGCGCTGGAAAACTCCTGCAACTACTTTTTCTATTGGCTTGGCGATATAATGAAAAACCAGGATATCGCCGACACCGCCCGGAGCTTTGGCCTTGGCGAAAAGACGGGCATAGAGATAGGCGAGTATACCGGCACCGTGGCCTCCGCTGAGTATAAGGAAGAGAACATGAAGGAGCAGTGGTACCCCGCCGATTCCCTCCAGGCGGCCATAGGCCAGTCCTACAACATGTTCACGCCTGTGCAGATAGCCAATTACGTGGCTACGATAGCTAATGGCGGCACGAGGTACGAGCTGCATCTTCTGAAATCTGTGAAAAATTACAACTACACCGAAAATGTGTATGACCAGGAGCCTGTTGTGGCAAATAGGATAGACGACGAAAACGGTTATATCAGCATTTTGCAGCAGGGAATGCGGGCTGTGGCAAAAACCGGCACGGCGTCCTCGGTTTTCGGCAATTACCCCTATTCCATCGCGGCAAAGACCGGTACCGTTCAGCTTGGCAAGGAGTCCACAAACAATGCGGTTTTCGTATGCTACGCGCCCTATGACGACCCGCAGATAGCTATCGCCGTCGTGGTGGAAAAGGGCGGCTCCGGCTCCGACATTATGGGCGTCGCCGAGGACATATTGGACTATTACTTCAGCTCTGAAAAGGAGAGCGGCGGCCTTACCTGGGAGAACACCCTGATAAAATAAGGACGGACTTCCCGGAGGAAAAAAGTATACAGAATAAATGGAATTTTGTGTTGAAAATATTGCAGATGATGTATATAATAAATAAAGCCAGTTTAGACATGCGGATTGGAGGCTAAGGCTTGGGCAGGAGCATTGTGATTACTTCCGGTAAAGGCGGCACGGGAAAGACCACCACCGTCGGTGCCGTGTCCTCGTGCCTTGCGGCCCTGGGCCACAGGACAGTCTGCGTGGATGCGGACGTGGGCCTTAAAAACCTTGATATAACGTTGGGAATGACCCATACCCAGCCTATGACTTTTTTCGATGTTATAGAGGGCCGCTGCGCTCTGGAGGAGGCGGTGGAGCCCCATCCTCAGATAGAAAACCTGTTCCTGCTGACAGCGCCCATCTCGGCCTCGTCAGAGGATATAGACCCGGAGAAATTCCTGGAGATAAAAAACAGGCTTAAAAGCGAGTACGAATTCTGCATTATTGACTGCCCTGCGGGACTGGGGCCGGGCTTCCGGCTGGCGGTTGAGGGGGCGGATATGGCGATAATCGTCGCCACGGTGGACGCCTCCAGCGTGAGAGACGCCCAGTGTGCTGCGGCGGCCCTTGAAAAAGAGGGCGTGACGGAGCTGCGGCTCCTTGTAAACCGTGTGAAGAAAGGCATTTTCAGGAAATTGCAGACCACGGTGGACGATATAATAGACGATACGGAGCTTCAGCTCATCGGCGCGGTGCCGGAGGACAGGTCTGTGGTTCTGGCCTCCAATTCCGGAGAGGCGCTGGCCTTGTATGAGGCGAAGTCCGCGGCCCATGCTTTTCTCAGGATAGCGAAAAGACTTGCGGGAGAGAGCGTTCCGCTTAAAATATAAAGGGGAGGTACTCAAGATGAATATCGCACTTATGGCGCACGACAGGAAAAAAGAACTTATGGTGCAGTTTTGCATAGCTTACTGCGGCATACTGGCAAACCATAATATCTGCGCTACAAACACTACCGGCCGGCTTGTGTCGGAAGCGACGGGCCTGCCCATAACCCTGTATATGTCCTGCAGCCAGGGCGGAAATCAGCAGATAGGCGCCAGAATAGCCTATAATGAGATAGACCTTGTGATATTTTTCCGGGATCATGCGGACGAGTCCGCCAACAGCCCCGACGAGATAGCGAGGCTCTGCGACCAGTACAACATCCCCTTTGCCACCAATGTGGCCACCGCCGAGGTGCTTATACAGGGGCTGCGCCAGGGCCTTATGGATTGGCGTGATATCGTAAACCCTAAAAAGAGGTAAAAGCTTTACGTCCGGCTGAAAATATTTTTCCGCGGCCTTGGGCTGCGGAAAAATTCTGCCCGCCTTTTTTGTAGGCCGGGCACGGATAAGGCCCGCCGCAGCGGCGGGACCGGGGGTTAAAAAAGCCCCGGTGCGAAATAAAGTTCTTTTGGCGCTTTCCCGATTAAGGAAAAGCGCCCGATTCCGCGCTCTTGTCCTTAAGCGGGATAAGAGCGCTTGTACTTTGAAAGGAAAAACAGATGGAGAAGATAAAACCCCGCACACTGTCCGGCTTTATGGAGCTTCTTCCGGCAAGACAGGTGCAGCTTGAGCGCATTATGGACGTGCTGCGCAGGACATATTCCCTCTACGGCTTCACGCCGCTGGACACCCCGCTGGTCGAGGCCTCGGAGGTGCTGCTGGCAAAGGGCGGCGGCGAGACGGAAAAGCAGATATACCGTTTTACAAAGGGCGACGCGGATCTGAGCCTGCGCTTCGACCTGACGGTGCCGCTGGCAAAATACGTCGCCATGAATTATGGCCAGCTCACGTTCCCCTTCCGCAGATATCAGATAGGCAAGGTCTATCGCGGCGAGCGCGCCCAGAGGGGCCGTTTCCGGGAATTTTACCAGGCGGATATAGATATAATCGGCGATGAGAAGCTTGACATTATAAACGAGGCGGAGATACCGGGCATAATCTACAGGACCTTTACCGCCCTGGGCCTTAAAAACTTCCGCATCCGGGTAAATAACAGGAAGATTTTAAACGGCTTTTATGAAATGCTGGGCCTCACCGAAAAATCCGGCGACATTATGCGCACGGTGGACAAGCTCGATAAAATCGGGCCGGAAAAGGTCCGGGGCCTGCTTACAGAAGAGCTGGGCCTCTCCCCGGAGGACGCGGAGGAGATACTTAAATTCATATCCATAACCGGCTCCAACAGCCAGGTGCTGTCCGCCCTTGAGGCATACAGGGGAAAGAGCGCAGCATTCGACATGGGCCTTCAGGAGCTGGACTCCGTGACAAAATATCTGGCGGATTTCGGCGTGCCGGAGGATAATTTCGCGGTGGATCTCACCATCGCCCGGGGGCTGGACTACTACACCGGCACGGTGTACGAGACGGTTATAACCGACCACCCGGAGATAGGCTCCGTGTGCTCCGGCGGCCGGTACGACAATCTGGCGGAGTATTACACCGATAAAAAGCTGCCGGGCGTCGGCATCTCCATCGGCCTTACGCGGCTTTTCTATGTTTTGGGAGAGCAGGGTATGTTAAACGACGGGCTTATGACGGCCCCGGCGGACGTGATGATAATCCCGATGACGGAGGATCTGGCCCCGGCCATAGCGCTGGCTACCGGCCTGCGGGAAAAGGGCATACGGACCCAGCTTTACTCCGAGCAGAAGAAATTCAAGGCCAAAATGTCCTACGCCGATAAGCTGGGAATACCCTACGTTATATTCCTCGGCGAAGACGAGATAGCCTCCGGCAAGGTCTCCTGCAAAGACCTCAAAACAGGAGAACAGCTCAGCCTCACCTCCCAAGCGGCGGCGGAGCTAATTTTAAAGGGCGTTGGGGAGAAAAACAGCGGAAAGATAATTTTAGGCTGACCGTTTTTTTAAATAAATAAAAGCTTTAGGAGCTGGTATTATGACACAGTCAAGGACTCACACCTGCGGGGAGCTGCGGCTTTCCGATGTGGGTAAGAACATAAAGATATCGGGCTGGATGGAAAATGTCCGTGAGGTGGGTGCAAACCTGGCTTTCGTAGTGGTGCGGGATTTTTACGGCACCACACAGGTGGTTATCGGGACCGAGGAGATGCTTGCCGCCGTAAAGGGGCTCAACAAGGAGTCCACCATAAGCGTGGAGGGCGTCGTCCGGGAGCGGGACAGCAAAAACCCCAAGCTCCCCACCGGCGATATAGAGGTTGTGCCCACGAAAATCCAGGTGCTGGGCCGCTGCCGCTATAACGAGCTGCCCTTCCAGATAAACCGCAGCCGGGAGGCGGACGAGGCCACGCGGCTCAAATACCGGTATCTTGACCTGCGGAACCCCGAGGTAAAGAACAATATCGTGCTGCGGTGCAATGTGGTGGCGGCCCTCCGCCAGAGCATGACGGAGCACGGCTTTCTTGAGATAACGACCCCAATACTGACCGCCTCCTCCCCCGAGGGCGCCAGGGACTACCTTGTGCCGGCCAGAAACCATCCGGGGAAATTCTACGCCTTGCCCCAGGCCCCGCAGCAGTTTAAGCAGCTTCTTATGACTGCGGGCTTCGACAGGTATTTCCAGATAGCCCCCTGCTTCAGAGACGAGGACGCCAGGGCCGACAGAAGCCCCGGCGAGTTTTACCAGCTTGATATGGAGATGGCCTTTGCCACCCAGGAGGATGTTTTCGCGGTAATTGAGGATGTTTTGCCCCCGATTTTCTCAAAATTCGGTCAGTATAAGACCTCATCCCAGGCTCCCTTTAAGCGCATACCATACGAGGAGGCTATGGAGAAATACGGCTCCGATAAGCCGGATCTGCGCATAGACCTTACGGTTCAGGACGCCACGGAGGCCCTGGGCGCCTGCGGTTTCGGTCCCTTTGAGGGGAACACGGTAAAGGCCGTTGTAGTAACGGATTTCCACGAGACGAGGAAATTTATCGATAAGACCCTGGCGGAGGCGGAGGTAGTCTCCGGCGGCAAGCCCTATTGGTTCAGACTGGACGGGAACGGGGAGATTGTCGGCGGCATCGGGAAGTTTATAGCCCCCATAAAGGACAGTGTAGTATCGGCCCTGGGCCTCAGGCCCAACGATTTTGTGGCCCTCTCCGCCGGAAAGCTCACCCAGGCCCAGAAAACTGCCGGCGTGTTTGTAAAGACCCTGGGCGCGGCAGTGCCGGGCCATATGGATAAGGAGCAGTACGCTTTCTGCTGGATTGTGGACTTCCCTATGTACGAGATAGGCGAGGAGTCCGGGGAGCTGGAGTTCTGCCACAACCCGTTCTCAATGCCCAGCGGCGGCCTTGAGGCGCTTTTAAAGGCGGAAAGGGGAGAAGCTGACCCCCTCTCCATAACCGCCGACCAGTATGACCTTGTCTGCAACGGCGTGGAGCTGTCCTCCGGCGCTGTCCGGAACCACGATCCGGAGATAATGGTAAAGGCTTTTGAGCTTGTGAAGATGGGCGAGGATGACGTAAAGGCGAAATTCCCCGCCATGTATAACGCTTTCTGCTACGGCGCGCCGCCCCATGCGGGCATCGCCCCCGGAGTGGACAGAATGGTTATGCTCCTGGCTGGCGTTGACTCCATCCGTGAGGTTATCCCCTTCCCGATGAACAAGAACGCCCAGGACGTGATGATGTCCGCCCCCGGCGAGGTAACGCAGAAGCAGCTTGATGAG
>CAZBUH010000052.1:0-13434 GCA_964495095.1 uncultured Oscillospiraceae bacterium | reverse complement strand
AATATGCCTTCCTTTTTTGCGTATAAAAGCTCCCGGAGACGGCGGGGATATGGTTTATCAGAGCTTTTCGCCGGCAATATAGACTGCCTGGCGTTCAAGCTCCCGGGTGCAGATAACAAAATCCGCCTGCTTGCCGCCGGCAATGGAGCCTGCCTCGGAGAGACACCCCAACTGCCGGGCCGGGTTATAGGTGGCTGCCCGGACGGCGTCCTCCAGCGGTATGCCGAAAGAGACCGCACGGCGCATACAGTCGTAGACGTTTGTGGCGGAGCCCGCCAGAGTGCCGTCGGCCAGCCTTGCCACGCCGTCCCGGAGAAAAGCGTGGAGGCCCGCCAAATCGTATTCCCCGTCGGGCATCCCGCAGCAGCGCAGTGAATCGCTTACAAGAACCATCCGCTCCGGCCCAAATACCCTGAAGGCAAACCTTACGGCTGCCGGGTGGACGTGGAGCCCGTCGCTTATTATCTCAGCGCTGACCCGCTCGTCCTCTGCCGCGGCGGCGATTGGGCCGGGCTTGCGGTGGTGGAGCGGGGGCATGGCGTTGTAAAGATGGGTAATATGGGTGGCGCCGGCCTCTATGGCGGCTTTGGCCTCGTCGTAACCGGCGTCGGTGTGGGCGATGGATACGGTGCAGTCCCGGCTGGCGCTGCGTATGAATTCCTCAGCATGGGGAAGCTCCGGAGCCAGGTCAACTATGCGTATCCTGCCGCCGCAGCTCTCGTTCAGCTCGCGGAAAGCCCCGTAATCGGGCTCCCGCAGGTACGCGGCGTTCTGGGCGCCCTTGCGGGCCTCGCAGAAAAACGGCCCCTCCATGTGGATGCCTCTGGCGGCGGCGCACCCCTTTGGGGCTTCCTCGTTCAGCCTGCGCACGGTGCCGTAGGCCCGGGCCAAATCCTCAAAGGGAAGTGTGAGGGAGGTGGGGGCGAAGGAGGTTATGCCGTTTGCGGCGTAATACCTGGCCATGCGCACAAGGCCGTCGTAATCGCCGTCGGAGAAATCGGCCCCGGAATTTCCGTGGGTATGTATGTCCAGCAGGCCGGGGATAACCAGTGCGCCGCCCAAATCAACGGCGCCGGGGCCCGTTTTGCCGAGGACATTTACAAAGCGCCCGTTTTCCACCCCGAAGCCGCCCGGCTCAAAGCGGAAATTTTCAGTGTATATAAAAGCGTTTTTAAATTCCATCTGTACCGACTCCTTTAAGCGCTTCTTCGTCCGCGACCAGCGTGACGTCCGGGTGGAGCTGAAGTATGGAGGCGGGCACCCGGGGCGTTATCGGGCCGAAAAAAGCCTTTTGAACGGCGGCGGCCTTGTTCGCGCCGGAGGCCACCATCAAAATGCGCTTTGCCCGCATAATATCGTAAATTCCCATGGAGATAGCAGTTTTCGGTGTCTCGTCGATACCGGCGAAAAACCGCTTGTTGGCATCTCTGGTGCTGCCGGTAAGCTCCGCTATGTGGGTGCCCTTTGGAAAATTGTCCGAGGGCTCGTTAAAGCCTATGTGCCCGTTCACTCCAAGGCCCAGAAGCTGCAAATCGATGGGGCCAAGGGAGCGGAGCCTTGCGTCATAGCGCCGGCACTCGGCCTCCGGGTCAGGGGAGACGCCGCTGGGAATATCGATGGATTCGGGAGGGATATTCACCCTGCTGAAAAAATTCTCCTCCATAAAGCGGCGGTAGCTCTGGGGATGGTCCGGGGCAAGGCCGATGTACTCGTCCAGATTTACCGTGCGCACAAGGGAGAAATCCAGATCCCCCTTCCGATACCACTCCGCCAGTTGGGCATAGGCCCCCAACGGGCTGCTGCCGGTGGCGAGGCCCAGGACGCTGCCGGGCTTCAATATGACCTGGGCGGAAATAATATTTGCCGCAGTGCGGCTCATTTCACGGTAATCCTTTGTGCGGATAATGCGCATGAAAAATCAGTCCTCGCTTTCACATACGGCCCTGCGTACCTTTAAAATGGAGGAGGCCGCCACGGACAGCTCGTCTATGCGGTTTTTCATAAAGAACGGCGTGAGGCGGGTGTTCGCCCCGGATTCGCCGCAGACGCCGACCCAGATGCCGGCCTCATGGGCGTTTCGGGCGGTTATCTCTATCATCCGCAGTACGGCGGGGTCCTCAGAGTTGAATATATTGCTGACCCGGGCGTTCATCCTGTCAGCCGCCATTGTGTACTGGGTCAGGTCATTTGTGCCGATGGAGAAGAAATCGACTTCCTTTGCAAGCTCGTCGCTCATAATTGCGGCGGCCGGTGTTTCTATCATGACGCCTATCTCCACATCCTTTGCATAGGGGACGCCCTGGGCGTCCAGCTCCCCCTTGACGGAGGCGATATGCTCCTTTATTTCCCGCACCTGGCCCACGCCTGTTATCATGGGGAACATGATGCACAGCTTCCCGTACACGGAGGCCCGGAAAAGGGCGCGGAGCTGGGTTTTGAATATCTCCGGCCGGTCAAGGCAGATGCGTATGGCCCTGTAGCCCATGGCGGGGTTTTCCTCACCGGGGATATTAAAATACGGGGCCTGCTTGTCGCTGCCCAGGTCGAGAGTCCTTATTACCACCGGCCTTGGGGCCATGACCTCCAGCACACGGCGGTAGACCTGAAATTGGGCTTCCTCCGTGGGGAAGGAGGGACTGTCGAGATAGAGAAATTCGCTGCGGAAAAGGCCGATGCCCTCTGCGCCGGAGGACGCCGCGGCCTCCGCGTCCGCAACGCTGCCTATATTGGCGCAGACGAGGCACTTGTGGCCGGCAGGCGTGACTGTTTCGGCGTCCCGGTATTTTTCCAAAAGCTGCTGTTCCTCTTCAAAACGGGCTTTTTTCGCGGCGTATTCCGAAAGCTCCGCTTCGGTAGGGGCTGTCACTGTCACGCCCTCGCCGCCGTCGATTATTATCACGCCCTCCTCCGGCAGAAGGGAATATGCGTCGCCCATGCCCACGATGCAGGGGATGCCCATGGAGCGGGCCAGAATGGCGGAATGAGAGGTGAGGGAGCCTTTTTGGGTCACATAGCCCGCCACATAGCGCTTATCCAGCTTTACCGTCTGGCTTGGAAGCAGATCCTCCGACGCCACTATCACAGGCTCAGGAGGCATTTCCTCATCCTCCGGGATGCCTTTCAGAATCCGTATCATCCTGTTTGCGATATCCTGGACGTCGGCGGCACGGCCGCGCATATAGTCGTCGTCCATGCTCTCGAACATGGCCCGGAGAGTCTCCGCCGTTTCGGAGACGGCCCACTCCGCGTTATGTCCGGAGGATATGAGGGCTTCGGAGCCCTCGCAGAAATCCGGGTCATCCAGCATCATGCGGTGGACGTCGAAAATCATGGCTGTCTCCCGGTCTGTCTCCAGGGCCTTGTCATAAAGGGCCGTAAGCTCCTCAATGGCCTGATCTTTTGCGCGCATAAAGCGGCCGGACTCCTGCTCCGGCTCGCAGTTTTCCCGCTGCGGCGCCGTGAGGTCCGGGGTGCGGAGATGCCAGAGCCTGGCGATGGCGACGCCGTCCGAGGCGCCTATACCGGTAAGCTTCATAGGAATACCCCCTTGATTTTAAATTGACGGAAAAGTTATTTTTTCCTGTTTTTCTTATATTCCGCGACGTTATCGGAGCTGTTCTTCCGGGACTGCTCACGGGCGGCCCGGTTTGCCTTTGCCGCCTTGCGGCTGTAAACGGTTATGAAAACGGAAAACAGTACGCCGACCGCGGCCAGAGTGAGGTAAATTGCGGCGCTGTCACCGGCGGTATCGGGCTTCAGCGCCTCCCTGACGCAGAGAATGCAGATAAGCAGGCTGGCGGCGTAGCAGGATATGAGCCGTGCAGTGCTTATCTCGCCGTTTTTCCGGGCAAACTGGCTGCTGCGCCGCTCCTCATTCTGCCGGCGCTTATCCATGCGCTGAAGGCCGCTGGTGTCATGCTTCATGATAACGCCCCCCTGTTCGTAAAAAATTGACGGAATTCGGAAAACTCTGTGCAGCCGCCCCAAATTCCGATATAATTGGGGTATGGAACTGCAAAATATAGTTATTTATTCTGATATGGACGGCACCGTTCTGACCGACTGGGACAGAGGACCGCGCGTACCCGACAGCAATCTGGCGGCTATTCACAGGCTCATTGAGAAAGGGGGAGCCTTTTCCATCGCCAGCGGCCGGCAGTTTGACGATGTCATGAGATATTTTTCCGGAAAGGAGCTTAACGCCCCTGCGGTGCTGGGAAACGGGACGGTGCTGCACGCCTGCCCGTCAGGGGACGTGCTTTTTAAGCTGCCCCTTGGCAGGGAATTTAAAACGGAGGCCGTGGAGCTTGCCCGTGAAAACGGCTATGTGTGGCTGCTGGTGGGGAATTTAAGCTCCGTGTACCAGGTGGCCATGGGCGATAAGCGGGACGGAATCTGGGCGGCGCTTTCGAGGAAGCTTATTTCAATAGATGAATTTATAAGCGGGGATTATCTTAAGCTTGTTTTTGTGCTGACAGACCCGAAGCTGATGCCGCAGCTTCAGGCGGCGGTGGACGGGATGAAAACTGCGGCGCAGATGAAGCGCTGCCTTTCCGCCCCGGTGTTCCTGGAGACCTTCGACGCGGGGGCGGGGAAGGGAAACGGCATCCGGCGCGCCTTGGAGCTTTCCGGGCTGGCTGATAGGAAGCTGGTGTGCATCGGCGATTACTATAACGATTTGGAGATGCTGGAGGCGGCGGACATAGCCGCCTGCCCGTCAAACGCACCGGCGGATATCCAGGCCGCCTGCCAAATCGTCACCTGCGGCAACAATTCAGGCGCCGTGGCCGGTCTGCTGCGGGCGCTGGAGGCGATGTAAGACCTATTTTTCGTCGTCCATCGCGTCATAATCTATGTCAGCTTCGGAAAATTCATATTCATCCTCAGCCTCCGGCTCCTTTTTGAGGCCGGAGGCTTTTGGCGCCGTTTTTTTGCCGGAGAAAAACTGCCTTAACTGCTCCTTTAGGGGCGGACGGTTTGCACGATCTTCCTTCCGCTGGCGGGCGAGCTCCGCGTTGTGCTCCTTTCGGGCGTCCCTGTCGTATTCCCAGCGCTCCAGGGCGGGGATAAATTTAAGGCCCAGGGCCTGGGACAGCGCCATGGCGGCGGGCTCCGCCATGGCGCCGCTGTGAGCTGTGAAGCTGGTGGGCAGCGTTTTGAGCGTTTCGCCGTTTTCATCTAAGAATAGGATGCTCCGGGAGGCGAAAGGCCCGTTTGACACTTTGACGGTTTTGACGCCGGCGGCGCCGGAAATATCCACGGTGTAGGACAGAAAGCCCTTGATATTTATTGTGCTCCGGCCGGGGGATACCTCGCAGGCGGCGCGGAAAACGGTTATCAGGTAAAACAGCACAAGCAGCGCGGCAATCACACCGCAGACGAGCACCAGAATAAACGCGGGGATATCTGAGGCCATGACACAGGCCAAAAAGACCGCAAGTATGAGTATAACGGCGAAAATAATGGCCGCTGTCAGACGCTCTGAGGCGGTGGAAAGGCGTATTTTTTTCATTTTTACCTCCATTTTTATCCGGATAGCCCCCCGCACAGTAAAAAGATCAAGTGCGCTCTCATAGAAATTATATAGTCCGGAGCGTTTAATTTCAAGCGCCTGGCATACTCAGAGGCCGATTTTGCCGTAATGCGTTAATTTTTAACAAAGGTTGATTTCTCGTAAAATTGTGATAATATTATAATAGTTATGAACAAATATTAGCTTGCGGAGGAGAGGAAAAATGGCCAAAAACTACATCAGGATTGATGACCGGCTTATCCACGGCCAAATCGTCACCGCATGGTGCGGTTTCTGGAAGATAGGCGAGATAATCGCCATCGATGACAAGCTGGCCTCAAACAAGACCCTCCAGACGATAATGCTGATGGGCATACCGGCTCAGTATAAGGCTCACGTTGTCACAATGGATGAGGCCAAAGAGCTCTTCGGAGCGGGCAGCGATAAAAACCGCCTTTTTGTGACCCGTCTGCCTGCGGATTTGAACAGGATGCGGGATGAGGTCAGGCAGTGCGAAGCGGTCGTAATAGGCAATGCGGCAAAGCGGCCTGACACAAAGTATAATCTCACAAAGGGAGGCGGCAGCGTGTTTTTCGCCAGCGACGAAGACGTGGCGCTTTTTGACGAAATTGCGGCCGAGGGCGTAAATCTCATCTACCAGACGGTGCCGAAGTCAGCGGCAAGGACGTGGCAGGAGATGCGCAAGCTGGTAAAATAGGCTTCCGGCTTAAGAGAGTCTATTTAGGGATATAGAGTCCCTTGAATAGAATAATGAAAAAAGGAGGGAAAAACTCATGTCAACAATTCAGGTGATCCTGATCGCACTGTTCATTTATTTGGGCGCGATCGGGTCAATCGTTGGCAACACCATCGGCTGGTACTGCTTTGGCAGACCGCTGGTCGCATCCTTCATTGTCGGTCTTATTATGGGAGATGTGTCCACAGCCATGGTAATTGGCATCCCGCTGCAGATCGCATACCTGGCTAATGTAACGCCGGGCGGGGCGGTCGCCTGGGATTTGTCTTATGCGACCTACATAGGCGCCGCAATGGCTATTACTCTTAAGGACACGGTGGCCGGAAACTCCGCCGCCCTTATCGGCCTTGCGTTTACAGGCGCCGGTGTGGGCGGAGTCGTCGGCGGAACAATGTGGAACGTCCATTACGCGCTGGATGTATTCGTAAACCGCTGGGCAAACAAGGTCGCTGAGTCGGGCAACTGCAAGAAGATGTGGATGCCTAACGTGATCGGCGGTCAGGTAATAGGCTTCCTGTGCCGCTTTATCCCTGCTGTCATCGTGCTTACCGCCATCAAGGTGGCCGGCGAGTCGGGCGGGATTTCCATCCCCGGCTGGTTTACCACCGGTATCGGAAACTTCGGCAGCATGATGGCTGCCCTCGGCATGGGCATCATTCTCTCCTTCCTTGTAAAGAAGGGCGTACACTGGGCCATCTTCCTTGGTGGTTTTGTTATGGCCACCTATCTTGGCCTGTCCACCATGGCCGTTGCGGTTATCGCGGTGATTATCGCTGTGATTTACTACTCGGTTGTCAGCAATAGAGCGGAGGTGGCTTAATCATGGCGAATAAAAAAGTCAGCGCAAAAACCCTGAAAAAGTCATTTACAAACTGGTTTTTCTGGAACGGCTGCTCACAGCAGGCAGAGACAATGCTGGGTATGGCCTTCGGCCAGTCAATGGCTCCCGTAATAGACGAGCTTTATGACACTAAAGAAGAGAAGGCCGCGGGCCTGCAGCGCCATATCACACTGTTCAATACCGAGTCCCAGGTGGGCTCCATATGCAACGGCATAGCCATAGGAATGGAAGAGCAGCTTGCAAACGGCGTCGGCACTGCCGAGGCCATAACCGAGGCGAAGGTAGCCCTTATCGGCCCCACCTCCGCAATAGGCGATTCCCTGTGGGTGGCGACGATTATACCGCTGCTGCTTACAATCTGCCTCTCCATATCCCAGGCCCTTACCTCCGCCCAATGGGTGGGCGCCCTGGTATACATAATCGTATATCCCCTTGGCACGTACATACTGAGCTGGAAGCTCTTCAAGCTGGGCTACAAGGCCGGACTGGAAGGCGTACAGCGGTTTATGGCTTCGGGCCAATTGGATAAGATAATGTCCGCTATATCCATACTCGGTCTTGTGGTAGTCGGCGCGCTGACGGCGAGCTTCGTAACGTGCACGCTGAATATCGACATTAAGACCGCTACCCAGGTGTTTGACGAGGCTACACAGACCTATACAGACGGCGTTATTTCAGTATTCAATCTGGATAACCTGCTGAACTCCGTGTTCCCGTCCATAGTTCCTCTGGGACTTACGCTGTTTGTCTACAGGCTGTACACCAAAAAGAACTGGTCCCCGCTGGCAATCATGGGCATAATCCTGGTATTGGCGGCAGTTCTGACGGCTATCGGCTATATCCCCAATGTGGGCGTCTATGTTTGATCTGAGCTTTTAAAGCCGGCTCATTTAGAATTTTATCTTAGGAGGACTCCTTAAAATGGCACAACTTGAATACCTAAGCAAAATCACTGAGGTGATCGAAAGAATCGACAAGGAGCAAACCGCCAACATCCAGGCGGCGGCCGATCTTTGCGCCGGGATCATTGCGTCAGGGAAAATGGTACACATGTTCGGCAGCGGACACTCCGTACTGCCGGTTCAGGATCTGTTTCCCCGTTACGGCGGCACTGTAGGCTGGCATCCGCTTATGGATCCCAGGCTTATGTGGAATAATGTTATTGGCCCTGGCGGCGCCCGGGAGCTTCTCTGGATAGAACGCCAGGAGGGATACATAGCAAACTTCCTCCAGAGCTACAACCTCCAGGAGGGGGAGGCAATCATCATATACTCCCACGGCGGCCTGAACGCCGCTCCTGTGGAGGCGGCGCTGTACGCCAAGGAGCGCGGGCTTAAGGTAATAGCCGTCACCAGCGGTGAAAATTACAAAAAGGCCGCGGCTACGCACTCCTCCGGTAAAAAGCTGGGCGATCTGGCGGATATCCTCATAGATAACTGCTGTCCGCTGGAGGACTCCCTTGTTCCCGTTCCCGGGTATTACCAGAAGGTGGGCGCGTCCTCGACGGTGGCCGTGGTCACCATAACCCAGACCCTCGCCTCGGAGACTTCGCTGCGCCTCCAGAAAATGGGGCACAAGATGTATATCTTCGTTTCCCCGAATGTCACGGAGATACCCAAGGACTATATGCAGGAAGTTTACGCCGCATATCGTGAGTTGGTATTTAAGAACAATAACATGTAACGGATATCGCCTCCCGCCGCTCCGGCGGCGGGAGGCTGCGCGGCTTTGGGAGCGTTTCGTTTCCCGGCAGTGAAAAATTAATTTAGGGAGTCCGCCACAGGCATATAAGGCGCCGGTGGTTTTTCTACTATATTGGAGACGGCAGGTGATTTTCATGACTAAGGTCGTAATACTGGGGCACGGCGGATACGGCACCGCCATGAAGCGTAATATTGCGATGCTTATCGGTGAACTTGAGGACTATTACTACATAGATTTTAACGAGCAGGACGATATCCCGGCGCTTCAGGAAAAGCTCCGCGGCGCGCTGGAATGGGCGGGGGACAGCGGTGTGCTGTTCTGCTGCGATTTGGCAGGCGGGTCCCCGTTCAGGGAGGCGGCCGCCATATGCGCGGAGCATGACGGTTACTGCTGCGTGGCGGGGGTGAACACCTCCGCGTACACCGAGATATCCTTTAATCTTGAGCTCTCCGCCTCGGAGCTTGCCGACATGGCCTGCGAGGTGGCCAGAAGCACCATACTGAGATTCCCGCCGGTTGAGGAATAATCATTTTTGAGGTTTGGTATGGATTTTAAAGCCATTTTAAGCTGGCTGGGCCAGCACTGGTATTTTATATTGCTGTTTTTAGTCACAGCCGTAGCCGCGTTTTTGCTGCTGCGGCTTCAGGTCTTTCTGCGCAGCCGTTCCGCAGCCGCCATAGAGGAGCTTTTGCGGGTAAATCCCGCCCTGTGCGCGGAGCGGCTGGAGAACAATAAGCGCCTCCGGATGATATTCCGCAAGCCCATCCTGTATATATGGAAAATGGAGGCGTATATGGCCCTGGGCCAGGACGAAAAAATCCAGGAGTGTATCGCACGGCTGGGCAAAATGAAGCTGGAGCCGAATGACAAGCTGGAATTTTACCAGAAGTGCATCTCCTATTACGCTGTCTCCTGCGAGCCGGAGCGGGCGAGGGAATACCGGGATCTGCTGTATGGCCTTTTGGAGCGGGCAAAGGCGCTGGAGACGGAGCCTTACGCCTCTATTCTGAAAGAGGCGGACATGATAATCGGCGTATATGTGGACCACGATGTGAGCCTTATAAAAAAGCTCATGGGCCGGGCCTCCCACACGAAAAACGATGTGATGCGGGGCGTCACCCAGTACCGGGTGGCAAAACTGGCGTATTTTAAGGGCGACCCGGAGCTTATGGAGACGTATTTAAACCGGGCGGCCAAAAATCTTAAGGGCACCAGGTATGAGCCTGTCATAGCTGCGGCCATGGAGGAGCCGGGCATTCTCGCTGTGAAGTAGCGGCGGCTTTTCCAAAAAACGGAGGAATGAAAACATGGTTTCTTTTGATTACACTATCCACGATTCAATGGGGCTCCACGCCCGGCCCGTAGGACTTGTTGTAAAGGCGGTACAGCCGTACAAGTCCGCGAAAATTACAATTATCCACGGCGATAAGTCGGCCGATGCAAAGCGTATGTTCGCCGTTATGGGCCTTCAGGTGAAGCAGGGGGAGACTATTACCGTGTCCGTAGAGGACGAGAAAGAGCAGGAGATAGCAGACAAGATACGCGAAATATTTGAAGCGGAGAAGCTATGAGTACGTATAACCGTAACAGGCCGCATTACAGTCTGCTGGCGAAAATGCGGCAGGTGAAGGATCTTTCACCGTCAGAGCGGCATATTGTGGACTATATTTTCGCAAATATTCAGGAAGTCTCCAATATGGGGATTGTGGAATTGGGGGAAAAGACCTTCACCTCCACCACCACAGTAAAACGGCTGTGCCACAAGCTGGGCATAGACAGCTATACCGATTTCCGGCTGACGCTTTCGGCGGAAATCGCAAACTACACGCAGCTCAATATCCTTGAAGTGGCCCAGACGCCGGTGGACCGGTATGACACTATCTTCGATATAATCAACAAGGTGTCAAACCAGAACGCGAAATCCATCATCGACACAAGTACGCTGAATCACGCGGACGTGATAACAAAGGTGGTAAGCCTTATGCACAGCGCCAGCCGGGTGGATTTTTACGGCGTGGGGCCCTCCAATCTCGTGGCCGCCGACGCCTGCATAAAATGTATGCGGCTTGGCATACCCTCCTCCAGCTTCGGGGACAGGGCCACAATGCTCATAAGCGCAAAGGCCAGCCCGGCGGACGCCCTGGCGATTCTCATATCATATACCGGCGAAACGGACGAGATTATAGAGGTGGCCAACACCCTGAACTACTGCGGCATAACCACCGTGTCGCTGACCTCCCTCTCTGAAAACCGCCTCAGCGGGAAGTGCGCCTATAATCTTTTCGTGCAGTCCAGCGAGTCGTGGGACAGACTGGGGGGCATGTCCAGCCGGATATCCTCGCTGAATATGATAGATATACTGTTCACCGCGCTTATAAACACAAATCATGAGGAATATGTGCGCATAATGCAGAAAACATATGTGTCAAACCACAGGGAGACGGAAAATGGAGAAGGATGAAAAGGAATATGTGACCCTCCGCACAAGCGGCGGGGAGAAAAAATTTGAGCGGGTGGCCTCCATAGAGCTGGGCGGCAGGCAGTACGCCGTGCTGGCCCCGGCGGAGAGCGTCCCGGGACTTGACGAAAATCAGGCCCTCGTCTTTGAGGTTTCAAAGGGGGAGGGGGAGATGGCCCGGCTGAATATCGTCACCGACCCGGCCCTTATAGAGCGCATATTCCAGGAGTATATGTCATTGCGCCTGCGGGAAAATGAGGAGCGCGCCCGCAACAAGGGCGGCGGCCCTGCGTGAAGCGGCGGAATATCTTGATTTTTGCGGCTTTTTCAGATAAAATAAATATTATGATATCTGCGAAAACATAAAAGAGGTACAGCGCCGTCCCGCCGGGTAAGCCTGGGACGGGAGCCTGAGCCGCGGAAACAGGAGGGAATATATGGGTTACAAAATTATCACAATAAACCGTGAATTTGAGTCCAGGGGCAGTGAAATAGCCCAGGAGGCGGCAAAGGAGCTGAAGCTGCCATATGTGGATAAGTTCCTTATAACCGAGGCCGCTGCAAAAAGCGGCTACGATGTTGAGCGCGTCCAGGCCACGGACGAAATACTGGCCTCAAGATTTGAATATTCCCAGGCCGAGGCGGCCCATTTTTATACCGCCGGCAGCTCACCTCTGCCCACTACCGCCCAGATAGCCGAGACACAGTTCAGCCTTATCCGGGAGCTTGCGGAGAAAGGGCCGTGCCTTATAGTCGGAAGGTGCGCAAACCATGTCCTCCGGGAGAGGGACGATGTGCTGGACATATTCATCCACGCCGGACGGGACCACAGGGTGCAGAGGACGATGGAGAGCTTCCAGCTCCCTGAAAAGAGGGCCGTGAGGCTCTTAAAGCGCACCGACAAGGCCAGAAAGGCCTACTATAAGACCTACACCGGCATGGATTGGAACGACCCAAACCTGTACCACATGATGATAAACAGCGACAGGCTGCCGCAGGATATGTGCGTAAAGCTTATCTGCGACACCTATCTTGGCAATTTTTGACGCTTCTGAAAACCGTATAAATAAAAAGCCGCGGGCATAAACGCGCCCGCGGTTTAGCCTGGAGAGAGGTCAGACGCGCCGGAGAAGCTGCTCCATTTTGCATACGCCCTTTTTCTGAGAACGTATTATGGCGTTCAGAATAGGCGTAAGCTCCGGGCATATGGGATAGCGGAGGGCGTTTTCCGACATGCTGATAGCCCCCTCGTGGTGGGGTATCATCTCCCGCATGAAATCGGCGTTGATGTTGTTTGAAGCCTCGGCGTTTCCCATTTTGCAGAACATTTCCTCCGTTATCTGCCGGAAGCGTCTTTTGTAGAGGCACAGCTCATCCGGCGTGTTTTGGCAGACGCTGCACCTGTCCAGGGCGGCCCGCATACGGCTAATGCTCTCCGTCTGCTCTTTGATTATATTGCGGGCTATGGCGGATAAAGGGGACCAGTCCGTGTATTGCAGAAGATTCCGGGACATTTCGATGGCCGCCATGTGGTGGGGTATCATCTGGACAATAAAATTGTGGGAAAGGCTGTCCGTAAGCTCCGCGCCCTCCATGCCCTTTATCATTTCGTCAAGGATTTCGTAAAAACGGCACAGATACTGTTTTGCCGCCGTACTGAATTGTTGGGACATTGGTATTCCTCCTGAAAATATGTCTGCCCCAGTATATGCGGCGGAAGGCGTTTTCGCTGCCGGCACGGTCGTTCAGGATAAGCAATATATGAGTTGCTCTCAAGCCCGCCTGTAATTTCCACCTGAAGCAGCGCGTCAAAGGGACGTGCCCACTGGGTTTCCCCGGCCGCCGACAGGGCGGCGCTTCCGTTTACAAGCTCCATATACGGATACTGTGCCCGAAGCTCCTTAAGCTTTTCCGGGCTTGCGTTTTCCGTCGGAGCGCTGCCGCAGGCAGCCAGGAAAATTGAAAAAGCGATAAATAGCGCGGATATTTTAATCTTCATACAGCCGCCTCCCTTATTATGGTATGGATATTCTCTTACGCGCCGCCTGGCAAGTAAAAAAATAAGCCCGGTCAAAAGCTGGGACCCCGTAAAACAGTATTTGCGTGAAAATCTTGAAAACCCTGAGTTTTCAAGGGGTTGCGGCGTGACCTCGGTCACGCCG
>CAZBUH010000051.1:0-13532 GCA_964495095.1 uncultured Oscillospiraceae bacterium | reverse complement strand
CTGATAAATGAAATTTATCTTTTTCCTTGACAATCCCGGAAAATAGTGTATAATAACTTAGCCTGAACTTAAGACAGGCTATCCTTGCCCCTTCCGCGAGAGGGGGCCATAAGTCCAGAAGGAGGTGCAAAAAAATGGCAAAAACGTCAGCCAACTACGAGGCTATGTACATCATCGATCCCGATCTGGGGGAAGAGGCTACAGCCGCTATCGTGGAGAAATTCAAGACTCTCGTTGAGTCAAACGGCACTGTGAATGAGATGGAGGAAATGGGCAAGCGCAGACTGGCCTATCTCATCAACGACAAGCCCGAAGGCTACTATGTCCTCATCAAATTCACGTCCGCTCCCCAGTTCCCCGCCGAGCTTGACCGTATCTTCAAGATCACAGACGGCGTTGTCCGTTCCCTCATTACTCTTGTAGACTAAGGAGGCAATGGAAAATGCTCAATCACATTGTTATCATGGGCAGGCTCACCCGTGACCCGGAGCTGCGCAGCACCCAGTCGGGTATTTCCGTGGCTTCATTCACACTGGCTGTTGACAGGGACTACAGCTCCCGCGACGGCGGTGAAAAACAGACCGATTTCATCGATGTTGTCGCATGGCGCAGCACTGCTGAATTCGTCTCAAAATATTTCTCCAAGGGCCGCATGGCTGTTGTCAGCGGGCGGCTCCAGATAAGGCAGTGGCAGGATAAGGACGGCAACAACCGCAGATCCGCCGAGATCGTGGCCGACAACATATATTTCGGTGACAGCAAGCGCGACAGCGACGGCGGTTACGGCTCCCAGGCGGGAAGCTACGCAAGCTACTCCGCCCCGGCCCCCGCAGGCCAGTCCCAGGCCCCCGTAAGGCCCTCTGATTTTGCAGAGCTTTCGGAGGACGACGGCGAGCTGCCCTTCTGATAAAATGAGTCTTTTGGCGCCGGAGGATATCCGGGCCGTTTACAAATCCCTTTTTAAAGGAGGTAAAATACCATGGCTGAAAAGGACGTAAAGCTCCACAACCGCAAGCGCAGGAAAGTCTGCCAGTTCTGTGTGGACAAGGTGCAGTCCATTGACTATAAGGACACCGCAAAGCTCCGCCGCTACATGTCCGAGCGCAGCAAAATCCTGCCCCGCAGGACCACAGGCACATGCGCCGTACACCAGCGCCAGCTTACCGAGGCCATAAAGAGGGCCCGCCAGATAGCGCTGCTCCCCTATGTGACCGACTGATAAAAAGCATACCCGGCCCTGAATTATGGCCGGATTTAAAAGGGAAACCGCCGGCAGATTGTCGGCGGTTTCCCTTTTTATTTGCAGAACGGACTGCCGCCGGGCAGGCTCACTGGAGCGCGTCCCGGCGCTTATTGTAGAAAAACATAAACACCGCCATTGAGCATATGACCACATAGCCCACAATGCTCAATGCGTCCGGCCGCTGGTTAAACAGTATAAATCCCAAAATTGCTGAGAATATTATCTGTGAGTAATCATAGACGGATATCTCCCGCGCCGGCGCGTGGCAGTAGGCCGCGGTTATGGATAACTGGCCCAGAGCCGCCGCAAGGCCCGCGCAGAGAAGGTACGCAAGCTGCATAAGTGTCATCGGCGCGTGGACGACTATTACATACGGCAGCACCACAAGAGTGGAAAAGGCCGAAAAGAAGAACACGATATATGCCCCGCTCACTCCCCTCTTTCCCATAATTCGCACGCAGGTGTAGGCCAGACCCGCGCCTATCCCGCCCAGAAGGCCGCAGACCGACGGCACCAGGGCCATATTTGAAAACGTGGGTTTTATTATAAAAAGGCTCCCCACAAACGCCCCCGTCACCGCCAGCCCCTGCCACAGGGTTAGCTTCTCCTTCAAAAGTATCCAGGAAAATACGATGGCGGAAAAGGGCGACATTTTATTGAGCATTGATGCGTCCGACAGCACCAGATGGTCCACAGCGTAGAAGTTCCCCAGTATTCCCACGGTGCCGCAGGCGGCCCGGGCCAGCAGATATTTGAGGTTTCCCTTCCCCGGACGGAAGCTCTCCTTATTTTTAAGCATTATCACCAGCGCTATTACAAGCGCCACTATATTGCGGAAAAAACTCTTCTGCACCGACGGCACATCCCCGGCAAGGCGCACAAACATGCCCATAAGGGCGAAAAACAGCGCCGCCATTACAATATACAGTATTCCTTTTACCCGATCAGACAAAATTTCTCACTCCACGCAAAGGATATTAAATACGTAAATATTGTACCATTTCCGTCAAGCTTTTGTACACTCTGTCCATTGAAGAAGAATCGGGAAAATGGTATCATTTTTTAGCGGCCTGAAAAGCGATACCGTCTCAGGCTCTGAGCTAAGGAGAGGAAAAATGGATAATATAAAATTCATAGCCACCGATGTGGACGGGACTATAGTCAAAGACGGCACAAGAGATATTAACCCTGAATATTTTCAGGTCTTTTCCGACCTTACGGATATGGGTGTGCAGGTGGTCATAGCCAGCGGCCGCCAGCTCCCCAGCATAATGCGGCTTATGGAGCCTGTGACGGACAGGCTCTGGTATATAGCTGAGGGCGGCGGCATCTGCCGCTGCAACGGCGAGACCCACGTTCTGGGGGCCATACCCCGGAATTTCGTGGCGGAGCTTATGGAGGATATCGCCACAGTGCCGGAGTCCGACGTTATGCTGGCCTGTCCGGACGCCTCCTACGCACCCAGCGCAGAATCGGAAATGTACAAGTGGATAAAATGCGGTTACGGCTATGACATACTGCCCATGTACGGAGTGCTGCCCCCACACGAGATAGTAAAGGTGGCAATGTACCACCCCACCGACGCGCCCGGCGCTTTCCCGGAAAGCCTCAAAGAAAAATGGGCGCCCAGAATGCACATGACGGCGGCGGGCAAGGAGTGGCTGGACTTCACAATGCCCGGCGTAGACAAGGGCGCCGCCATCCGCAGGCTTATTGACGCCGCCGGGGTAAAAAAGGAGGACGTTATGGTCTTCGGCGATAACCAGAACGACGTTGAGATGTTCCGGGCCGCCGGGATAAGCTGCGCTGTGGAGAACGCCTCAGAGGCCGTCCGGGCCGCAGCGGACCGCGTTATCCCTCCCTACTGGGAGGACGGCGTGCTGCAGACGCTGAAAAAGCTCGCCTATACTTTTTCGTAAAAATAAATTGATTAATCTGTTATAAAACCGGGGACGCCCATAAGAGCGCCCCCGGCTTTTACTATATCTGTTTTTGATTTTTCACCGTTTATTCTGAGGGGCGGCTGTCCCTCCGGAATTATTTCAGCGTTTCCGCCGCCTTTGCAAGCTCGTCCCTTATAGCTATGTGCTGAGGACATACCTGCTCACATTTTCCGCACTTTATGCACTCCCCGGCCTCTTTCCTTCCGTGGCGGTCCACAAGCAGCTCCTTCTGGCTTTGGGCCATCTCCATATTTCCGTACAGCGTCAGGTAATTCACGGCTGTAAAGGTGCCGGAGATGCCAATCTCCATTGGGCACACCTTGGCGCAGTAATTGCAGGTGGTGCAGGGGATCAGCGGTATTGCGTTAAGCGCCCGCCGGGCCTCGTCCAGGGCGGCGTTTTCCGCCGCAGAGAGGCTTGTAAAGTCCTTCATATAGGAGAGGTTATCCTCCATCTGCTCTACGCTGCTCATGCCGGAGAGGACGGTTATTACTCCCTCCAGGCCGGCGGCGAAGCGTATCGCCCAGGAGGCGCACGAGGCCCCCGGGTCTGCCTTTCTGAACACCTCTTTTACAGGCTCCGGCGGCTGGGCCAGCATACCGCCCTTTACGGGCTCCATTATGACTACGGGCTTTCCGTGCTTTCTCGCCGTCTCATAGCAGGCCCTGGACTGCACCGCCGGGTTATCCCAGTCGGCGTAGTTTATCTGGAGCTGCACGAATTCCATCTCCGGGTGCTTTGTGAGAAGCTCATCCAGCTCCTCCGGTGTGGAGTGGAAGGAGAAGCCCGCGTGCTTTATAAGGCCCTCCCTTTTCTTATCCTGAATCCAGCCCCACATATCAAAGTCATCAAAAAATTTCGTTCTGGCCTCCCCCAGATTATGCAGCAGATAGAAGTCGAAATATCCCGCCCCCGTCCGCTTAAGGGAAGTCTCAAACTGGGCCGCAGCGTCCTCCCGGGTTTTGCAGCCGGCCCACGCCGCGTTTTTCGTGGCCAGCGTGAATTTATCCCTCGGATACCGCTCCACCAGCGCCTGGCGTATGGCGTCCTCGCTGCCGGGATAGGCCCATGCGGTGTCAAAATACGTAAAGCCCGCCGCCATGAACTTATCCACCATGACCTTTGTCTGCTCCAAATCTATCCCGCCGTCCTTCTGTGGCAGGCGCATAAGGCCAAAGCCCAGCTTCTTCACGTTTTCACCCAAATATGCCATTTGTTCCGCCTCCTCTGATATTTTAAAAATTTCCTTAGTCCCCCTGGGAAAATTCTATTTCCGCGCCGTCAAGCTCGCTTTCAAATCTCGACTCCATAAGCTGCCGGAAGCCCTCGTAATACTCGTATCCAACGCAGCTCCGGCCCAGGCTCAAAGCCGCCACAGCGGTGGTGCCGCTGCCCAGGAACGGGTCGAGCACCGTGTCGCCGGGGCTTGTCGCCAGCTTCACTATCCGTTCCACAAGGCCGTTTGGGTATATGGCGGGGTGGATGTACTTTTTGCCAACGCTTCCAGCCTTGCGGTTTATATTCCAAAAGGCCCCGCCGTTTATATCGTCGTTTTTATAATCGGCAAAGCTCCTCTGCACTTCACGGTCCACGGTAAAATCCCGGCTTTTTGAAAACACCAGCACATATTCATGGTGGTCCCCCAGGTTTTTCCCTCCGGCCGGTATCCCGGAGGATTTATGCCATATGAATATACCCTTATAATACAGGCCCAGCCCCCTGCATATTTTTACGAAATCCTCCGGGATAAGCATGGGCCTGCCCCCCTGGACGCGGATATTCACATTTATCCACAGGCTGCCGTCAGGCGTGAGCTTTTCAAGGCACTGGGCCCACACAGTCTCCATCCGGCGCAGGTATTCGTCATAAGGCTCCTGGCCTATCTGCCCGGCCTTAAAATAGTCCTTTAGATTCCAGTACGGCGGCGAGGTAATAACCGCCCTTACGCTGCCGTCGGCCACGGCGTCCATTTTTTCGGAGGTGCCGAAAATCACCTTGCCCACGGCCCTTCCGCCGCGAGGAGCCGGGGCAGCCGGCTTTGCCGGAGGCGTTTTCCCGCGCTCCCCGTCCTGCTCTATAAGCCTGTAATTTTTGCCGCACCCGGTCATGGCCGCGCACCGGGCGTATACCTCGCTGTCGCTCAGCAGTATGTGTCCCGTTATGTTGGCTCTGCCGTCGTCAGTGGTGGGTATCCACACATTTCCCGGATCCTTGCCCTTGGGATTGTAGTTTTTCTCGCGCTTGCCCCACTCCACGTTTTTCCAGATGTGCTTTTCCCTGACGGCGTCCTTGTTGAAGGCCATTTCCGCCCTGTTTTTGCAGAGCCAGACCACGTAGCGCACGTTATCGGCAAATGCCCCCTGCCTGACGTCCTTAGTGGGGTAGACTATTGTGTTCACATACTGGTAGCCGATGGCCGCGGCGCGGCTTATCACATCAAAAAAGTCGTGCTCAACGCAGCCTGTTTTATCGTATTCCGTGGAGCACACGGCAAAGAAGCTGCCCTCCTCCGGCAGTCTCGCGTATTCCCGCTCCAGAAGCTCCGCCGTCTTTTCAAAGGGGAGGCGGCATATGACCGTGTTCGCCGGCTTTTCCAGGCCGGCCTCCAGCCTTTTTTCGGCTATGCGGCAGTAATCGGCCACCGCGTCCACCATTATCCAGTTCCGGCCCAGCTTCTCGGCCATTTTTGCCGTCGTGCCGCTGCCCGAAAACGGGTCCAGCACAATATCCCCCGGGTCGGACCAGGAGAGTATGTGGTCCTGGGCCAGCTTTTCCGGGAATATGGCCGGGTGCTCATAGGCTATGGCGTCCCGGGTGGAAAAGCCCTTGCCGTTTGCGTATTTCCACACGTTTGTCCTGGTGCCGAATTCCTTAACCACTTTTTTGCCCTTATTTGTAAGGGTGCCGTCCTTTTCCCGGCGGGTAACCTCGCTGTAGGTGGAGTACCCGGCCCATTTATTCGGCTTATCCTTTAAAAGATGCACCGTTTTGGGCTTTCCCTTACTCAGGACAAACATATATTCAAAGGTGTTGAAATACCTGTTTGGGTGGGGCGGTCCGGAGCCGGATTTCTCATATATGATAACGTCGTACATATTAAAGCCCAGCTCCTGAAAATAAAGCCCCTGGCGGAAGCTGGTAAGGGTCTTGCCCCCGTTTTCAGTTTTGTCGCCTATGACCCAAACCACCACGCCGCCGGGCTTTACCACCCTGTAAAGCTCCCCGGCAACGGCCCTGAACACGCCGTCATTCCAGGCTACGGAGCCGTCATAATCCCGCAGGTCGTCATAGGGCGGGCTTGTCACCACAAGGTCCACGGAGTCCTCCGGAAGCTCTTTTAAAAACTCCTCCGCCCTGGCGTTTATCACTCTGTTTAAGCAGTCTTTTATATCCATTTACTCTCCCTCATGAAGCTACCGCGTCGTACTCCGCCTCGGTTACGGCCTTTTCGGCCAGAAGATATTCCAGATGGTAGGATTTCAATACATACTGGCTCTTCAGCTCCGTGAGCCTCTCCAAAAAAGTCATACTGAGATAATTGCCGTCGTTTATTTTCCTGTACTCCGGCTCCTTTGCCTCCGCGCCCAGGAAGTGTATCTTCCTGTGGCAGTTGGGGCACAGGGCGAAAAGATTAAGATAGTGGTCCGGCCCGCCGGCAAGCTTAAAGGGTATAAGGTGGTGAAACTCCACATAAGGCTCCCCGGCAGCGGTTATGAACGTGGTCTCTCCGCAGCACTCGCACTTTAAAAATCCGCCCTCCATATACCGCTCCATATAATAGGACTTCAAAAGGCTCACAAGCTGGCCGCTGCGGCGCCTCCCCTCGGTCACGGCGGACGCGGCCCTGGCGGATACGTCCCTTATTTTCGTCATAAGGTCCTCCGCCGTCTCCCTGCGGTATGCGGCCAGCACCGGCTCCCGCTCCTCCGTTTCCCGGGCGGCAAAGCTGCTGTAGTCCCCCGAGCAGAAAGCGAAAACCGCCTGCCTGAGGTCCCGGCGGCTGAGGCCCGCCCGCCGCATAAGTCCGGAAAAGCTCCTGCCCGCCGCCGCAATTACCGTCTCGGCGGCGTCCTGCGCATTGTCCCGGAAGTCGTAAAGCCGCAGCTCGGACATTGTTATGGCAGCAATGGCCCCCAGCAGGATAAATTTATCCGTGCGTATATTATACAAGTCCCAGCTTATCTTAACGCCCGGGTCCGGGCTTATGCTCTCCCCTGCGGCGGCGGCCCTGTAGCGGCCCCGAAGGTCATTTTCGCATCTTAAGAAAAGCCCGGAATATTTCTCCTCCTTATAGCTCTGCATAAGGGAGTAGAGGCCATATATAAATTCAAGCTTTTCGCCGTCCGTCACGCGCCATGTACGGCCCTGGGTTACTGCGCCCAGGGGACAGGCGCCGCCGTCCCGCGGCAGATCGCAGCGCACGCCCAAAAGGTATTTTGAAAGCTCCTTGTGGCCGTCCTCATTGGTTATGTCGCCCCGCCGCCCAAAGCCTTCCACCCGTGACTTAAGCTCCGGCAGCCGGTTTAAAACCTCCTGCTCCATGCCGAGCCACTCATCCCCGGATATGGTGTGCTTTCTCCGCGACACAGCGTACTTATACTGGTCTGTAGATATTTCCCCGTTTCTCGCAAGATGGCCCAGCACATCCGTGTATGGGGAAAAGCTGACGGCAAAGCCCTCCGCAAGCTCCGGGCTTATATTCACATCTTTTATATCGGCCACAGGGGGCTGGGAGAGCATTTTCAGCTTCTGGTGCTCCCAGATGGCGAGAAACTCCCTGGCATTCGCCTCCAGCGCCAGCTCGCCAACAGGCGTAAGGCTGCTGAATTCAAAGTCTTTGGCGCCTGCGGTCTTGGAGTGGAAGTAACCGTAATAATACAAAATCTGCCGCTCGTTGCGGATAAAGCCCACCGCATCGTTCTCTATGGACTGGAACCTATAGCCGTTATCGTCATGTCCAGCGATTATCTCAAGCGCCCGCCCCGGCGTAAGGGGCCTGCGAACTGCGGCGGCGCAGATATCCTCCATGGCCGCCTGTGAGATGATGTATTTTACCGAGCGGTCGGTTATCTCATGATTCAGGTTTGCCTGCTCAGCGCAGACGGAGGACACGGCGTCCATTATCGCCCGCTCCATGCTGGCTTTTGAATACACAAAACCGGGCCGCTCTATTTCCTCCTTTAAGAGCTTTTTTACGCCGGACTGGCCGCCGGAGCCCATAAGCAGGTTAAAATACAGCTTTTTCGCACTCTGATAGTGATTTTTCATGTCCGCTTCGTTTTCAAACTCCCAGTGGCCCGCGAAAGCTGTGAAGCTCTTAAACTGAGGCGATTTCAGATTTACGATGCCGTTTTCCGGGTAAAAGTACCGCTCCGCGTCGGGGCGCACCGCCTCGTCGAGGCCGGCAATATAGTTATCAAAGGCATTAACAGCCTTTTCTATGTACTCCCTGGTCATTATATCGCGGCTGAGGAACACATAATAGTACAGCACCAGGAATTTTTTCATATACCACAGCGTACCGCAGGTCCTCTTCCGCGTAAGCTCCATGGACTTTGTAAGGGCATAATTGCCAGGAAGCAGCGACCGGTAAAAGTCTTCAAATCCCACAATAGTCCCCCCGTACAATCATTATGTTTGTCATTATAAATCAAAAATGAATAAAAGGCAATTTCCTTTCTGTAAAGAGGCGGGTTTTTATCAAAACTCCCATCCGGTAAAAATACCGCAAACCGGCACGTCCCAAAAGGCCGTGCCGGCTTGCGGAAAAATATTCATCATCACGCGTTTCTGCGCATCACGCCCCCGCATGCTCCCTGAGCACGTTTTTAAGGGCGGCCATGGAGCTGCTGTGACACCTCACCACCCTGGTTTTGTCCTTCACCTCGCTCAGCGCGCACCGCACCATCTTGTGGGAAATGGTATTTGTAAAAACTATCATCAGGTCCGGGCTGCCCAGGTTTTTCATGCCGTTTTCCATCTTCGGATACACCTTTGCCCGGCAGCCGTGCTCCGCGCACAAATCTATGTACCGGCGCACCATACACTCGTTTCCGCCTACAATAACAACGCTCATTTTGTCATCTCCTTCTTATTTTTTTGCAGTTAGTGTTATCTAACCTATTCTTCAAAAGTAACCTTCGCAGTATGCGGCGCTTTATCCACAGCAAAGCGCCGTAACCGCAAATGGCCAATACCGCCGACTGTATCATTTTTTTGAAAAAAGGCCCTTTTTTTCATAAGGCGCCTTTGTTATTCCGGTGACAGTATAACCCGTCCTGTCTATGGCCGCCCGGATTTCCTCCTCCGGGATGTCCTCCTGGGCGATTATCACCGTCCTGCCCTTTCGGTGGGATGAGGAAACGCTTTTTACCTTAAATGCAGAGCGCACGGCGTTATTCACGTGCGATTCGCACATGCCGCACATCATCCCATCCACCTGCACAGTTATCTCTACCAATTTTATCCTCCCCTTCCGGCGCGTTTGCACTGCCGTCCCACGACAAGTTAGTTTTTACTAACTAGAGTATATAACGCCAGTCTCCATTTGTCAATAGCCCGGCGCGTTTTTTCCCTCGCTGTAAAACCCGCCGGCAGAGCCCCTGCCGGCGGGTAAGCCTTATCTTATGAAATTCGTAGCGACTTTTTTATTTTCCGGATGGAGAACGCCGTTTTCCTTTCCAAGCTCAATGCACTTTAAAAGCCAGGCCATATTTTTGCCCATGTTGTACATGGTCATCATTCCCTCTTTATCCTGCGCCGTCTCCTCAGGCTGGGAGCCGAAAACGTGATTCCAGTATGTAGAGGACACAATAGGCATGGAGTTTATGGAGAAATATTTATTCACCACGTCCATAGACGCCACGGAGCCTGCCCGCCTTGCGCTGAACACCGCCGCCGCAGGCTTATACCGGAACACGCCGCTGTTGGAGTGGAAGGCCCTGTCCATAAAGGTAAGGAGCCTGGCGCTGGGGTGCGCGTAATACACCGGCGAGCCGAAAACAAAGCCGTCGGCCTCCCTGGCTTTTTCCGTAAATTCGTTCACGCTGTCATTGATCACACATTTTCCCAGCTTACGGCACTGGTTACAGGCCATACAGTCGGACATGGGCACGTTGCCGATAAACACCAGCTCCGTCTCTATCCCTTCCTCGTTAAGGCCCCGGGCAATCTCGTCCAGAGCGGCGCCGGTACATCCTTTTTCCCGTGAGCTTCCGTTTACAAGTAAAACCTTCATAAAAACCCCTCCTGCAAGTTATTTATATTATATTATCCATATATAAAATGCGTCAAGGGGGATTTTGGCCTTTATTCGTTAAGCTCCAAATCAGCACATCCCCACGGAAACACAAGCGGCAGGGGAAATTTTTATTTTCCCCTGCTGTTTTTACAGTATAGCCGCACCGGCAAGGCTCTCTATATACCGCTCTGCGAAGTGGGCCGCCGTGGCCCCGTCGGAGGCCGCGGTGACTATCTGCCGCACTTCCTTTTCCCGCACATCGCCAACGGCAAAGACGCCCGGTACATTCGTCTGGGTGGTCTCTCCAGCCACGATATATCCGCCCCAGTCCAGCTTTACCTGGCCCGCGGCTATCCCCGCGTCCGGCACTCTGCCTATGGCCACAAAAAGGCCCTCGCACTGGATTTCCCTGAGGCTTCCTTCCCTGCTGCGGAGCTTAATACCCGTGAGGGTCTCGTCCCCGAGAAGCTCCTTTATTTCGGAATTATATATAATCTCTATATTTTCCGCCTGCTTTAAAGCCGCGATATAGCTGGCCGCCGCCCGGAGCTTATCCCGCCGGTGAATAATATACACCTTTCTGCACAGTCTGGACAGGGTCAGGGCGTCGGAGGCCGCCGAATCGCCGCCGCCGACAACCGCAGCAGTTTTTCCTGTGAAAAACCTGCCGTCGCACACGGCGCAGTAGGATACGCCCCGTCCGGTAAGGCGCTCCTCTCCCGGAAGGCCCAGCTTGCGGGGATTTGCACCCATGGCGAGAATAACGGTTCTAGTCTCATACCGTCCGGAGGCTGTCTCCACTGTTTTCGTCCCGGATAAGGCGTCGATTTTAAGGACCTTTTCAAATTTCGTCTCCGTCCCGAATTTTTCGGCGCCGTTTTTCATTTTTGCCGCCAGCCTGCCGCCCTCTATAAGCTCGTCGAAGCCGGGATAATTGTCTATCTTTTCCGTCTCCGCCATCTGGCCCCCGGGGGCCTCGGCCTCCAGGAGCAGTACGGAGAGGCCGGCCCTGGCGCAGTACATGGCGGCGGTGCAGCCGCCGGGGCCGCCGCCTATTATGATAACGTCATACATCATTCAAAAAGGGAGATTATACTGTCACGGGGCATCGCTCCCAGGGCCCGGTTTACGACCTGTCCGTCTTTTATGACCATAAGGGTGGGGATGCTCATTACGCGGTACTCCTGGACAAGCTCTCCCTGCTCGTCCACATTCACCTTGCCCACCTTTATCCCGAGGCCGCTTTCGGATATCTCATCCAAAACCGGCGCCACCGCCTTACAGGGGCCGCACCAGGCCGCCCAGAAATCCAGCAGCACTGGCTTTTCAGACTCCAGCACCTCCCGGCGGAAATTTTCCTTTGTTATTGTAATTGCCGACATATCTTTATCCTCCTCACATAATATTTTTTCTTTAAGAAAAAGTATCAAAAAGAATTTTTTATCCCCGCCGGTTCTTACGGCGCCCACAGCCCTGCGTCCCGGCAGCGAATTGCGCGATTTATATAAAATATCTCTCACCGATATCTTTTGAGGTTTTTTAATAAAGATACCTGCAACAAAATGGGGATAAAAATGTCCGGGGCGGTTTCGCCCCGGATATTTCTGCTTGTCAAAGAAGTCCTTCGGGACTTCTTTGACAAATGCGAAGCTTTCTTTTTTATCTTCAAAAAATTTTATTTTAAAATTCCGGAGCGGTTTAGCCTTTCCTCAATATGGCAATCGTCGTTGCGGCTTATGCGGCACAGCATTGCCCGGAGCTGATAAGTCCCGGAATTTGGGTCGTAGGGCGGGTCCTGGCTTGTGAGTATGTTGCAGTTGCTCTCGTCCCAGCCGTGGCCGGTGTCGTCCTTTTCCTCGGGATACCACCAGCCCATGGCGCAGTTTACCACTCTGGGGTCTATCCCCTCGTGGACTCTGGCTTTCTGGGTTATTTTCCCCCGGAGAGTCTCTATCCAGACCCAGTCCCCGTCTTTTATGCCATATTTCGCCGCTGTTTCCGGGTGCATCTCCACCATCGGATAACGGCTCATTTTCCGCAGCATCGGTATCTGACGCCCCTCGGAGATAAAGAAGAATTTATCCCGGCCTCCGGTGGTCAGCACAAGTGGGTATTCCTTATACAGTTCCGGCGTGCTGTAGGGGCTCTCCGGCGGCTCCCTGTAGTCCGGCAGCGGGTCAAGGCCCATCTCCGCCATGGCTGTGGAGTATATCTCCATCTTTCCGGTGGGCGTGTTGAAGCGGCCGCGCTTTTCGTATTTTTTATACTCTATCGGAAACTCAAGATAGTGGAGCTCCTTCATTTTCTCCCAGTTCAAATCCTTATATTCCGGGTATTTCTCCCCTACGGCCCGAAGCTGGTCATTATATATATCGTAAGGCGTTTTCGCCCCGTAATCAAGCCCCAGACGGCCCGCCAAATCCGCCAGCACCTCCTCGTCGGAGCGGCATTCGCCTATCCGGGTCACCTTCTGCATTGTCAGAATGGCGTGGTCGGCAAGGCTGGGGCCGGAATAGACCTCATCCAGTTCAAGCCAGCTTGCGGCGGGGAGCACCACGTCCGCCAGCTCGCAGGTGGGCGTCATAAAAAGGTCCATGCAGGATATAAAATCCACGCTCTCATAGGCCCGGCGCACCTTTTTGCTGTCTGCAAAAGAGATAACCCCGTTATTTCCAAAGCACATAAGCATTTTCACCGGGTAGGGCTTTCCGGTGAGCATGGCGTTCATCAGCGTGGGCACATGAGCGGCGGGACAGGCGCCGCCGTGGCCCGCCAGCAGCTTATATTCGCTCTCCCCGAAGCGCTTCTCCCCCTGCTCCCGTGTTATCCTGTCCACAAGGATGTCCGCCTCGGGCATCACCTGCATACCCTCGATAAAGCCCCCGGGTATATCGAAATTTCCCGTTATTCCCGGCAATATGGCCAGTGCCCGCACCGTCTGGAAGCAGTTCGGCGTGTGCTCAATTGCGCATCCCCACTCAAGGGACGCGGGCTTTGTCCCGGCAAAGAGCCGGGCGGCGGCCGTTATCTGCTCCGCCGGCACCCAGGTTATCCGGCTCACATACTCGGGGTCGTACCGCCGCACCCGCTCCGTGAGCTCCTTAAA
>CAZBUH010000050.1:0-13547 GCA_964495095.1 uncultured Oscillospiraceae bacterium | reverse complement strand
AGACGGCCCCGAAAATCAGGGGCCGTCTGTTATACTCTGCTAAAACCAGATTTGTCATTTTAACCGCTTATTCAGTCAAAAATCATCGTGGAGAAATAGTCCTCCGGCGTCTCCGCCCTGCGGATGAGCTTTACCGACCCATCCTCCCGCAGGAGAAGCTCCGCCGAGCGCAGCTTGCCGTTGTAATTATAGCCCATGGCATAGCCGTGAGCGCCGGTGTCGTGGATAACAACGTATTCGCCCATATCTATTTTCGGCAGCTCCCTGTCCACGGCAAATTTGTCGTTATTCTCGCAGAGAGAGCCTGTCACATCGTACACATGGTCGCACGGCGCGTTTTCCTTGCCCAGCACCGTTATATGGTGGTAAGCCCCGTACATGGCGGGGCGCATCAGATTTGCCGCGCATGCGTCAAGGCCGATATACTCCTTGTAAATGTGCTTTTCGTGGATGGCCCTGGCCACAAGGTGGCCGTAAGGCCCCAGCATAAACCTGCCCATCTCCGTGCAGAGGGCCACGTCCCCCATACCGGCCGGTACAAGTATCTCCTGGTAAGCCCTGCGGACGCCCTCCCCTATCGCCATAATGTCGTTTGGCTCCTGCTCCGGGCGGTATGGTATGCCGACGCCGCCGGAGAGGTTTATAAAGGTTATATGTGCGCCTGTTTTTTCCTTAAGCTCCACAGCCAGCTCAAAAAGTATCTTCGCCAGGGTGGGATAATACTCGTTGGACACGGTGTTGCTGGCGAGGAACGAGTGGATTCCGAACTCCTGGGCCCCCATGTCCATAAGCTCCTTAAAGCCCTGTATCATCTGCTCCTTTGTCATGCCGTACTTGGCGTCCCCGGGGTTGTCCATGATATGGGTGCTGATAGAGAACTTCCCTCCGGGATTATAGCGGCAGGATATCTTTTTCGGTATGCCGCAGGCATTTTTCAGAAACTCTATATGGGTATAGTCGTCAAGATTTATGGTGGCACCAAGCTCCCGGGCCTTTATAAATTCCGACGCCGGGGTGCAGTTTGAGGAGAACATTATATCTCCGCCCTCAAAGCCGCACATCTGGGAGAGCATAAGCTCCGTCATGGAGGAGCAGTCCACGCCGCAGCCCTCCTCCCGGAGTATCTTCAAAATAGCCGGGGTGGGCGTGGCCTTTACGGCAAAGTGCTCTTTAAAGCCCTTGTTCCAGCTGAAAGCCTTCCGGACAAGCCGGGCGTTCTCCCGGATGCCCTTTTCGTCGTAAATATGAAACGGCGTGGGGTAGGCCTTTACTATCTCCTGTACCTGTTCCAAGGTCACAAAAGGTTTTTTATTCAAAGCTCTGCTCCGTTCTGTCAATAATTTCATCCTGAAGCGCCTTGCTCAGGTTCCTGAAATGGTCGCTGTAGCCGGCCACACGGACGATGAGGTCCCAGTATTCCGCCGGGTTTTTCTGGGCCGCAATAAGTGTGGCGCGGTCTATTACGTTAAACTGGATGTGGTGCCCGTCCATGCTGAAATACGCCCTTATAAGGCCGGCCAGATTGTCAAGGCCCTGCTCCCCCTCCAGAACTCCCGGGGTAAACTTCTGGTTTAAGAGTGTGCCGCCTGTTTTCAGGTGGTCCATCCTGGCGCAGGATTTTATAACGGCGGTGGGGCCGTGGGTGTCCGCGCCCTTTTCAGGGGAGATGCCCTCCGAGACGGGCTTATGGGCAAGCCGTCCGTTGGACGCCGCCGGCGTTGTAGTCCATACCCTTGGAGATGCAGTCGTTTGTGATTATGGAGAGGAAAGGCACCGGCATATACTCGGCGTAGATCTGCCCGATGACGTTGCTGCCCTGCATCTTTATGTCCAGGAAGTATTTTACCTGCTTATTATATGTATTTTCCCTCCGCCGCCGGACTCCTCATAGAACATCCTGTCCTGCTCCGCCTCCCGGACAAGCTCATCCACGGTATACTCCCTGCCGGAAAGCTCGATGGCGCTGCTGAGGCAGGCTCTTTCACAGGCGCCGCACTTTACGCAGCCCTCGCCGCCCGCCTCTATTCTTCCGTCCCGGATTCTTATGACCCCCTCCGGGCAGGCCCTTACGCACCGGAGGCACTGTACGCACTTCTCGCGGAAATGGGTGACCTCCTTATAATAGTGCTGGCTTTCCGGATTGTGGCACCAGGCGCATTTTAAGGGACAGCCCTTAAAAAATATCGCGGTTCTTATGCCGTTGCCGTCATGGATGGAATATTTTTGAATATTGATAACAAGCGGGAGCTTCATCGGAACACCACATCTTAAAAATGATTACTGAAATTATAATACACCCTTCCTGCAAAGTCAACTGCCGGGGCACAGTAAAACGCACGATAATTCGGCCTGTTTCCCCGATATTTTTATGCCGTAATTCATTTAGACTGAATTTGACATTCACAGTTTATTCAGTATGCCGGATTTTCCGTTTTGCACCGCCGAATGGGGCATTTTATTGGCCGCTCTGCCGCCCTGCGCCCCGGGGCCGGGCAAAAAATAATAGCCCGCCGGGGAAAAATCCATCTTCACAAATCGGTGTCCTTGCTATATAATATTGTCGAAACAACCCGAAATAACACGAATTTCCCCCTGGAGGACTTCAATGGCCCGCAAACTTTTCTTAACCACCCGCACTGCGGCGTTCCTTGCCGCGGCGCTTATCATAACTTCAATATTGCTGGCGGCGGTGTCCGTCCGCCGTACAGACGGCGCGGCGGCGGCTTCCGAAACGCCTGAGCCCGCTCCCGCAGCCACGCAGGAGTCCGCTCCCGCAGCCACGCAGGAGCCTGCGCCCCAGCCCACGGCAAAGCCGGAGCCTGTTCCCGCCCCGGAGGCGGAACCGACAGGGGCAAAGCCCCCTCTCGTGACCGAGATGGAATACGACTACTCCTGCCCTGTCCCGGAGTGCGCCTCCGTCGGAGACAACTTTTTCTCCGACGCCGCCTTTATCGGCAACTCCATTATGGACGGCTTCGGCATGTACAGCGGCCTTAAAACCGCGGATTTCTACGCCGCTACAAATATGAGCACTCTCAACATCTCAAGCAGCACCTCCATAACGCTCCGCAGCGGCGTCCCCGGCACCATACTTCAGGGGCTGGCCCAGGAAAAATACGGCAAGGTGTTTATCCTGCTGGGAATAAATGAGATGAGCACCCGTACCGACAGCTTTAAGGAATGGTACAGGGCCGTTCTGGAAAAAGTAATGGATATACAGCCGGAGGCCGATATTTACATTATGGGTCTCTCCTCTGTCTCCCGTGAAAAAGAAGCCTCCGGCTCCGTCTTCACCCGCGCCAATATCGAGGGCTACAACCGGGTGCTCCAGGAGCTTGCGGAGGAATACCGGGTCTACTACCTGGACACCTTCAACTGGCTCTGTGATTCCGAAGGCTTTATGCCTGACGGCAGCACCTGGGACGGGGTGCATCCCGAGGCGCCCTACTACAGGCTGTGGCTTGAAAAGCTGCGGCGCCATGTGGTTGGCGCATGGCCCGCAAGAGACAGAAGCTTTCATCTTATAGACGTTTCCGACGCCCCCGCCGGCGGCAGCGTGGATTGAGATTACTTTAAAGGAGCATACGCGATGATAGTGGAATTTTCCGATAAGCAGTTTGAGCTTCTCTACGAGGTGGTAGAGGAATACAGGGATATGTGCTACGACTCCATGTTTGACTATAAGCACTGCGCCGTGGACGCCGAGGACCCGATTATAAAAAAGCAGTATAACGATCTGGCCGACGAGGAGGAGGAGCGTTTTAATACAGTAAAAAAACTGGCGAAATATTTAAAGCGCTACCGTCCCGAGGATGAGGACGACGACGAGGACTGATATTTTTCAGGAAATGGTATCAAAAATGCGGCGCCGGACAAGCTCCGGCGCCGCATTTTTATGTGTTTTTATCCGTGACCCGCATCTGCTTTAAATTCCCTATCTTCTTGCTGCGGCTGTCAAGCTCCTCCATGACCTCGGCTATGTCTATGCCCTGGCTGGCCAGCATCACCATAAGATGGTATATAAGGTCGGCAGTCTCATAGACTGTCTCTTCCTTTACTCCGTTTTTTGCGGCGATTATAGTCTCGCTGCACTCCTCGCCGACTTTTTTCAGTATCTTATCTATGCCCTTTTCAAAAAGATAGCAGGTATAGGAGCCCTCCTGGGGATTTTTCTGTCTGTCCTTTACCACGGCATAGAGCTTTTCAAGCGTGTCGCTCATTTTTCTTCCTCCCAGATATCGTTAAAAAAGCATGTGTAATTTCCCGTATGGCACGTGGGGCCGTCGGGTATGCAGAAATATAAAAGGGTATCGGTGTCACAGTCGGTGACTATTTTTTTCACATGGAGAAAATGCCCGCTGCTCTCACCCTTATTCCAGAGCTTCTGCCGGCTGCGGCTCCAAAACCAGGCGGTCTTTGTGCTGAGCGTCAGCTCCACGGCCTCCCTGTTTGTAAAGCCCAGCATAAGGATATCCTTGTTTTCCGCATGCTGGATTATCACCGGTATAAGCTCCGATTTTTCAAAAAGGCGGTCAATATCCATCATCTGGCCGGTATCCCCCTCCCTCTCAGGTATTCCTTCACCTGCGGCACCGTCAGCTCCCCGAAGTGGAAGAGCGACGCCGCCAGGGCCGCGTCCGCGCCGGCCTTCTCAAAGACCTCCGCGAAATGCTCAAGGCTTCCGCACCCGCCGGAGGCTATCACCGGGATCCCCACGGCGGAGGTTATGGCCCTTGTCATCTCAATATCAAAGCCGGCCTTTGTGCCGTCGGCGTCCATGGAGGTAAGGAGTATCTCCCCCGCCCCAAGGCGCTCACCCTCTCTGGCCCACTCCACGGCGTCGATTCCCGTGCCTATCCTGCCGCCGTTTATGACCACCTCGTATTTCCCGTCTCCGGCGTGTCTCGCGTCGATGGCCAGCACCACGCACTGGCTGCCGAAAATATCCGCCGCGCAGGAGATAAGGGTCTTATCCCGCACGGCCGCCGAATTTACGGATATCTTATCCGCCCCGGCCCGCAGAAGCTCCCGGAAATCATCTATGGAGCGTATTCCGCCGCCCACGGTCAGCGGGACGAAAACCTGCTCCGCCGTTTTCCGCACCACGTCGGCCACCGTCCCCCGGTGCTCGTGAGTGGCGGTGATATCGAGAAAAACTATCTCGTCAGCCCCCTGGTCGCTGTAGTATCTGGCCAGCTCAACAGGGTCCCCGGCGTCCCGGATATTGACGAAATTCACGCCCTTTACCACTCTGCCGTCCCTGACGTCGAGGCATGGTATTATTCTCTTTGCAAGCATTTACTGCACCCCGCCTTCCAGGACAGCTTCCTTTAAATCTATCGTGCCCGCGTAATAGGCTTTGCCGATAATGGCGGCGTCCATCCCCGCCTTTCTTAGCGCCCGGATATCGTCTATATCCGTCACGCCGCCGGAAGCGGTGATAAGGCAGCTTACGGCGCTGCGCAGTACGCGGAGCTTTTCCAGGGGCGGGCCCTGTAGCGTGCCGTCGGTGTCTATATCTGTAAAAATTATATTCTTTACGCCGAGGCTCTCCATTTTTACGGCAAACTCCACAGCGTCCACGCCGGAGTTCTCAGTCCAGCCATGGGTGCGCACGAAGCCGTCCTGCGCGTCGATGCCCACGGCCACACGCTCGCCGTATTTTTCCGCGGCTCTCCTTACAAAATCCGGGTCTGAGACGGCGGCTGAGCCTATGACGAATCTGTAGACCCCCAGCCTGTCCGCCGCGTCTATATCCTCCATGGTGCGTATGCCGCCCCCAAGCTCTATCTTAAGTCCGGAGCTTTCGGCCACGGCCTTTACTATCCCGCCGTTTTTCCTGACGCCGTTTAACGCCCCGTCCAAATCCACCATATGTACCGTCTTTGCCCCGGCGGCGGCGAATATGCCCGCCGTCTCAACCGGGTCCTCGGCCACCTGGTGCACCGTGCCGAAGTCGCCTTTATAGAGCCTTACGCATTTTCCGTCCTTTAAATCTATTGCCGGCAAAATTTTCATCAGCAGAAATCCCTCTTGTAATTTGCTATGCAGCTTTCGACTATCTCAGTAGCCGTCTTGTGGTCCACCACGTCGTCAACCACCGTCTCCTTGCCCTCCAGCATTTTGTAAACGGTGAAGAAATGGCGCATCTCGTCAAAAATATGGTCGGGAAGCTCAGATATGTCGTTTGTAGTGTTATAGTTGGGGTCGCTGAAGGGTATCGCAATTATCTTCTCGTCCCTTTTTCCCCCGTCCATCATTATTATAGCCCCGATGGGATAGCACCTCACCAGCGTCATGGGCTCCAGCTCCTCGCTGCATAACACCAGCACGTCCAGCGGGTCCCCGTCGTCGCCGTAGGTACGGGGTATAAAGCCGTAATTTGCCGGATAGTGAGTGGAGGTGTGGAGTATACGGTCCAGGATTATAAGCCCCGTCTCCTTATCCATCTCGTATTTTTTCTTGCTCCCCTTGGGAATTTCTATCACCGCCACGAAATCGTCCGGCTTTATCCGCTTTGGATTCATGTCATGCCATATATTCACAGCGTTTCCTCCCGCAGTTCACAAAAATTCTTCAGTATCTTAAGCCCTGTGACGCCGGATTTCTCCGGGTGGAACTGGCACCCGTACACGTTCCCGTTTGAAACCACTCCCGCCACATGCTCTCCGTAGTCCGCCGTGGCGTTTAAATACCGGCTCTCCGTGACGCCGCAGTAGCTGTGGACAAAATAGACATACTCCCCGTCGGCCACGCCCTTTAATATGCCGCAGGGCTTTTTTATCTCCAGGCTGTTCCAGCCAATGTGGGGCAGCTTAAGGCTTGTATCAATCCTGCGCACCTGCCCGGGAATAAGCCCCAGGCCGGGGCACGGCTCAATCTCATACCCCAGTTCAAAAAGCATCTGCATACCGAGGCAGATGCCCAGAACGGGCTTTCCGCCCAGCGCCTCCCGGCGCAGGCTCTCCGTAAAGCCCCGCTCGTTTAGGTTTTTCATAGCCGCCGGAAAAGCGCCCACGCCCGGCAGGATTATTTTATCCGCCTCATTAAGCTCCTCAGGGGATGACGCTATCCTGTTTTCAAAGCCCAGGAAATTCAGGGCGTTTGTGACGCTCATCAGATTCCCCGCGCCGTAGTCCACCACAGCTATCATTTATTCAAGAACTCCTTTTGTGCTTGTAACGCCGCCGCCGTCTATCCTGACGGCGTCCTTAACGGCGAGGCCCAGGGATTTGAAAAGCCCCTCCGTTATATGGTGTGCATTTTTCCCGTAAAGGCACCGCTGATGCAGTGTTATCCCGCCGTTTACAGCCAGCGCCCTCATAAACTCCTCCGTAAGGCAGGCGTCGTAGTCCCCGATCCTCTCCTGGGGCATCTGTGCGTCGAACACCAGAAAGGGCCTGCCGGAAAAATCCAGCGCCGTAAAGGCCAAAGCCTCGTCCATGGGCACATAGGCGCTTCCAAAGCGGCGTATTCCCTTTTTCTCGCCCAGGGCCTCCTTTATGGCCTTTCCTATGGCTATGCCCGTATCCTCCACGGTGTGGTGGCCGTCAACGAAAAGGTCCCCCTTCGCGCTTATTTCAGCGCCGAAGCCGGCGTAAAAGAACAGGGCGCTGAGCATGTGGTCGAAAAAACCGATGCCGGTGTCCACAGTCACATTTCCGCCCTCAAGGGAGAGCTTTACGGATATCTGTGTCTCCTTTGTATTCCTTACTATAAGGGCCTCTCTCGCCATTTTACTCAGCCTCCCTGAATCTTACTTTAATGGAATTTGCGTGGGCTGTCAAGGATTCGGCCCCGGCAAAGGCCACAATATCCCCGTGTATGTCCCTTAAATCCTCATAGCCGTAATTTATTACGCTCATCTTTTTCAGGAAGCTGTCAACGGAGAGGGGCGAGAAAAACCGGGCCGTGCCGGAGGTGGGCAGCACATGGCTAGGCCCCGCCATATAGTCCCCCAGAGGCTCCGGTGAATTTTTGCCCACAAACACCGCCCCGGCGTTCTTTATAAGGGGCAGCAGCTTTTCCGGCTTCTCCGTCATTATCTCCAGATGCTCCGGGGCCACCGTATTTGCTATCCTGCACGCCCTTTCCAGGCTTTCGCACAGAAGCACCGCCCCGTAGTTTTCCAGGGACGACTTTATTATATCCCGGCGCTCAAGATATTTAAGCTGCCGCTCTATTTCTTTTTTCGTCTCCTCCGCCGTTTTTTCGGAGGTGGTCACAAGCACGGCCGAGGCCAGCACGTCGTGCTCGGCCTGGCTCATAAGGTCGGCGGCCACCCACTTTGGGTCGGCCGTGCCGTCGGCTATTACCAGTACCTCGGAGGGGCCCGCAACCATGTCTATATCTATCTGGCCGAAGGCAAAGCGCTTTGCCGCTGCCACATAAGCGTTCCCCGGCCCGACGATTTTGTCCACCTTCGGTATAAATCCTGCGCCGTATGTTAGGGCGCCTATGGCCTGTGTGCCGCCGACAGCTATTACCCGGTCCACCCCGGCGATTTTCGCCGCGGCCATCACCGCGTTATTGAGGTTTTCCGTGGGAGGCGTCACCATGATAATCTCCTCCACACCGGCCACCCGGGCCGGTATCGCGTTCATAAGCACGGAGGAGGGATAGGCGGCCCTTCCGCCGGGCACGTATATGCCCACCCGTGTAAGGCCCCGCACCACCTGGCCAAGCCGGCTGCAATTTCCCACTTTCCACTCTGAGGATTTCGGCAGAAGCCTTGACTGATAGTCCCTTATATTTTCCGCCGAGCGCTCCATAGCGGCGTAAAGCCCCTTATCGCACTGTGCCGCGGCCCGCTCAAGGTCGTCTCCCGTGAGCTCGTAAGGCTCCGCGCCGTCAAATTTGAGGGAATACTCCTTAACGGCCTCAAAGCCGCGCCGGCGCACATCCTCCATAACATCGGCGGCTGTTTTTGATATATCGGCGTTAACCCCGGCGGCCCTTGCCTGCATATCGCGCAAAAGCGCCTCAACGGCCCCGTTCCTGTCTCTCGTGATTTCCATCATAACGCTTTATCACATCTCTCTATGAAATCTTTTATCTCATCCCTGTACAGCTTCATGCTGGCCGTGTTCACAATAAGCCTCGCGCTTATATCGCACACCGTCTCCACGGGCACAAGGCCGTTTGCCTTCAAGGTGGAGCCTGTCTCCACAATATCCACTATCCCGTCCGCAAGGCCCAGAAGCGGCGCAAGCTCCACTGAGCCTTCGATTTTTATAACGGAAACGTCCATCCCCTTGGCGGCAAAAAAGCTCTCCGCCACATGGGGATATTTTGAGGCTATGACGCGCTTTTTATAAGTGCCGTAAAAATCGTCGCCCTCCTTTACCGCCAGGGCAAACCGGCATTTTCCAAAGCCCAGGTCCAGCACCTCGTAAAAAGAGCCGCCGTTTTCAAGTATGGTATCCTTGCCCACTATGCCCAAATCGCAGACCCCATGCTCCACGTATGTTATAACGTCCGGGGCCTTCGACATAACCACGTCGATTCCGTAATTGGGTATCTGGTGGACAAGCTTTCTCCCAGGCGAGCGCACCGGGGACGAGTCCAGGCCCATTTTGTCGAAAAGCTCCATGGAGTCGTCCAGCAGCCGCCCCTTTGTAATGGCAATCCTCAGCCTGCCGTTTTTGGGCTGCTCCTTGATTTTAAGGCCGTCCTCCACAGCCCCGGTGTTTATTGCAAAACCCGTGGCCGGCGCGTCGGCCCCGAAGCTCCTTAAAAGGTTATCGTACCGTCCGCCGGATATTACGTCCGCCGCGGCGCCCTGGACATAGCCCCGGAACACCACGCCGGTGTAGTAGTCTATATGGTGAACTATACCCAAATCAAAGCGCACCCTGCCGCCGCAGCCCATCTCCCGGAGCTTACCGTAGAGGCCACGGAGATAGCTGATGGCCCGGTGTGCGTCCTGTGACCTGGTGAGCTTTTCCGCCTCGTCCAAAACCTCCTCGCCGCCGAAAAGCCGCGACAGGCGCCTCATAGCCTCCGCCGCAGGCGCATCGCCGTAAGGCAGCAGCAGATCGGACAGAGCGGCAAAGTTCTTGTTTTCCACAAGGCCGCGCATTTTTTCCAGCATCTCGCCGCCTATGTCAAGCTCCGCCGCCAGAGCCTTAAAAAAGCCCGCGTGGCCCAGCTCGATATGGTAGTCCGAAACGCCGCAGGCGTCCATTGCCCTGACGGCTATCTGTATTACCTCCGCGTCCCCCTCCATTCCGGAGACGCCTATAAGCTCCACGCCGCACTGGGGAATCTCACCCTCCCCGCCGGAGTGGGCGGCGGCGCTTCTGAAAACCGTCTGATTATAAAAAAGCCGCTGGACCCCGCCGTTTCCCCGGAGCCTCGTGGCGGCTACCCTGGCAATCGGCGTGGTGTTGTCGGGCCGCATAACCAGTATTTTGCCGCTTCTGTCGATGACCTTCAGCATCGCCTCCTGGGGCAGCAGGTTTCCCGACTGGAGGAAGGTGTCGTAAAACTCCACCTCCGGCGTCATGACCTCGCTGTAGCCTGCCCCGGTGAAAACGCCGACTATAGCGGCCTCTATACTGCGCCTTGCGCGGCTCTCCTCAAAAATTCTGTCCTTTGTACCCTCGGGTATATTTATTATATATCCGTCCATTGAAACACCCCATATGCGCCTAAACTTTAGCGTGCTAATACGTTACCATATTAGCACGCGCAAGTCAAGCAATTATTCAGCTTCTCCAGCCCTGAGCTACCTGATAGGCGTATATGGCGTCCACATTCGCCTGCTCAAATTCGTTAAACTGGGGATTCACAAGCTCGTTATAGCTCGGGTCCGGCGTATACCACTTCTGGGAGAGGAAATAGTTCTGCAGCCTCGTGGAGCGGAACACCTTGCCATGGCGGGCGTATATCTCGTTTATGGCGTAAGTCGCCGTCTCCTGGGTGAGGGAAGCAAGATCCTCCTCAGTTAGGTATTCGGCGCTGGAGTTGGAAAGTATGTAATAGTCGTTCACAGGCTCAGGCCGCGGCGTCGGCTCAGGCGTGGGCGTAGGCTGCGGTGTAGGCTGAGGCGTGGGCTGGGGTGTCGGCCGCGGTGTAGGCGCGGGAGTGGGCTGCGCCGTGGGCTCAGGCGTGGGCGTGGGTTCAGGCGTCGGCTCTGCCGTGGGTGTCGGCTCGGGCGTGGACAGGGGCGTTGGGGTTGGCTCAGCCGCAGGAGTCGGCTCCCTGGTAATTGCAGCCGTGGACTCCGTCGTGGGCGTTATCTCCACCACCGGCGTAGGCGCAGGCTCATCGCTGTCAAGAGCGCGTATCAGGATGAAAAGCACGGCGGCTGTGAGTATTGCCGCAAGCAGGATACATATGATTATCCCCAGCGCTTTCCCCGATCGTTTTTTCTCTTCCTTTACCTCTGTATCTTTCCTCAGGCTCTCCCCGTTTTTCTTCCTGGCAACCGCAGTCGCGGCGGAAGCCACTGCGGCGGCGGCACGCTTTGCCTTTTCGTTGTTTACGGCCGCCACCGCCATTGCCGTGGGTACGGCGGAAGCCCTGAGTATCGCTCCTGCCGCCACGGGTACAGATTTCAGGGCGGCCTTGAACTCGCCGGCGGTCCTGTAGCGTTCAACGGGGTTCCTGTTGAGCGCCTTTTTAAGCACGGCCATAAGCTCCGGCGCCACTCCGTCTATATCCGGTATTTCATCCTTGTCCGGCAGCTTCCAGCCGTTTAATGCCCCGTACATCACAAGGCCCAGGGAATATATATCCGAGGCGGCGCTGTAGCGCCCGTCCTCCTCCACCTCGGGGGCGGCGTATTTTTTAGGCTCATTTCTGAAAAGGGCGGAGCCCGCCTTTTCAAGACATCTTCTCACCCCGAAATCGCTCAGCACAAACATTCCGGAGTCCAGCACCAGCACGTTTTCAGGCTTTATATTCCCGTGCACAACGCCGTAATCGCTCCCGGCTATAAGCGCGTCGCACAGCTCGCAGCCCATACGCACCACAGCGTCCTGGCCCGGCTTTTTAAGGCTGAAATACGTTGTGAGCGGCGTATATACGGCGGTGCGGATATAGCCTGTCCAGCCGATGGAATTTTCGTCATCCACCGTGGCTATGGCATCCACCGTGGCGATATTGCCGGAGCTTACCGCCTTCATCATGGTGACCTCCCAATTAAGGTCCTCGCGGAATTTGGCAAAATAGCTCTTGAGCATATCGTCGGTAACGCCCTGCTCCTTGGCCGCGTCTATCATATACTGCTCCGGCGGGACAGCGAGCACCTTAACCGCGGCATAGTAGTCCTCGCCGTCCATAGTGCTCTTTACGAGATATACCTTGCTTATGGGCCCCTCGCCTATGACGCCTACCGGCTTCCATCCGGGCCAAAGCCTCTCGATATTTTCCATCGCTTTCTCCTTTCAATCAAGCCTTAAAACAGCGATATCTGGCTCGTATCAGGCATATTCCTGAGAGCGCCCAGGCTCTTTAGCTGCTCAATATGCGTCTTTGACACCTTGGAGCAGCAGGCGGACAGATCCTCTATGGATATAAACTCCCTGTCGTTTCTGTGCTCAGCCAGATCCCTTGCCGCCGTCTCTCCCAGGCCGCTTATGGCCACAAACGGCGGTCGCAGACGCTTATCATCGACTATTTTGAATTTCACCGCATCCGAGTCGTAAAGATCAATATTTGCAAACTCAAAGCCCCGCATGTAAAACTCATAGCAGGCCTCCAGAGTTGTCAGAAGGTCCTCCTCCTTGGCGGTGGCGTCAGGGTTTGCGGATATCTCCCGTATCTTCAGACGCACCGTGTCCACGCCCTTTGTCATTATGTCCGCGTCGAAGCTGTCCTTCTGGCTCCGGCGGTAAAAATAGGCGCTGTAAAACGCCAGGGGCTTGTGCACCTTAAACCAGGCTATCCGGAAGGCCATCATGACGTACGCCACGGCGTGGGCCTTTGGGAAAAGGTAAGCTATCTTCCGGCAGGACTCTATGTACCAGTCGGGAACTCCCAGCTCCCGCATTTTCTCCTCCGCGCCGTCGGGGAAACCGCTCTTTTTGACCTTTCCCTTTCGCACGGCCTCCATTATCTTAAAGGCCAGCTTCGGCTCCATGCCCATGGATATAAGGTAGAGCATAATATCATCGCGGCAGCCCACCGTCTCGTTGACGCTGGCTGTGCCGGAGGCGATAAGGTCCTTGGCGTTTCCGAGCCACACATCGGTGCCGTGGGAGAAGCCGGAGAGCCGCACAAGCGTGTCGAATTTATCCGGCTGGGTGTCCACCAGCATCTGCCGTGTAAAGGATGTGCCGAACTCCGGTATGCCGATGGTGCCGGTCTTTCCTATTATGGGGTCGTCGTTTGTGAGGCCCAGAGGCTCGGCCGATTTAAAGATTCCCATTGTCTCCGGGTCGCCTATGGGTATCTTCTGGGCGTCCACCCCCGTCATATCCTCCAGCATTTTTATCATGGTGGGGTCATCGTGGCCCAGCATGTCCAGCTTTAAGAGGTTTGCCTCCATGGAGTGGTATTCAAAATGGGTGGTGATTATATCGGAGCCCGTGTCATCTGCC
>CAZBUH010000049.1:0-14001 GCA_964495095.1 uncultured Oscillospiraceae bacterium | reverse complement strand
GCTTCGAGGAGGCTGCAGCAGTCTGCCGCAAAGCCGAAGCCATCCGGGACGAGGTGCTGGAGGACATCGACATTTTGGGCGACAGCGCTTCGAGTGTGCTGGCGAATCGGTTGGAGGCGCTTCGCACAGACAATCGCGGCGGGCGGAGGTGAATGCGATATGGGCGGCATTTCGTTCAGGCCGGATGCCGTTTCCCTTTATAAAATATATTTCATCATTTTCTTCAGCTTCTCTCCCGCCGCATTTATCCTGCATTCTTACGTAACGTAAGTGTCAAGAGGTTTTTATAAAAAATCCGCCCGCTTTTTTGGCGGGGCTGATTGGTATAGCAGGCAGCAAATTCCTGCCTAATCCAGCAGCTCGATCTGAAATGCGTTTAGCTGATATAAGTCCGTGTCGGCGGGTGAATTTCCCCACCGAACAAGTATTCGGCTGCCAACCTCCGTTTCCTCCGGTATTTCCCAACTGCTTATCTGAACTGTGTCAGGCAGGCCGCTTACGGTGCTGTCTTCCACTTTAATGATAAGACAGGGTTTATCGTAATAGTGCTCAAAGTCCGGTATCGCTATCTCCTTGACCAGCCCTGTGACTTCCTCCGGAGTATAGGCTTCCAGCGGCTCCACCCTGTAGGCCCCTCTGATGGGTGGATATGTGGGATTTGAAAAATCATTGCCCCATACAAGTATTTCGCGCCCTGCCTCCAGCCACTCTGGCATGTCATATATAATGATATGTGAATAAAACGGCGTACCGTCATCATTCAAAGGGCGTTCACTCACTGTGTTCCAGTAGATCTCCGCCAGTATCTGAGTTTCGCTTTCAATCCTGACCACCCTGGCGGCAAACATTTCTCCGGGATAATTTACGAAATTAAGCAGCTTCGGATTTTCTGCAAATTGGGCGATGGCTTTTCTTTTCTCCGGGCTCAGCTCAAATACCCGCACTTCAACGCCGCTGAGATCCTCCGGTATCGTCGATATATACCAGCCGCATTCATAATATATCTCCGGGTGCTGACTGCTCCAGGCGTTTAAATTGGATATCAGGCGCTCCTGAGCCTCCCGCAGCTCCTGCTCCGTATACGGTCTGCTGTCAAGCCGCAGCGTAGCGGAAAAAATGATGGCTGCTAAAACTATAAAGCAGATAAACGCTGCCGGCTTACAGCGCATAAACAAGCACCTCCATCATCCCGTGTATGAAAAATTCTGCCGATAAAATCTGAATAAGGCGGCAGGAAGGGGCGGAATGAGATTGGCAGGGCAGAAGAGAGAGGAATTTTTACATGTGATACTGAAATGCCCCTTCCCGCTGAGGTAATGATACATTCTTACGTAACGTAAGTGTCAAGGGGTTTTGCGCATTTGCTTTAAATATTTACCGCCGAGGCGCAAAAGCGCTCATGCTCCGCAGAATGCAGGCCAGCGCCGTTATCGCCGCCCACAGGAACACGTTATATGGCGGCACGGTCAGGTAGTAGGAGTCTGAAATGTAATAACCCTCCTGGCAGAGCGTAATGTCGCACATAAAAAGCGCCCACCGGCTGGAGGCGTAGGATTTGGAATCCGCCGATACCGAGCGCAGCAGATATGACGCCGTGCCGCCGGACACGGCTTTCAGCAAGTCGGCGGTACGCACATATCCGCCCGTATGCCCGCCCCAACTGCCGGCGGGATATTCCACATAGCGCCAACCGCCCTTAAGCGCCGGAAAGCAGCCAAAGCTGCGGCAGTCTATCCTCTCTCCGGCGGAAAACGCCAATTCCCGCGGCGCAGAGCCCTCGGCAGACTCATATATGTACACGTCATTTTTGAAGGTTATCGCTCCGCCGGAGGCCGGCCGGTAACCGTAAAAATACCGGAAAACAGACGGATATTCCCATACGTCTATAGTCCCGTCCCTGTACGGATTTACTTCCCTGCCGTTGGGCCGGAATTCCAGCCGCGGTATCACAGCCAGCCGCCACGCGGCGAAAACGAGAAACAGTATGGCGGCGGAGGTAAAAACAAAGAGGTTAAGGTATTTATTGAGGCGCCGCTTTTTCCGCTCCAAAAGTGTTGTCATGCCGCATCCCACCCCCCTTGGGAGAAATGATAAACAGAATATTATTAATAATTAATCATGCTGATATTCGATTTAGAATAATGGTAATGTAGGGAACGGGCAACCGCTCCCTACATTTGTCACACCATTCAGAATGTTGGCTGAAACTCGTTAGCGACAGCGTATGCAATTGGAGAATAGTAGACTAAATAATATTCAGAAACATTTCCACTAAAACCTGCGATTGTCCCATCAATCAAATAATTCCCCGAATCAGAATGATACACCGGACCACCACTGTCTCCCACTGCACATGGAGTTGGGTATACGTTTGTATAAACTTTGAATGCATTCAAACCATAAATATAAATTGTTTCACCAAATATATTAGTGTCACCTACGGTTGCATTTTTCAAAGCGATCGTTCCATAGCAGCTCCCCGTTGCTTTACCATATTTGTATACTAACTGACCATTACTTATCGTTTCTGAATAGCCAGACAATTTTATTCCATTTGCAGTAGTTGATAAGATATCAAATGAAGAAGATGATACTGTAACAAATGCATAATCACCGTATCCGCGATTTTGATACTGACATTTGCTTAATGAGCCTAAAGAAATAGAACTGCTTGTGTTTGGTGCTGTAGATATTGTTTGATTAACTGTATAATCTACAGGTGTACCAATACTCGCAGACAAAAATGCATGTCCACACGTCAAAATAGCAGTTTTATTTTTGTATTTACCCACCATGCCGACTGTATAGGGGACAGTGTCGCCTGTTGAAGCCTCTGCGCTGCATATTCTCGTTCCTGGCCGCAACGGATATGTAGCATATACAGATGCCGGAGGTAACTGTGAATCCGGTTTATAACTGGCAGGATTACTTTCATAACTCGTATAATTCATCTTATCAAACATAATCATATTCTCGTCGAATCGGTCAATAACTTGAAGTCTAATTTCCGCAAAGTAATCAGGATGAATGGAAACCAAAACTTTGTTCTCCTGAGTGTCTACGCCTATTGAACTTATATTTTTAATACCGCTCTGGCTGATGGCATATTGGAGGTTTTCTAATTCCATAAGAGTATAAACGACCTTGTGTAGTATAAGTTTATCGCTCATGCCACACCATGCTTCATATTTATCAAATACGTCGTCAGGCTCACTTGTAGTATACAAATGTAAGCAGCCGGATAAGTCTATATACTCCCCGCTATAGTCTTTCGGATATATATTGTTAAAGTCACTCTGTACATACCAGCTGTTGCTTTTGTTAACAAATGTCAATGGAACATCTTCAAATACTTTACAGAGATTACTATAGGCGTTGACTGCATCGCTCTGAATTTTCATTATATATTCTGCCTTCATTGTATCCATAGATGTGTTTTCGTCAGCCTCATAGGCAGCAATGCCGGAGGAACAGAGCAGCAGAGCAACCGCAAGAATAAGGGCAACACTTTCGTATGTAAACGCTTCATAATCGCATTTCCTTTCTATATTCATTTTCATATGTATGGGCGTCTTTTTATACAAACATCGGACTTACACCTTTATTTTTTAATACCGGTATTTTTCACCTGTTTATATTATATATTATTAACAATAAAACGTCTATACATTTTATTATTTTTTACTTTTTAATAAAAAGTCGGGAAATAATATGTAATAATTATACATTGCTTACAATTATCCCTGTCGTTAGTTTTCTTTCGTTCTGCCCCAACAGAATGCTGCGGCAAAAACGCAAAACAGCGGCAGCCGGCCCCTTCCCGGAGCCGGCTGCCGTCATATATAAATTTCACCGTTTAAAGCATGTACCGGTAAATCCGGACCCGCCCCATATGCGGCATGGCCCAAACCGCCGTAAGCCAAGGCGCAATAACGCTTACTCCGACACCCTGTACACGGCGGCTTCGCCTTTTTCGCGGTTGGCCGCCAAAATCATATCCCCATCGGGGCCGTGGAAAACGCTCACGTTGCTGGGGCCCACATCCTGGTCGATAGTGTTTATTTCAAAATCCTTTCCGTTGTGCAGCACGGCGAAAAGCTGCTTTTTTCCCCGGCGGCAGCCGCCGATAAAGGCCGGCCTCCCGCAGAGGGTACCCGCCCAGGCCACATGATAGAACTCCGTCACCTCCGGGTGCTGGAACACCTGCTCCCATTTGCCCCCGTTATTTTTATAGATTCGGAAATACTGCCCGTGGAACGGCTCGATGGTGGCGAGCTCCTTTTCGCCGTCCCCGTCGATATCCACCATCGCCATGTCGCTGACGGACATATCGGCCAGCTTTTCCACCTGCCAGCCGTCGCCGCCCATCCCCGGCGCGGTAACGGCGAAAATGCCGTCGTGGCAGCCGATAAGCGAGCGCGTGACGCCGTTTTCCACATCCCGGCAGTAGCCGTGGTTCCTGTAAATGCCGGTCATAAGCTTCTGTACGTTCCTGATTTCGCGGTTTTCCAAATCCACTTCCCCTGTGAAAACATTTCCGGACACGGACCAGTCGTCCTTCGTCTCCTTTTTGTCCGACAGGTTTCCGCCTATGAAAAAGAGGCCCTTTTCAGTCTTTATAACGTCGAAACGGTGGATATATGGTATGTTCAGGAGGCTCTTTGTGTTAAAGCCGCCCTTACCGTCGGGCCAGACCCAGATTATCTCCGCTTCCTCCCACTGGTAAAGCCGGAAAAACTTCGATATAGCCAAAAATTCCCCGGGACGATCCTCTATCGGCACCATGCTCATAACTCCGCCGGGCTGGGACCAGACGAGGGTGCGCTTTTCCGCGTCGCACTCCGGCAGGGGCAGCATGTAGCAGGCGTCGTGGGCCTCTGAGGCGAAAAGGGCCTGCCGTGAGCCGTCAGGCATCTCTATGGAGTTTACGGCGTAGACGTGGTCAAGCTCAAAAAGCGGCGTTTTTTCAAATTTCATTTTACTCTCCTCCGTTTATCATTTTTGAAAGCTCCCTCCGCCTTTCGGCGGCAGAGGCGTATATACTGTGATTTTCCCGGGACGGGGCGTAAAGCCGTTCCTCCGGCTTTATGGAATCCCGGGCCTCCCCGGGGCTTTGGAAAAGTCCCAGAGACGATGCGGCGACGGCCCAGGCCCCCAGAGATGTGGCCTCGCTGTCGTCAGCGCAGAAAACCTCACGGCCAAGAGTGTCACACAGCACCTGTCGGAAAATTTCGCTGCCGGTTATGCCACCAGCGGCCAGGATAGCTCCGGCGCGGCCGGACATTTCCTCCACCCGGGCGGTGTTTTCCGCCGCGTCCGCCGCTATGGCCTCCATAAGCCCCCGCGCCAGCTCCTCACGGCCCGCCGAGGCGGACATGCCCGCGAAAAAGGCCCTGGCGCCGGAGTCCCACCCCGGAGTGCCGGTGCCGTTTATGCTGCACGAGGCGACGACCCCGCCGGCCCCGGCTGCGGCCCGGGCGGCGTCGCCGGAAAAGCGCTCAAAGGCCGCCGGCTCACCGTAAAAAACGGAGCAGAACCACTTTACCGCGTCGCCGGCCGACGGAGCGCTGGCCTCAAGGAGCCATGTCCCCTCCGCCGCAGCCCGGAGGACCGACACGCCGGAGCTGCCGGACGGTATGTATTTTTCAGTCACAGCCGCAGAATAGGAGCCGGTGCCGATATTTATGACGGAAGTGCCCGGTTTCCAGGCCCCAAGCCCCAGAACGGCGCTCTGCTGGTCGCCGCCGCAGGTTATGACGGGCGCTCCCGCCGGCAGCCCGGTCTTTTCCGCAGCTTCGCCTGTAACGCGGCCGCAGACGCTGCCCACAGGCAGGAGCGTACAGAGCTTATTGGACGCGACGCCGAAAATTTCCATAAGCTCCGGGGACCACTCCCCTGTCTCCATATCCATAAGCATTGACCGGCTTGCAAGGCCCCTGTCGGTGACAAATTCGCCGGTCAGGAAACGGAGCAGATAGTCCTGTATGCCTATGAGCTTATATGCCCTTTCATAAATCTCCGGCATATTCCGCTTTATGTACAGCATTTTCGGCGCCGAGTGGGCGGGCAGGGCGCGCATCCCGCCGATAACAGCCAGCCGTTCCATATATTTTTCATTTATCTGACGGCATATGGGCGCGGAGCGCTTATCGTGCCACATTATGGCCGGGTGCAGCGCATTTCCGCCGCTGTCCACAGGGATTACGGAGCTTCGCTGGGCCGTCATCGCCGCGGCGGATATCTCCAGCCCCGAGGCCGAGACCTCCCGGCAGCACTGGATCATCGCGTCTATAAAGCTCTCCGCCGGCTGCTGGACCCACACGCCCCCGTCCCGGGTCTCCGGCGTATATGTCCTCCTCGCCGAAAAAAGCCGCTCTCCGGCGGGCGAAAACAGCACCGCCCGGGTGCTGGAGGTGCCGACGTCGATTACAAGAATATTCATAAGTCCTCCAATAATTCAAATAATCCGCATTTTATATGGACTTTTCGAAAATTTATGATATAATAGCCGCAAAACGGCAAAATAATTGATTTATTATTCATCAACATTACTTAAGGAGCCATGTTTATGAAACAAAGCAGAGAAGTGATCGTAGCCCGCCAGGAAAAGATAGTCAGCCTGCTGGCAGACGGCAGCGTAAAAACCACCGCAGAGCTGGCTGACCAGTGCGGCGTGTCTGTAATAACCATCCGGCGCGACCTTGAGACCCTGAAGGCCAAGCGCCTTATAGAGCGGAAGCGCGGCGGCGCCAGAATCGCCGACGGCACCGACGGGGACATCCAGGCATTTGACGAAAAGGTGCAGATATACGGCAGGGAAAAGCAGATGATAGCCCGGTACATAGAGCCGCTTATTCCAAACAGGAGCACCGTCTTCTTAAATTCCGGCACCACGGTCCTGGAGGTGGTAAAGCGCTGCAAAAATAAGGACATAACCATAATCACAAACAGCGCCATCGTCTGCGATGAGGCCAAGGACGGAAAATGCGAGGTCATAAGCACAGGCGGCGAGTATTCGCCTCTTACGAAGTCCTACGTCGGGGATTTCGCCACCCTCATCCTGCAAAAGACCTTCGCCGATATGTGCATACTGGGCGTAAACGGCGTCAGCGCCACCTACGGCATCACAACCTCCTCGTCCAGGGAGCCGATGATAAGCGAGATGATGATAAGGCGATGCAAGGGTCTGAAAATTATCGTTGCCACAGGCCACAAAATCGGGAAAATCCACTGCTTTACGAGCGTTCCCATTGAGGAAATAGACATGCTTGTGACCGATTCCTCGGCGGACAGCCAGGAGCTTGAAAAAATACGCCGTCTCGGGGTTGAGGTGGTGCTGGCTGATATCCAGCAGCCCGTGGTTAGATAATAACATTAACCATCCATAAAGTCAATAAAGTGGTCATAATTTCGAGAAACAAGTCATAAAACTCAAAGTGCGTTCATAAAATCGGCTTCATCCGGCGGTATACAGAAAAAAGGAGCGCTGCAGAATTTTTCTTTCTGCAGCGCTCCCTTTACTATTATCTTCTTATCTTGCTCTGCTGCGGGCAGCGCCGTTATCTGTAGTGCCTGGCGATGCGGTGGCATTGCCGTCGCCGATAATGCCGTTATCGTCGTTCACCTTGCCGTTGTCATCGTCGCTGTTATTATTGTTGTCGTTTCCGCCGCCGATAACGTCGTCCACTATGTCCCCGGCGTCGTCGATAACGTCATTTGCGCCCTGCTCAACGTCGTCCACAATATCCTGGCCCATATTCCGGTCGTCATTTACGTTGTCGCCGCCGTTATCGGTGGCAACGCCCGCGTTGTCAGTGGCTCTGTCCGTCACGTCCACTCCGGCGGTGGGAGTTACGTCCCCTTCTTTGTCCATGCCGCAGCTTGCCAGAGAGAGCGCGAATGCGGCAGCGATAAGGAATACCCAAATTGATTTCTTCATAATGTTCCTCCTGCAATATTTGGTTTGTAACGGCCTTATTATTTGCAGGAGACACCGTTTAATACACAAAAAATTTCACATATAAAAATTATGGTTGCCGATATTGGAAACAAACGTCAAAGACCTTCTTATCCAGGAGGACGAAACGGATTTCCCGAAAAAGTACAGGCTCTCTCCGGCCACGTCGGCGCCCTCCAGCGCAAGCTTCGCCCCAACGACCGACTCCTTTGACGGCCGGTTGTATATGGCCCCCGTGGCGGTGGGCGTAAACTGCACTACGCCGTACCGGTGGTCGAAAATCACGCCGTAAACCGTGTCCGGGTACTGGTCAGATTTCACCCGGTTCAGGACTACGTTTCCAACGGCGATTTTCCCCAGAAGGCTCTCCCCTCCGCTTTCGGCCTGGATTACCCGGGAAAGCCAGGTCAAATCCTCACTGCCGTAAAATTCGCTTCCCGGTTTCAGCAGGCCGCTGCCGGAAGTGATATATACGGAATTTTTTTTGGCGTCCCAGCTCACCTTGCTGTTGAAAATTTCGCAGATAGTCCGCACCGGCGCAAAGATAACGCCGTTTTTCTTAAAAAGCCCGTCCTTTACATAAAGGCACCTGCCGTTTGCAGTCAAATACACGTCGTCCTCTCCGGCGGTTATCTCCAGGCCGTCGCCCACCACAGTCAGTACGCCGGAGTCCCGGTCCCAGCCGGCCTCTATATCGTAGAGGAGACTGCACAGGCCCGCCATCGGCACATAGGTCGTGTAATTTACTGTCACAGGGTCGGCGGAAAATTTAATAAGCCGTCCGTCGATATACACCCTGACCGCACCGTAAGACGCCGAGGCTGCCGAGGCCAGTGCGGAGCATAAAGCGGCAGCCAGAATAAGCATCGCCAGAAGTCGCTTTTTCATAAGTACACCCTTTCTAAAGTTATGTACTTATGATACCCTGCGCCGGCGGTCGAAATCCCACGGCAGCGGAATGGGGAGAAATAAATCCTTTTAGCGGGAAATACCGGGAAATATTACAGCCTGCCGGAAATGCTCCCACAGGCTGCGATATTCCACGGTTTTATACAGATGCTTAATAAGGTATGGCCTTGCCGCCGTGCTGCGGCATCTGGAACCGCAAATTCCGGCAAAACCTAATTTTCTTTCGGAAAAGCGCCGTATCTCTCGGCTATTTTCACAAGCTGCATAACGCACTTGTCCATCGCCTCCACGCAGGCAAATTCCCGCCGCCCGTGATGGAGGTGGCTGCCGGTGCCGAGGTTTGGGCACGGCAGGCCCATAAATGAAAGGTGCGAGCCGTCGGTGCCGCCCCGGACAGGCCGGGATACCGGCTCCGTCCCCAGCTCCCGGGCCGCCTCCCCCGCGTTTTCCAGAAGATGAGCGTGGGGCAGGACCTTTTCGGCCATATTCCTGTAGCTGTCCTGAATTTTTATCTCCAAAGTGCCGGGGCCGTACTTTGCGTTTATAAACTCCCCCGCGGACTCCATAAGCCGCTTTTTCGCCTGGAGCTTATCCATATCGTGATCCCGGAGTATGTAGTTCATTTCGCATTCTTCCGTATGACCCGATATGTCCGTAAGATGGTAGAAGCCCTCATAGCCCTCGGTGTGCTCCGGCGTTTCGGCGGCGGGGAGCAGCGAGTGGTACTCCATGGCTATTGCACATGCGTTTTTCATCCTGTTTTTCGCGTACCCCGGGTGGATGCTCAGACCTCTTACTGTTATTTTCGCCGACGCCGCATTGAAGGTCTCGTACTCCACCTCGCCGAAGCCGGCGCCGTCCACAGTGTAGGCAAAATCCGCCCCAAAGCCCGCCACGTCGAAAAGCTCCGCGCTGCGGCCTATCTCCTCGTCGGGGGTAAAGGCTATTTTTATATCTCCGTGTTTTATCTCCGGACGGTCTCTGAGATATTCCGCCATAGTCATTATCTCCGCCGCTCCGGCCTTGTCGTCGGCGCCTAAAATTGTGGAGCCGTCAGTGACGATAAGCGTCTGGCCCTTGTACCGGGCCAGCTCAGGAAATTCCGCCGGGTCTGTTGTAAGCCCGTTTTCCAGAACCACAATGCCGCCGTCGTAATTTTCAATTATCCGGGGCCGGATATTCTCAAAGGGCGCCTCCCTCACAACGTCCATGTGGGCGATAAAGCCGATGGTGTAGCCCTTCCAGCCCGGTATATTTCCGGGTATGGTGCCGTATACGTACCCGTGGCTGTCGGCCAGCGCGTCCTCCGCCCCCAGCAATCGCAGCTCGCCGGCAAGGGCCCGGGCAAAATCCATCTGGGCCAGCGTGCTGGGGCAATCCGGGATTTTCTCATCGGAGGCCGTGGGGCGTTTTACATATTCCAACAGTCTCTCATAAGCTCTCATGGCGTCACGCTCTCCCCGTAGAGCCGAAGCCTCCGGCTCCCCTGCCGGTGTCATCAAGCTCCTTTTTCACCTGAAGCTCCGGTAAATCGCACTGGGCTATTACCATCTGGGCTATCCTGTCGCCGGGCTCCACGGTAAAAGGCTCCCCGCCCCGGTTTGCAAGGCCCACGATCACCTCGCCCCGATAGTCGCTGTCAATAACGCCCACGCAGTTTCCCGGCACCACCCCGTGCTTTATGCCCAGGCCGCTTCTGGCGTAAATAAACGCGGCGTACCCCGGCTCCAGCGCCATGGCAAAGCCAGAGGGTATCTTCTCCGTTTTTCCCGGCAGTATGGTCACAGCCTCCGGGATATCCGCCCGGATATCGTAGCCCACGCTTCCCTCAGTGGCCCGCTCCGGGGCCTGTGACGAATCGCGCATAAGCTTTACGGCAAGTGTTTTCATGCTCTGTCACATCCTTTAAGCTTCAGCCGGGTGACAAAGCCTCCCGGCGTTTTTTTAATATAATACCAACTTTTTTTCCCCAGGTCAATAACTCCCCAACCAACAGACAGGCTCCCCCGCCGCTGAAGCGGCGGGGGAGCCTGCATTTAAATTTCCGGTGATTTATATTGCGCTGTCAAAGTCAGTTCATTCCGACGGTGACGTCTTTAGAGAAGAACGAGTCATACGCATCCTGCTGTACCTGAATGATGTAATCCACACCCATACTGTCCAAAGTCTCAAGATACTCATCCCAGGAGGCATCGACGTCCTTGCCGCCGGTAATTACGGTCAGGGCGTACTCCTCCACGTAGGTTTCTATCTCGTGATAGATATTGTTGTACTCGGTGGCAATGTCAACCGGTACGGTGAGATTCGGGTATTCGTCAATCTCGTCGGCGTAATTGGACTCCCAAATCGACGGCAGGCTGGCCGCCTCCTCGGACAGAGCGCCCAATTCGCGCTTATAATCATAGAGGAACGGCACGACATGGAAGCAGCAGTATTTTGCGAACTGGCCTATAAGGCTCCAGCCGTCGGGAGAATTGGCCATAAAGTCCTCAAACACAGGATAGCCGTCGTCTCCGGGATGCCAGGAAACTCCCTCGACGCCGTAGTTGGCAAGAGTTGAGCCCTCGTCGGTGAACAGATAGTCAAAATATTGAAGTATTATGGGAATAAGCTCCTCGTCGCAGTCGGTGGTGATCGAGAGGGCGGTGGCGTTAAAATATGACCTGGACAGCTCGCCGATATAGGGCGCCTCTACTTTCTGATCCGGGCTGCTTAACGGGATAGGTATTCCGGTCCAGGAGCCGCCCTCCGTCAAATTGTTCACCTCGTCAAAGGACGCCTGGGGTATAACGCCGATACCGACGTTGCCGATCTCCATTTCCGCCGGCTCATCGCCGTTAATGTCATTCATGTGAGAAGTAAAGTCCTTGCTTATGTAGCCCTTTGCATACCAGTCGCTGTAAAGCTTGAGGTAGTCCTTTAAGCTCTCTTCAGCAGGGCCGAATTTGACCTCGTCTCCAAGCTGATAAAACATGTTATCCTGAGTTATATATATCCCAAACGCAGGCAGTATATCCTCGTCAAAACCAAGCATGAAATTGCCTTCGCCCCACCAGGGGGTCTTTATGCCGTTTGCGGCAAACAGTTCCAGTACCTCGCCCCAATCGTCAAGCGTCACTATATCCTCCGCTGTCTTCTCATAGCCGTAGGACTGGAGAAGATCCATACGGATTATGGGCCCCTGATATGTGGCCTGAGGGATCTTCATCTGGTAGATAGCGCCAATATGTCCGTTTGGCGTAACCGTATTATATAGTGTGACGTCCTCTATGCTCCTGCACTTGTTGTAATTGGGATAGTATTCGCTGTAATCTTCAATAGGAATTATTATCTCATCCTCTATCGCCTTGTCAAGACCGCCTACATAGTAGTTTACATCAGGCACGGCAAACGCGTCCATATAGTCGCCGCTGGCAAGGATGATGTTGAAATTCGTTTCTTCCTCTCCGGCAGGCCCCAACGCGAAATCAATATGGACATTTGTCATCTTTTCCATATACTTATAAAATTCACTCTCGTTATAATCGCTCATGCCGGCCAGGGAAAGAGGCCCGGCCACCGTCCACATTGAGAAGGCCGTGCCCTCCTCGGAAAGCGGGAATATGGACTCCGGAGCTTCAGTATCTTCCGTCTCAGCGGGCGGCTCGGTTTTTTCTTCCGCGCTGTCCGTAACGGGAGCTTCCGTCTGCGGAGCCTGCGTGTCTTCAGCCGCGCCGTCTCCGCACGCCGGCAGCAGCATCAGCACTGCCGCCATTGCAAGTATAAGTGCCGCTAATCTTTTCTTCATTTTATTTTTCTCCTTTCAAAAATATTTTTTATTAGGCTCGTTTTTAAACAAGCTTTCATAACTTTGGTTAAAAAAATATCATAAAGGCTAAATCGATATTTATTAATTATTAATTGACGCTGGCCCTTTTCTTTTTGCCTGAATTGTGGGATAATACCATTAAGTTTAATATAGGCGGTCAGAAAATGAAGAGCTATAAGCCAAAAAACATACGCATAAACAATTACATGACGGTCCTGAGCAATTTTAAATTCAACGACGTCCATACGGCTACGGATCTTAAACAGCAGGTTGACCTGAGCTTCCCGACTATTATGGATATCCTTACGAAGCTGTATGACATGGGTATACTTAAATCCTCCGGCAAGGGCACATCCACAAAAAAGGGCGGTAAAAAACCGGCGCTGTTCCGTTTAAATAACGAGTACGCCCACAGCGTCTCTGTCCAGATCAGCGACACCGCTCTGGCCATAAGGCTGCTGGACTTCTCGCTGCACACGTCCGCCAGAAAATACATACTGCTGGAGCCGGGCGCAGGCTATTCCGATGTTATAAACGCCATGGCCAGGGAAATAGGGCTTATTGTCAGCGGCAGCGGGCTTTCCCTCGAAAGCATCTACAGCATTGCCTGCCACTGCCAGGGCGTAGTCAACGGCAAGACCGGCACGCTGATACATTCCATGAGCAGCGTTATCCCCGATAACGCCCCTATTAAGGACGATTTATCCAGGACGCTGAATTACAGCGGCCCCATTTTTGTAGGAAACTCCGCCCATTTTGCCGCCAACTATGAGCTGCTCAATTCAGGGACTCAGGATACCCCGCCGCTTCTCGTGATAAATATAAGCTTTTCGCCGGATGGCGGCACCGTGGGCATCGGAGGCTGCCTTATAGAGACCGGCACTATGCAGCTTGATTCCATAGGGCACCTGAGTGAAATCGGCCATATGATTGTGGACTATGATTCCTCCGTAAAGTGCAAATGCGGAAATTACGGCTGCATAGAGACCTTCGTGCAGCCGGCAGCCATCTCTCAGATGGTAAACCAGCTCCGTGAAGCATATCCCGGCTCGGCCATACCCGGTGGCAAAACCGCCATATCCTTTTATGATATTCTGGACTACGCCAGAAGCGGGGATGAGCTGGCCTCCGGGGTCGTAAATAAAATCACGTCGGCCTTTTCAGTACTGGTCTGCAATATGATACTCGGGTACTGCCCGGAGAATATCGTGATTCAAAGCACCGAAAAAGACGGGCTTATAGAATATTTCACCGGCCTGCTCCGTCTGGCGGTGGGGCGGCAGCTCTTTATAAAGCCGGAGCCGATACCGCAGATAAGCTGTTCCCT
>CAZBUH010000048.1:0-14241 GCA_964495095.1 uncultured Oscillospiraceae bacterium | reverse complement strand
AAGTTCTTTTTGCTTCTTTTTCTTTCAAGAAAAAGAAGGAAGGAGTTTATATGGAAAAATTAAAAGTTCTTTACGCCTCCTTTGAGGCAGTGCCGTTTATAAAGACCGGCGGTCTGGGCGACGTAGGCGGCAGCCTCCCCGGCGCGCTTAAGAAAAACGGCTGCGACGTCCGGGTGTTTCTGCCGAAGCTCTCCACCATCCCGGAGCAGTACCGGGCGCAAATGGAGCCGGTGGCCGTTTTCACCGTCCCTCTGAGCTGGCGCAGGGCGTACTGCGGCGTGGAAAAGCTCAAGTACAACGGCGTTACATGGTATTTTATCGACAACGAGCAGTATTTTAAGCGCAGTGCCCCCTACGGCTTCGACGACGACTGCGAGCGGATGGCCTTTTTCTGCAAGGCGGTGCTGGAGAGCATAATGCACATCGGCTTTATGCCGGACGTCATCCACTGCCACGACTGGCACACCGCGCTTCTGCCGGTTTTCCTCCGGGAACAGTACCTGGGCGCACCGGGCTACGACCGTATAAAGACGGTTTTTTCAATACACAATCTGAAATTTCAGGGCGTTTTCCCCGGCCGCACTATCGGGGATGTGCTGGGCCTGGACTACTACCCCTCCGCTGTAAATCAGCTCATATGGGGCAGCTGCGTCAATTTTATGCAGGGTGCGCTGCACTATTCCGACAGGATATCCACCGTAAGCCCCACCTACGCAAACGAGATATGCACCCCATATTTCGGAGAGGGCCTCGATTGGCTGCTCTCCGAGCGCCGGAGCGTGCTCTCCGGCATTTTAAACGGCATTGACACAACGGAATACGACCCTGCGACCGACAGGTATATACCGGAGAACTTTGACTCCGACCACCTCGAAATAAAGGCAAAAAACAAGGAAAAGCTCCAGGCGGAGCTGGGCCTGCGGGCAGACGGCGGCACACCAATGGTAACCATTATAAGCCGTCTTACGGAGCAGAAGGGCCTGGATCTCTTAAGCCGCATTCTGGGCGAGCTTCTGGACTCGGAGGATTTCCAGTTCGTAGTCCTGGGCGTGGGCGACAGGAAATACGAGGACGAGTTCAAATACTACGCCTCCCGTCTGCCGGAGCGCTTCAGCGCCCAAATCAAATTCGACGAGCCCCTTTCCCGCAGGCTCTACGCCTGCTCCGACATCCTGCTGGTCCCCTCCCGTTTTGAGCCGTGCGGCCTTTCACAGATGATAGCCATGCGCTACGGCACCATCCCCGTCGTCCGCGAGACAGGCGGCCTTAAGGACAGCGTAACGCCCTACAACAAGTATACGGACGCCGGCACCGGCTTCGGCTTTGCAAACTTCAACGCCCATGAGCTTCTGGCGGCAATCCGGTCCGCCCTCGCCCTTTACCGCAGCGGCTCCGGCGCATGGCAGAGGATGCAGAAACGCGCCATGTCGGAAAATTTCAGTTGGGACGCATCCGCCAAAAAATATATCGAGCTTTACAGGGGACTTTTTAACTGATGTACTTATTCCATAATTCTCACGATGAAAAATTCCGCCGTCCCTTCGGGGCGGCAGAGATATCGTCGGAAATATTCCTGGCTCTGGAGGCGGACAGCCCGGAGCCGGGATTTTCCTGCATATTGCGCCTTTGGAGCCAGGAGGACGGCGAGCGGCTCATACCTATGGAGACCCGGGACGGCAGCTATTTTTACGCCAGGTTCAGCGCCCCTGACACAGGCTGCCTGCTGTGGTACAGCTTCATTGCAAAAGCGCCTGACGGCGAAACGCTCTATTACGGAAACAACGAAAAGCGCCTTGGCGGCATTGGCAGCGTCTGGGACTCGGAGCCTCCCTCCTACCAGATAACGGTCTATAAGCCCTCTGTGACCCCGGAATGGTATAAGAGCTCTATCGTATATCAGATTTTCCCCGACAGATTCCGCCGCGGCTCCGATTGGGAGCAGTGCCAGAAAAACGCCGCCAGGCCCCAGGGCTGGAAAGGCCCGCGGCGCGTGGTACACCAGGACTGGGACGACACGCCCTGCTACACAAAGGATCCCCAGGGAAACGTGACCCGCTGGCCCTTTTTCGGCGGGAATCTCCAGGGCATAATTGAAAAGCTCCAATACCTCAAAAGCCTTGGTGTGGGAGTAATATACTTAAACCCAATATTTACAGCCGCCAGCAACCACAAATACGACACGGCTGACTACATGTCCGTTGACCCCTCCTTTGGCGGCGACGGGGCCTTTTCCCGGCTGTGCCGCGAAGCGGAGAAGCTGGGTATAAGCGTCATTTTGGACGGCGTTTTCAGCCACACAGGGGCCGACAGCGTCTATTTCGATAAATACGGCAATTACGGCTCCGGCGCCTGCTCGTCCCCGGACTCAGAATACCGGGACTGGTACGTTTTTCAGGAATACCCCGCAAAATACCAGTGCTGGTGGGGCGTGGACGACCTGCCCAACGTCCGGGAGATGACCCCGTCCTACCGTGAATTTATCTACGGCGGGGAAAACTCCGTTATAAGGAAATGGCTCCGCATGGGCGCCAGAGGCTGGCGGCTGGACGTAGCCGACGAGCTGCCGGACGAATTTATCGCCGGGGTAAAAAAGGCCCTGCGGGACGAAAAAAAGGACGGCCTCCTTATGGGCGAGGTCTGGGAGGACGCCAGCAACAAGGAGAGCTACGGGGTGATGCGCCGCTATTTTCTCGGTGACGAGCTGGACTGCACCATGCACTACCCTTTCCGCACTGCCATGACCGACTTTATGCTTGGCCGCCGCAGCGCCGATGATGTGGCTGAGCTTATGTACAGCCTTTCCGAAAATTACCCAAAGGAAAATTTCTACGGCGCCCTGAATCTTATAGGCACACATGACAGCGTCAGGATAATGACCCTCATGGGCGACGCTCCGGAGGACCTGCCGGACAGCCGGCGGGAGTTTTTCCGTCTCAGCGAAAATAAGTACGGCCTTGCGAAAGCAAGGCTGAAGCTCCTGTCGCTGCTTCAATACGCCTTTCCGGGTGTGCCCTGTATATATTACGGGGACGAGGCCGGTATGCAGGGCTATCCCGACCCCTACAACCGCGGCACCTATCCCTGGGGCCGCGAGGACAGGGAGCTTCTGGAGCACTACCGCCGTCTTGCAGAGATTTATTCAGAGCACCCCGCCCTGAAAACCGGGAGCTTTACCCCCGCCGCTTTCGGTGAGGATGTGTGCGGCTGCATCCGCGCAGGTGACGGCGAGACGCTTATAGCCCTTGTAAACCGGGACGTTTTCAACTCCCACACCGCCCTTCTGCCCGCCTCGGGCTGGGCGCTGGAGCTGCTGTCGTCCCGGGAATACACACTTGAGGACGGGAAGATCTCCGTTCAGCTTGCCCCTCTTCAGGGCGCGCTGCTGTGCATACGGCCGAAAGCCCCGGATTTTCCCGACCTGCCCCGCTGCTCCGGCATACTGTGCCATGTAAGCTCCCTCCCCTCGGGAAAGCTGGACGGGGACGCAGAGCGATTTATCGACTTCCTGTCCACAGCAGGGCAAAAGCTTTGGCAGATACTGCCCCTGAATCCCGTGGGAAAAGGCGCTTCCCCCTACTGGAGCCCCGGGGTTTTCGCCGGAAACACGGAGCTGTATAAAGCATCCCGGGTATCCCAGCAGGAGCTTTCAGATTTCCGCCGCGAAAATTCCTACTGGCTGCCGGACTATGCACTTTATCAGGCCATATCCGAAAAATTCGGCCCAAATTGGCCGGACTGGCCCGCAAAATACAGAGACAGACGGGACTTGCCGGAGCTGTTCCGGGAATTTGCCCCGCAGGTGGCGGAAATTGAAAAAAATCAGTGCGCCTTTTGGCTCAGGTGGGAGCAGGTGCTGGAATACGCCCATAAAAAGGGCGTAAAAATCATAGGCGACGTGCCCATCTATGTGGCCCCGGAGAGCGCCGACACCTGGGCCCACAGGGAGCTTTTCATCCTCTCTCCGGAGGGCCGCGTCACAATGCGCGCCGGGGTGCCGCCGGACTACTTCTCGCCGGAGGGCCAGGACTGGGGCAATCCCCTCTACGACTGGCGCGCCATGGAGGAGGACGGCTTTGCCTGGTGGATTCAGCGGCTGCGCCTTTCCCTCCGCCGGTTTGACTACATCCGCCTTGACCATTTCCGCAGCTTTTCCGCCTACTACGCCATACCGGAAAACGCCTCCGCCAAGGATGGCCTGTGGATGCCGGGCATAGGAGGCAGGCTTTTTAAAGCCGCTGAGAAGGCCATTGGGCCGCTGCCGGTCATCGCGGAGGACCTTGGCGTTCTCGACGCCGGCGTATACAACCTTATAAAGCTTTTGGGCTATCCCGGCATGAACGTGTGGCAGTTTTCCTCAGAGGAAATGTCGCACATGCCGCCGGAGCTGTCCAAAAGGCGCTTATTCTTCACAGGCACCCATGATAACGAAACTCTGGCCGGATGGTGCGGGAGCGCCGAAAAGGCCCGGGAGGCGCTGGAAAAGCTTTGGAGCACCTCCTGTCCCTGGGTAATAGCCCAGCTTCAGGACGTACTGCTCCTTGATAACTCGGCCCGGCTCAATGTGCCGGGCACCCCCGACGGGAACTGGAAATGGCGCGTAAAATGGGAACAGCTTACGGAAGAACAGGCCGCCGGACTCAGAAGCCTTACAAAAAGATACGAAAGGATGTAGAATATGCAGGACACAATAGAATCTGTGACCGACACCATGTCCGACTCCGTAGGCCGGACAACCAGCGCTATTGAAAAAGCCCTGGGCTTTTCCCTGGGTCAAATCACACTGGGCAGGCTTATTACAACTGCGGTCATTTTGGCCGTATGCCTGCTTACAATAAAGCTTCTGCTGAAAATTCTCGACAAGGGCGCTCAGAAATCAAAGCTGGAGCCCAGCCTCCGCTCCTTTCTCAGGAATATTTTAAAGGCGCTGCTCATATTCCTGGCAATACTTATCGCCGCTGGCAGCCTTGGCTTTGACGTGACCTCCCTTATCGCGCTTTTCAGCGTGGCGGGCCTTGCCGTTTCGCTGGCAATACAGGGCTCCCTTTCAAATCTGGCGGGCGGCATAACCATACTAGTCGCCAAGCCCTTTAAGACCGGCGATTTTATCGAGGCCGGAGGCGTAAGCGGAAATATAAAACAGATTGGCATGTTCTATACTCAAATCACCACCATAGACAACAAAGTGATTTTCGCCCCCAACAGCGAGCTTACAGCAGGAAAGATAACGAACTACACCTGCTGCGAAAAGCGGCGCATAGATATCGAGGTCTCCGCCTCCTACGATTCCCCTGTGGAGGACACCATACGCTCTCTTAAGGAGTCCGCAAGCATCCCCGCCGTAATACATGACCCGGAGATTTTCGCCGCCGTCCTCTCCTACGACGACAGCTCAATAAAATACGTGCTCCGGGCGTGGGTAAGCACGGCGGATTATTGGGACGCGTATTTTGCCATTATGGAAAACATCAAGACAAGGTTTGATGAAAACGGCGTGGAGATGACTTATCCCCATATGAACGTACATATTGAGAAGGACTGAATTTGACGCTAAAACGAAAGGCAGAGAGCCACGCTGCAAAATAGGGCCGTAAAAAACAGGGCGAGAGGTCAGCTCAGAGCCTCCCGCTCCGCCGCCCTTCTTTTTTCAATCTCGCCATGTAAATAGCCCAGCGCGTCCGAGAGGCCGCCCAACTGGTCGATAAGGCCGCAGGACACAGCCTCCTCTCCGTAAACTACGGAGCCTACGTCAGTTGTAAGCTCGCCGGTTTTCATCATATATTCCAGGAATTTTTCCCTGGTTATACTGGAGTTTTCCGTTACGAACTGGACTATCCGCTCCTGTATGCGGCTGAAATAGTTGTAGGTCTGGGGCGTGCCTATGACAACGCCGGTTATCCGCACCGGATGTATGGTCATGGCCGCAGATGGCGCGATAAAGGAGCGCTTTGCCGACACTGCCAGTGGCACGCCTATGGAGTGGCCGCCGCCCAGCACCAGGGACGCCGTGGGCTTTGACATGCTGGCGATAAGCTCCGCGATGCCCAGTCCTGCCTCCACGTCCCCGCCCATTGTATTCAGCAGGACCAGCAGGCCCTCTATCTCATCGCTCTCCTCCACCGCCGCAAGCTGGGGCATAACATGCTCGTATTTTGTGCTTTTGCTGTCCGAGGGCAGTATCTGGTGGCCCTCGATCTGGCCTACTATCGTTACGCAGTGTATCATACCCCTGGCGGTTTTCGAGGTGACGCTGCCCATATCGTTTATCTGGTCTTTTTGGTAAATCCCGTTCTCACTGTTGTTTTCACCCATAAAAATACCCCCTTCTGCTACATTATCTGTAGCAAAAGGGGGCTCTATACTTTTTCTTTCAAGAAAAAGTATCAAAAAGAATTTTATGGCGCATTGAGATTATACTATTCGTCATGCTTGCGCACGGTAACGAGAGACACCGCTCAATCGAGATTCTTCATGGCGCATTGAGATTATACTACTCGCTATGCTTGCGCACGGTAACGAAAGATATCTATTGATTGAGATTCTTCATGGCGCATTGAGATTATACTATTCGCTATGCTTGCGCCCGGTAACGGCAGACACCGCTTTATGGCGCACGTAGCCGGCAGCCGGTTTTTCAGCGGCAGAGCTCAATTATGGCCACAGTGAAAATTTTCGCGGCCAGAATAAGGTCGTCCACCGGCATAAACTCATTTGCTCCGTGCATATTTGTGTTCACTCCCGGCATACAGCAACCGTAGGCCACGCCGCCCTCTATGCTGTGCACATAGGAGCCGCCGCCGATGGATATGCACCGGCCCTCGTTCCCGGTACAGTCCTCGTATGCCTTCAGGAGCGTCCTTACAAATTCGCTCTCCGCCGGGGTGTGGTGAGGAGGCTCGTATTTATTCTCGCCTATCAGCCAGAAACCGCATTTTGAGAAAGCGTCGTTTACAGGCCCGACAAAATTCTCCTCCGTGGCGCAGGCGGGAGCGCGGCAGTCGATATTCGCCCTGAAGCCGCGGCCATCCATCTGAAGGACGCCGAAATTCACCGTAAGCTCTCCGGAAAGCTCGTCGCTCATCTTCACGTCCAGGGCCTCCCCCTCCCAATCGCCGTGGGGGAAAAGAAGGTGCAGGTTATAAAGAGCGGTGTAGCTCTTTGAAGCGGCGAAAGGCATATTGGCAAGCATCTCTATAAGCGCCGTCTGAGCGTTTATACCGTCACCGGGGGCCGAGGCGTGGGCGGCCCTGCCCTCTGCACAGACCTTAACAGTCCCCTCGCCCTGCTCCGCCGTTATCTGTGCGCCTGTGCGCTTTGAAAATTCCCGGCAGAAATGCTCCACAAAGTCCAGCGTCATACCGGCGATTTCCGCCTGGGCCCTGTGCGGTACGATATTCGCCGTGACGCCGCCTTTAAATGAGACCACCCGCGGCGCCGCGTCCTCCTCCGGCCAGGAATCCCCGAAATTGGGTGCGTAGCGCCCCTTTTCAAAATTCACCACCGGGAACTCCCCGTCAGGGGTGAAAACCATAGGCGGCATTGCCTCTATATTTTTGTAGTACGCTATATCCTCGCTGCCCGTCTCCTCGGCCGAGCCCAGGATAAGCCGGCAGCCCTGCTTAAGCTCCGGGCAAAGCTCCTTTACGCAGCGCATGGCGAAAAGCGCAGCCATGGCGGGGCCTTTGTCGTCGGACACGCCGCGACCGTATATTTTCCCGTCCCGAAGCTCCATTTTATACGGGTCGGAGCTCCAGCCCTCCCCCTCCGGCACGACGTCCAGATGAGCCAGGATGCCGAGCTTCGGCGGCGCACTGCTTATATCGCCGGTCACCACTATATCCCCGAAATTTCTTACGTTCAGGCCGTAGCCGTACATAATTTCAGCCGCGGTCCTCACCGCCTCTGCGGGGCCTTTGCCGAAGGGCCTATCCTTTTCAGGCTCGCCCCGGGGACTTTTTACGGCCACAAGCCTTGAAATATCGCTCAGAAGCTCGGTTCTGTGGTTTTCAAACCACTTGTCAATTTTTTTCATCATATACGGCCTTGACCCCCTTGTAGGTCATATACGCATCCAGCTTTGAAACCACCTCAAAGGGCGCGTGCATGGAGAGCACAGGAACTCCCGCGTCGATCGTGGCGATATTTCTGTTGGCCATGTACTGGGCCACGGTGCCGCCGCCGCCCTGGTCAACCTTGCCCAGCTCGCCCATCTGCCATATGACGCCCTTTTCGTCAAAAATCCTTCTCAGCTTTGCCACTATCTCGGCTGACGCGTCGTTTGAGCCGGATTTTCCCCTGGTGCCGGTATATTTTATAACGCCCATCCCGTAGTTGAATTTCGCGTTGTTCCGCTCCTCGGACACCTCGGGGAAATTGGGGTCGAAAGCGTTGCACACATCGGCGGAGAGGCAGAAGGAATTTGCAAGGCACCGTCCCAGCCGCGTGCCCTGGGAAACGCACAGTTCCTCCATAAAATACTCAAACGCCGCTGACTGCATACCGGAAACGCCCATGGAGCCTATCTCCTCCTTATCCGCCAGTATGCACACTGCAGTGGCGTCCGGCGTATCGATATCCAATATGGCCTTTAACTCCGCATAGGCGCACACCCGGTCGTCCTGGCCGTATCCGCCAACCATGGACCTGTCAAAGCCGATATCCCTGGCTTTTCCCGCAGGCACCGCTTCAAGCTCCGCGGAGAGAAAATCCTCCTCGGTCATGCCGTAGTCCCGGCTAAGTTTCCGGAGCACGGCGCATTTTACCCGGTCCTTATCCTCCCTGTCTCCGGCAGGCTCGCTGCCTATAAGCAGATTGAGGCCCTCGCCGGTTATTCCCTCGGCCATCGTCTTTTTCACCTGGTCCGCGGCAAGATGGGGCAGCAGATCAGTTATAACGAAAACCGGGTCCCCTTCGTCTGCGCCGATTTTCACCTCCGCCGCGGAGCCGTCCTTAAAGGCCACCACGCCGTGCAGCTCCATTGGGATAGTAACCCACTGGTATTTTTTTATGCCGCCGTAATAGTGGGTTTTAAAATACGCCAGCTCCCCGCTCTCATAAAGGGGCATCTGCTTTAAATCCAGCCTTGGGGAGTCCACATGGGCGGCCGCCACAACTGCGCCCTGCTCCAGGGGCTTTCTGCCGATAACCGCCAGCATCAGCGCCTTGCCCCTCACGGAGTAATAGAGCTTATCGCCGGTCTTTACCGCCATGCCGGGGACATACGGCTTAAAGCCCTTTTCCTCTGCAAGCCCGATGGCGGTCTTTACCGCCTCCCGCTCGGTTTTGGCGCTGTCTATAAAAGCCTTATAGCCCTCGCCGTACTCCATAATAAGCTTCTTTTCATTTTCATCCACGCGGTCGAAGCCGTTTCCCGGCTTATAAATAAGATTTTCCATAGTTTTCCTCCAATACAGCTTTGAAAAAATCAAAGCATTTTTTTCTGAATTCATCTGCGCTTTTGCAGTCGTTTACAAGCATGTATTCACAGTTTGCCTCAAAAAAGCTGTCGGGGCGCTGGGCCGATATGCGGGCCATGGCGTACTCGCGGGATATGCCCTCCCGCTCCATTATCCTTTTGGCCCTTACCTCCGCCGGCGCCGTCACTCCAACTATGAAATCACATTTTTCGCCAAAGCCCCCCTCGATAAGGGCGATGGCGTCCACAGCGGCCAGCGTACCGCCCTGCTGCCGCCACTGGGCTATGCGCCGGTTTATCTCCCGGTCAACAAATTTATGGGTGATGCCGTTCAGCGTTTCCAGCAGCTCTTTATCGCTGAAAACCACGGCGCCCAGGGCCCTCCTGTCTATCCGGCCGTCCTTCAGGACCCCGGGGAATGCCTGCCCCAGCTCGCATTTCATCTCACTGCTGTTTTCCAGCAGCTCGTGGTACACGGCGTCGCAGTCAATGGCCAGGGCGCCGAGGCTCTCCAAAACGCCCAGCACCGTGGTTTTTCCCGCCCCGGTACCTCCGGTTATGCCTATTATACGCATTATTCCGCCACCGCCTTAAAAATTTCCTCATCGGGAATCCCGCCGCGGCGCAGTATTTTCACCTGGCCGTCTGTAAGGTCCACTATCGTGGACTCTATGCCCACGGAGCATCGGCCCCCGTCCACCACGGCGGCGATTTTGCCGTCGAAATAGTCCAAAACCTCATCCGCTGCTTTGGGGCTGGGGCTGCCGGACAAATTGGCCGAGGGCGCCGCCAGCGGCACACCGGCTTTTTTTATTATACTCAGCGTCACCGGATGGTCGGGGCATCTCACGCCCACGGTATCCATCCCCGCCGTCACAAAATCCGGCACAAGGCCGCTTTTTTTAAGGACGATTGTGAGGGGACCGGGCCAGAATTTTTCCGCCAGCCTGTATGCCGCTTCCGGCACCTGGACGCAGAGCCTTTCCATATCGCCTGCCCCGGCCACAAGCAGGCTTATGGCCTTCCACTCCGGCCTGCCCTTTACGGCGTATATCTCCCGGACGGCCTTTTCGTCAAAGCCGTTTGCCGCAAGGCCGTAGACCGTCTCTGTGGGCACTGCGCAGAGGCCGCCGTTTTTTATTATCTCCGCCGCTTTTTTTGTGTCGTTTTCCGTAAGGCGCAGCGTCTCCATCATTCATCGCCAGCTTTCAGCTTTTCGGCCTGGTCGGCTGTTATAAGCGCATCTATTATTTCGTCCAGGGCCCCGTCCAGTATCTGCTCTATTTTATAGAGAGTAAGCCCAATCCTGTGGTCCGTCACACGGCCCTGGGGGTAGTTATAGGTGCGGATGCGCTCCGAGCGGTCGCCGGTTCCCACCTGGCTTTTCCGCTCCGCCGCAAGCTCCGCCTGCTGCTTTTCACGCTCCCGCTCATACAGCCGGGAGGCCAGTATTTTCATGGCCCTGTCCTTGTTTTTATACTGGCTCCGCTCGTCCTGGCACTCCACCACCGTGCCCGTGGGCAGGTGGGTTATGCGTATGGCGGACTCCGTCTTGTTTACGTGCTGGCCGCCGGCGCCGGAGCTGCGGTATGTGTCTATCTGAAGGTCCGCAGGGTTTATCTGGAAGTCCACCTCCTCCATCTCCGGAAGCACCGCCACTGTGACGGTGGAGGTGTGTATGCGGCCCGAGGCCTCGGTGTCCGGCACCCGCTGGACCCGATGGACGCCGCTCTCAAATTTCAGCCGGGAGTACGCCCCCTCGCCCTCAATTATCATGCTGGCCTCTTTTACGCCGCCCAGCTCCGTCTCATTCAGGTTTACCACCTCGGTTTTCCAGCGCCGGGCCTCGGCGTACATGGTGTACATCCTCATAAGGCTGTGGGCAAAAAGGGCCGCCTCCTCGCCTCCCGCGCCGCCTCTGATTTCAATGATGACGTTTTTGGAGTCGTTGGGATCCGTGGGCAGGAGCAGTATTTTTATCTCCTGCTCCGTTTTTTCCATAAGCTCCTTTGCCGAATCGAATTCCTCCTGGGCCATCTCCTTAAGCTCCGGATCGGACATAAGCTCCCGGGCCTCCTCAAAATCCCGGCTGTACCTTACGTATCTCCTGTACGCCTCCACCACGGGGGCTATCTCCTTCTGCTCCCGGGCGTACTTCGCATATGCCGCCGGATCGGAGTAGACCTCCGGAGACTGGAGCTTTGCTTCAAGGTCCCGGTATTTTTCCTCAATGGCCTTTAATTTATCAAGCATAAACTTTCTTCCCTTTAAATAATCTTTCTGACCAAATTAAGATTTTACCACAACAGAGGGAAAAAAGGAAGAGGCGGGAACAAAATTCCCGCCTCTCGGTGTGTGTCACCAGATGAATTCCCCGTCTTTTATCTCATACTCCGCCGTGAGTACGGAATCCGACCATGGGGCAAGCCTGAATATTATACGGTACCTGCCGTCCGGCAGGCGTGAATACTCACTCCTGAACACTCCGTTTTCTTCATACGTCTTACCTGAGCAGGCCCACCGCTTGAACTGATTTACATCCTCGTATCCCTGCTGAAGAGTTATTCCATGTGCAGTAGCCAGACCTGCATATATAGCCCCCTTGCACTCCCACCACTCGCCGTCCAGATACACCTCCGGCACAGTGCAATAACCTGCCAGTTCAATAGTTCCGCCGATTTCGATGTCCTGCCCTGTACGATTCTTTATCCAGAATATCACAATATCCTGGCCATATTTCATCTGGCCAAAACCTGTAATATAGAGCTTCAGATCCTCGCCCTCGTATATGGTATAGTCAAGCCCATGCTCCAGCCGCTCAAATCTTCTGCCCTTTTTGCTAAGGAAATACAGCTCGCCGTCCTCGTCCTCGCCTATTATATCGTCTATGCCGTAGTCCCTGAACATATAATCACCGTAATGCAGTTTCGCAAAATACGACCAGGCCTCCGGATATCTGGCGTCCTCCGGAATCTCCGGCTCCGGGATTTCCGGCTCCGACGTCCCGTCCCCGCAGGCAGCAAGATTAAAAAGCAGCGATACTGTCAGCAGCAGGGTCATAAGTTTTTTCATTTTGCCTCCTTATTCATTAATTACGGAAGTACTCTGGGCATTAGGCCGAAAACCATTTAGATAAGCATACCTTATAGGGCAATAAAACATCCTGTCTCCTCCATAATCATATCCTGATACAACACCAATAAGCGCTCTATACTGAGTGTTATTAACAGTTGTAAGACACCATACCGGCCCGCCACTGTCACCTTTCCAGCAAAGACTGCCTAAATATGATCCTTCCTTTTCAACGCCAACAACATTACCTACATTATTATCATAACTCCATGTTATACCTGGTGAATATGTGCCGACTGTCAGGCCTGTGGTTATCCCATATTTCAATATTTGAGTACCCGTAGGCAACTCAGACATGGAATAATAATAAGTCATGGTTCCTGTGCTGGAGGCAGACAGCTTCACCTGATTTGTGCGCGTTATAGTATATGTTGATGACGTAACTGTGACGATGCCAAAGTCTCCGCCCGCACCATTTTCACACGTCTTTGTCGTACAGGTGATTGCGGAATTTATCGTGCTGCTCGAACCTACAAATGCTGGTTGTTCATCAACGCAGTGCCCGGCTGTCACATAAGCGTTTGCTCCGCCGTATGTACCAGCAAAGCCCCATGTCCCAATTGCCTCGTAAGAGCCGCTTATCAAATTATAAAGGGCATTTCCGCCTGTCAGTGATGCTACGCCTGCATTCACAGATGCATTTCCACCGGGCCCCGCAGCGATACTCGCTTCCTGAGCCACGGCTTCATCTATCCTTTTTGATATAGCGGAAGGCTTCACGATATAATCACTCTCTTCAATGGCGATTACTGGCAGAGATGCACCGGCAGACTCCGCCTCTGTCATGGTGCCATCCTCAAAAATGACTTCAACCCGGTTATTTTCAACATCCAAGTATGTGCGGGCAACCGCATCAGTATCAACACATGTCTCTGTCATATATGTACTAAAAGCGGCGCGGAGATCATTCACTGAGTACTTACAGAAATTATAATCAACCGGCATTAAACCGCCTATCTTATCTTGCAGATTGGATTTAAGCTCCGCGTATCCTTCTTTTATTTGGAATATAAGCTCGTTATTATCATTTATATAACAGCCGCCATAACCATCTGGATAATTCCCGTCTTCGTCAGACTCTATCATATCCGCCGCCATAAAGAATGCGGCAAGTGCCTCCCCCTGTTCTGCGGCAATTTGCTCCACTGCTGTCAGGTTTGTATCTCCCGCCGGTACAGGGTCTACGGCATTAATTGCATTTCCTGTGTATGCTGCCGATATAATCATTGACAACGATAATATAACGCAAAATATCTTTACTAACTTTTTACTCATTTCCTCCTAAATGTAAAATTCTTTATGTGCTCATCATGTACATCGGACTCACTTACTTTATAATAAAATTCAGGTGCTTTATGGTATAATTATATATATTTTCTTCTATGTCGTCAACAATATTTTTTGCTAATATTCTGTAATTTTTGTTAAATCTATTTAATTTTTAGAGTAGCTGCAACTCATGTACTTCGCCACCGAGCTTTTAAAAAGCAAAAACCGGCACCCACTTTCCAGTGGGTACCGGTTATTTCGTTATCTTCTCTGCGACTGTTTTGTGTGCTTTTTAATACATGCCGCCCATATCGGGGTTTGCGGGAGCGGCAGGTGCGGGGGCTGGGGCTTGTCAGCCATCAGGGACGCCATAAGCGGGACATAAAAGAGCTTGTCAAAGAAGTCCTGAAGGACTTCTTTGACAAGCT
>CAZBUH010000047.1:0-14360 GCA_964495095.1 uncultured Oscillospiraceae bacterium | reverse complement strand
TTCCATCACCTCCCATTCGATACAATTCATAGTAGATCGGATTTTTTGCGTTATAGCTCACCACCTTTCCGCAAATCTTGTATCCAGTCTGCTCCACCGAGGCAGTGAGCACATCGGCAGGCTTTTGGAAGCTGTTGGAGGCCAGCAGGGCCGCGCTGTCCAGCTCGGTTTTGTCACCGTTTTCTATGGACGTCAGCGCGTAATCAGTCCACATGAACTCCACGCCGTCTTCCGTTCCGAAGGTCTCCTCCCGGACTGTGAACTTAAAGGCCGCGAACACGCCTGATTCATCGACGAACACCGGCACGTCCTTCACCATAGCCAAAAACTGCACATAAATCTCCCGTCGGTCACCTTCCGCAGTTCTGTCGGAGGCGTCCACCGTGACCGATTCTATTCCCTGCTCAGCCATGCTGTCCGCCGTCCAGGTGCTCCAGGATGAGCTCAGCTCCCGGGCCGCTGCGGTCCAGGATACCGCCTCCGTGGAAAAACGCTCCTCAAAACCTGCCGGCGTAAAGTACTCCGGGTCGTAGGAGCAGGAGACTCCCAAATTGTATATTCCGCCGTCAAAAACGGCCAGGGCGGGCAAGTTTTCGTATCTTACCACTGCCAGAACATCCTCGCCCGCAGGCAGCGCCTCCGGGTCAAGCTTGTCTGTCAGGCTGCCGGCCGCCGCAGACGCAGGATAAAACTCCAGCCACATCCTGAACGGGGCCTCCACCTCCTCGCCGGGCTCATCCGAGCCGCCGTTTTCCGAAGGCGGCACAGGCATCTTATATTCCTCCGCCAAAGCGCTCATGCCCATAAGCACATTGTGCAGCGTATTTTCTTCAAGATATGTATTTGCCATATATACGGCGTCTGATTTGTAGGCCGCATCGCTGTTGTCCTGTTCCTCAATAAGGAACTGCTCGTCAAAGAGGTTTACCGAGCCGTCGCCGTTTAAGTCTCCGCGCCTGTATATCACATACACCGTGCGCTTTTCTGTTACGGCAGTGCTGCCCTCGGTGTATTCGTAGCACAGTTCATATGTCGCAGAGTATTTTCCATCCGGTATCGTAAAATAATTGTATAGCGCCTCATCGGCGGACCATGCGGGAAGCTCAACTCTGCTGCCTTCACTGTCCAGATAGTACCTGGAAAACCCGCTGTCTATATTCCATATTTTTTCCGCGGTATTTACCACAACAGCGTCATTTGCAGCCCGGATAAGGAAGCCGGGGTCCTGAAAAGCGCAGCCGTCATACAGATACAGCGCAGCCGCGTCCGCCGCACTCCCAGTATCATTTCCGGAGCTCAGTTTTATTACGGCAGTCTTTTCGATGGCCTCATTGGCATATGCGTTCCAGTGAGCCGTGAAGGACATCTTGCACACCGTGGCCGCCGAGGAAGTATCATAATTTGTTCCCGGTCCCGAAATCACCAGCTCCGTGCCGTTATTTGACGACACCCATTCAGCGCCGATAGAGTTTCTGGCGTTTTCACTGCCGCCGTTTATGATAAATTCAGGCTTTCCGGAAGCAACCGCTACAAAATAGAGTGACAGGAAGTGATACCCTTCCCCATCCCCGCTCACGAGGGACAACGGCGGCTCCGCCAGAGACGCCGAAGCGAAGCGGAGTATCCCCGTACCATTATTTACATACGGATACAGGTCATCTTCACTACGGCCCGGATCGGAGGACCCATTCGTACCCGGCTCTCTTATGTCCCCGGTAAAGAGCAACCCGCCGTTCCAGTCGGAATCGCCGTAGACCTGTTTTTTAATTTCGACTGCCTCGTAAACCTCCTTCAATTTATCAAGGCTTTCAATACCCAGGGAATTAGCCCTCTCAAGAGCCTCCCCGTCGGTGATACTGTTATCCTGGTAGGCTTCCCAGATAGAATAGGCCAGCGACTCATTAAATGTTATATCCGTCATAGCGCTGCCCACGGTTATGCAGGACTCGTCGCCTAACAATTCGTTCTCGTCTATATATCCGTCGCTCAAAAGTGTGTGGAAAGTGTTATCAGCAGCCTGAACTACGCTGCTGTTGAATGACATACTAAATGTATAGGCCACCAGATCCTCAAAATTATCAAAGTAGACGTCTATAATTATCTGGTCGCCGGAGCTTACCGAGAAATCACTGTTCACCGCAGCACCGTCTGTACCGGCAAAGCCGCTGCTTCTGACTTTAAAATACACATCTCTGTTCATTTCCGCCGTGTACGGTATTTCTACCTTGGCGCTCTCAGTTCCCGATCGTGTCGCGGTAACGAACACCGAGCCGCCCTCGGCCAGCAGATTGCTGTTCCCCAGGCCTATTTTGACGCCGCCCTCGCTATCCACCTGCACGCCATCGATGATTTTCGTCCCGTCCGGCGCGTAGACCGAGATTAAGTCTCCCTGCCGGGCAGCCCCGTTTTCTGTACCCGAGGGTGTAAGTATAAGCACGTCCTGCGCAGCATAATCCAGCCCATTGCCTCCGTAGTTCGTATAGTTATAAACCTTGACCTGATTTTCCAGCAGCGTCCTAATCTGGTCGGCACTGCTCAGGCTGTAGGGCAGCGTGTAAACCTGCTCCGCCGTAAGGCTTCCCACGGAATAGCTGACAGCTTCCGTCTCAGCCGTAATAGGAGGTGCCAGAAGGTTCATCGCCTGAATGGAAGCTGTGTATCCGCCGGGGGAGGTAATGCAGTAATAACACTGCTGCTCACTGAGCTCTGTGAGATTTTCCGGTACATCCGCCGTGGTGGCAAAGTGGACAGCGGTGGGATCTATCATCCGGGTCGCAGCATCCTCCCCCGGCGTATTTACGCACTGGAAATATAGGCGCACGATTTTTCTTGAAGCTGAGGCTGTGCCGCCGACAGCGTTTGAGCTTATATCCACCACGCTGTTCTCCGTGTAAAACTCCAGCTTCACAAGGCCTGTCTCCGTATTTACATAGGGTGTCTGCACCCAATCGCTGGTGGACTGCACTTCCTGCCTTGCGCCCCAATTGCTCAGGTCGGGATAAATTCCAATGCCGTAATTCCCGTTGCCTCCAAGAAGATATGAATTAGTAGAAAATCCCGACTCCGACGAAGCAAAGGCGCTGAGACGCTCTCCGCTGCTGCCGGTGCTGACATTTTCAAATGCCAGCTTATAGCCGGTGCCGGAGGTGTCTGACGCTTGATATGTAAGCTTCGTAAGCTGAAAAACATTCGGGTCATACTTTATGGGGAGGGTTATAGATTGGAGCTTTGTGAAGTTTTTAAGCTCCACCTCCACCATATAGTATTTATCCTTGACAAGCTGATCCATCCTTGTCCTCACAGAACCGGGAAGGCTATAGCTTATAAGGCCGCCAGTCTGTGCCGCATATGGCAGCTCGTAGACGTTAAGCTTTGCCTCAGGCGTCACAGCGGCGGTATATGTTACCTTTGTACCCACGGACTCATTCTCGCCCTCCGCCTGACGCGTCACATAGAGCGTGGATGACGAAGTCTTAACTGAATCCCTGTCCAGCGCGATTACACAGCAGCCTGTCTGGGACTGGGAGTTCGCAGAGCCTATCACCGTAGCATATATGTTAGACGGTGATTTGTCATACACACGGTATGTGTCGCCCCCGGCCACATTCCATATATACATTGTCGGCGCAAGTCCTGAATCGGTGCTATAGTTATACACTACGCAATTTTCTGCGTCAGGAGCCGTTGACTGTACATCATCCTCAGCCATCGCTCCTGCAGAAAAAAATGAAATCATCAGTGCAGCCGTCATAACGTAAATGATAACCCGCGTCATTTTGCTTATGGATCTTCCGGTATTCCGCCGCACCTTTATCACCTCTGTTCTTTCCGCAACTGGAACAGCAAGAAATTCTTAACATCAGGATACATCATAATTTTAATCATCTGGTAGTATTTTGTCAATATGGTTATTTCAAAAATTTCTCATCTTTTTTAATCCGAAAGTTAAAATCCATGTATTTCCAGGTTCCTCCATTCCTTCCCACTGACAGCAAAACGGCGGCGCACCGGAGAGGTGCGCCGCCGTCAGCCGCTATATACTATTAAAATGTACATATATTACCTGTTCCCGGGGCAGGCCGCCAGCGGGCCTATGCCTCCGGCGCAGAAGGGCTGCGGCCTTTTCCGCGTTTCTCGGTGACAGGTATATGCTGTCCCTGTATTTCCCGGCCCCGCACAGCCCCGTCACAAGGGCCGCGGCTATGGTGCCGGTGCCAATAAATCCGATACTCACAGCAAAATTCCTCCCTGTATTTTATCCGTTTTCCGGGAGCCGCCCCCGCCGGGAGAGCTGCCAGAACGCCACAGCGCCGGCTGCGGCCACGTTGAGCGAATCCACATTGTGGGACATGGGTATCTTCACCGTATAGTCGCACCGGGCAATGGTCGAGCTTTTAAGCCCGTCGCCCTCGGCGCCAAGTATCACGGCCAGCTTCTCCTGAGCCGCAAGGGCAGGGTGGTCTATTCCAATGGAATCTTCCTCCAGAGCCATGGCCGCCGTCTTAAAGCCCATGGCCCGGAGCCGCTCCATGCCCTTTTCCGGCCAATCCGCGGCGGCGCTTCCCAGCCGCGCCCACGGTATCTGGAAAACGGTGCCCATACTGACCCTTGCCGCCCTGCGGTTCAGCGGGTCGCAGCAGGTGGGCGTTACCAGCACCGCGTCCATGTCCAGCGCTGCAGCAGAGCGGAAAATGGCGCCCACATTTGTGGCGTCCGCTATCCCTTCAAGCACCGCTATCCGCCGTGCGCCGCGGCAGATATCCTCCGGCTCCGGCAATTTGGGCCTCCGCATGGCGCACAATACGCCTCTGGTGAGCTGAAAGCCCGTTATTTTCTCCAAAAGCTCCCCATCGCCGGTGTAAACCGGTATATCGCCGCATCTGGCAATGATCTCCCGGGCCGTCCCCTCTATATGCTTTTCAGCAGTCAAAACAGAGACAGGCTCGTACCCCGCGTCAAGGGCAAGGCTGATAACCGTGGGGCTTTCCGCTACGAATATGCCCTTCTCCGGCTCCAGCCGGCTTCTGAGCTGCGCCTCCGTAAGACGCAGGAAAACGTCAAGCTCCGGCCTGCCCGGATCCGTTATTCTGATTATCTCCGCCATGGCCTGTCTCCTTTTATTCCCCGTCTCCGGCCAGAAATTCCTTTATTCTTCCGTATATGTCCGGCGTCACCGTGGCCTGCACCCGGATATAAGCCTCGCAGTATTCCACTCCGGAAACGGCGGCCTCCCGGTAAAGCATATCTGTAACGCCGCCCCTGTCATACGGGACGTGGAGCGTAACTTCCTTTTTCCCTCTGTCCAAAATATCGGATATCCTGCTCAGGAGCGCATCCATGCCCTCTCCCGTCAGGGCGGACACTGCGACGGCGCTCTCCCCTCCGGGGATTGCGTCGGCCTCAGCCGCGTCGGCCTTGTTGTAGACCTCAAGCCGCGGCGTCTCCTCCGCCCCAAGCTGGGATATGAGCCTTTCCACCACCTCAGCCTGCTCCCGCCACTGGGGATTTGACACGTCTATAACGTGCAGCAGCAGATCCGCGTAGCTCAGCTCCTCCAGCGTCGCCTTGAACGCCTCCACAAGATGGTGGGGCAGTTTCCGTATAAATCCGACGGTGTCGGAGAGCAGCACTTCCGTATTCTCATCTATCCTGAGCCGCCGGGTGGTGGTATCCAGCGTATCGAAAAGCCTGTTGTTGGCCGGTATTCCGGCGTCGGTAAGCCGGTTCAGGATGGAGGACTTTCCGGCGTTTGTGTAGCCCACCAGCGCCACCACCGGCATACCGTTTTTCTCTCTTTTGCGCCGCTGGGTGCCCCGTACACGGCGCACCTCCTGAAGCTCCTCCTCCAATTTTGAGATTTTCCGCCTTATGTGGCGGCGGTCGGTCTCAAGCTGGGTTTCGCCGGGTCCCCTGGTGCCTATGGGGCTGGAGCCGCCGGAAGCCGTCTGGCGCACAAGGTGCGTCCACATGCCGGTAAGCCTGGGCAGCAGGTATTTATATTGTGCAAGCTCAACCTGAAGCCGCCCCTCCCTCGTCTGGGCGCGCTGGGCGAAAATGTCCAGTATAAGGGAGCTCCTGTCTATTACCCGAACCCCCAAATCCTCCGACAGCGCCCGCATCTGGGACGGGGACAGCTCGTTATCAAACACGGCCAGAGTGCAGTTTTCAGACGCGATAAGGCCCTTCAGCTCCGCCACCTTGCCCTCTCCGATAAACGTCCTTGGGTCCGGCGTGTGCTTATTCTGCAAAACAGAGCCGCAGCATACGCCTCCCGCCGTCTCAAGAAGGGCCTCCAGCTCCTCAAGGCTTTCGTCGGTGGAGCGCTCCTTTTCGTCCATGCTGTCGGCGCAGAGGCCCGCTATTACAGCTCTTTCAGTTTCGTTTTCTATAATTCATTCCTCTTTTCAGTTAATAAAAAATAAACCCGCATCCTGGTAAGATGCGGGTTTACGAAAAGCGGCTAGCTTATTTGAGGCCAAACTTTTTGTTGAATCTGTCAACGCGTCCGCCTGTATCTACCAGCTTCTGCTTACCGGTATAAAAGGGGTGACACTTAGAGCAGATTTCCACCTTAATATCCTTTTTTGTGCTGCCTGTCTCAAAAACGGCTCCGCAAGCGCATCTAATAGTCGTCGGCTGGTAATCCGGATGGATACCTTCTTTCATCTTGTTCACCTCTTTCAGTATTTTCAGGGCAAGTGGTATTATAGCACGGCAGAAATCAAAATGCAACAACTTTTTTGCGCTTTTTTGCTATACCCGCTTCACAGTTCCGCCGTCCTGCCGACCGCGAAAAAGTAGAGCAGCTTTTTCGCCACTTTTTTGCCGGTCATTTTCTCCATCGCACCGGCGTAGGCCTCAAGCTGGCCCCGGTAGTATTCAGCCCTCATGCCCACGGTTTCCGGCGATACCCGGTCCGTTTTGAAATCAAGTATGATAAGCTCCCCGTTTTTCTCGGCGCAGCAGTCGATAACGCCCTGCAAAAGTATCTCGTCGGCGCCGCCGCCTTTAAAATACCGCTCCGCCGGCACAAGCACGGAAAATTTAAGCTCCCGGCGCAGCCCGTCGGCCCCCATTATAAGCTTTCCCGTATCCGACTCAAAAAAACCGAGTATTTTTCCCGGCTCCACGCACGCGGCCTGCTCCGGCGTTATAAGCTCCGTATCCACCAGCCGGCGAATTTCATCCTGTATCTCCTGTAAAGCGCCGCATTTTTCAAAATCTATAAACTGCATCACCAGATGCAGGGCGGTGCCCCGCTCCGCCGGGGTAAGGCCCCGGTCTTTTCTCAGGAAGGACGGCGTCCTCAACGCCGCCGCCGTTTTTCCCTTTATGACCGGCTCAGCCTCCTCCGCAGCCTCGCTGTCGGCAAACCGGCCCTTCAGCTCCGTGGCCGTGAGCTTTGAGGGCAGAAGGGACGCCTCCATATGCCCGTACCGCCAGGCGAGCCTTTCCGCCACCGCCGCCGTATCCTCGGCAGGCGGCTCTTTTACCGTCTTATCAGCGTACCTGCCCGCAGGGCCGGGCCTGTCCTCCATAACGCTGCCGCCGTCAACAAGGCGTATATCCCAGTCAAAACCGCTGTACGCCGCCGGCTCGCGGCTGTATTGGCCGTTCAGCGCCTTTTCCGCCTCCGGGCGGCAGAGAGCCGCCATAAGTATCCAGTCCCCCATGCTTTTCCGGCTCTCCAGAAGCTGTGGCGGCACCGGAAGCCGCATCCCCTCCGATAGCTGGTCTATGGTTTTGGCGGCGTCCTTCATTGTGCAGTTTATTATAAGCTTCTCCCTGGCCCTCGTAAGGGCTACGTACAGCACCCGCATCTCCTCGGAGAGGGTCTCCGCAGTTATGCGCTGGCCCACGGCGGTTCTTGGCAGCGTTGGGTACTGTATACGCCGCTCCAAATCGATTTTCCTCGGGCCGGCGCCAAGCTCCGAGTGTATAACAAGGGGCTGGTTTGTGTCCGTCAGGTTTATCTTTTTGCAGGCGTCGGCCAGTATCACCACCGGGAACTCAAGGCCCTTTGATTTATGTATGGTCATTATGGTCACAGCGCCGCCGGAGCCGCCGTCCCCCGAGTCGCCGGGGCTTTCCCCCCGCTCCATAAGGCCCCGCATACAGCCTATAAAGCTGAAAAGCCCTTTGTAGCCTGCGCTCTCGTATTTCCTTGCGTACCGGAAAAGCTCCATCAGGTTCTGCCGCCGCTTTTCCCCGCCGGGCATAGCGGAAACTATGGCCGGAAGCCCCGTGTCCTCATATATCTTCCATATAAGCCTGTCGGCGGGCATATCCGCCGCCGTGTCCCGGAGCTCACCGAGCCGCTTTAAAAATTCCGCGCTTTTTTCGTCCTTTTCCGCCGAAATGAGCAGGGCGTCGTAAAAATCCCCGCCGCCCGACAGGCGTATGTCGCTCAGCTCGTCCATTGTAAAGCCGAAAACCGGGCTTTTCATGGCGGCGATAAGCGGGATATCCTGCCGCGGGTTGTCTATAACCGTCAAAATGGACATCATTACGGAAATTTCCGTAGTCTTAAAAAAGTCCTCGCCCCTGTCGAAGGACACGGGGATGCCCAGCGCCTCAAGCTCCGACGCAAAGACGCCGCCCCGGGCCTTGGCTGAACGGAGCAGTATGGCAAAATCGCCGAAGTTTACGGGCCTTGTCCCGCCGTTCCCGTCGGGCACCGGAAAGCCCGACGCCGCCATCTCCATTATCCGGCGGGCCGTGAAACTCGCCTCGCACCGCAGCTTGTCCGGGCTGTCCTCGTCGTCGCCGCCGCCGCTCATGTCCAGCAGGTTAAGCTCCACCGGTCTCTCCGGCGTTTCAATGTCAGAAGCCCCGTGGTACAAAAACTCCCGCTCTGTGTACTCCATCTCCCCCAGCTCCGGGGACATGATGTTTTTGAAAATGAAATTCACCCCGTCCAGTATCTCGGCCCTGGAGCGGAAGTTTTTCGACAGTATCACCCGCCGGGGCTCCCCCTCACGGGCGTCGGAGGAATCGGCAAAGGAGGCATACTTTTTCAGGAATATGGTCGGATCCGCCAGCCGGAACCGGTATATGGACTGCTTTACGTCCCCCACCATGAAGATATTTTTCCCGTCCCGGGACACGCAGGAAAATATCATATCCTGCACCGCGTTCACGTCCTGGTACTCGTCCACCATAATTTCTTCAAACCGCTGGGATATCTCCCGGGCCAGGGCTGTCGGAAGCCCCGTTTCCTTATCCCGCAGAAGGTAAACCGCCATGTGCTCCTGATCGGAAAAGTCCAGTATGTTCCTGCGCCGCTTCTCCCCGGCGTACTCCCTGTCAAAATCCAGCACCAGCCGGAAAAGGGCCTTTACCGCCGGGTATACGTCCGCCATATCCTTCAAAACCGTCCTGCTGTCGCCTATAAAAGAGTCCCTCAGCTTTTCCGTGGCCGCCTTGCATTTTTTCCGCGTCTCTTTTATGCCGTCGCAGCCCACGGCACGGCCCGCCTTTGGGAACTGGATATCCCACGCCGCCGTCACCGCACGGTCCCAGCTTTTCTCCGAGGCGGCTATAAACTCCATAAGTCCGTCTATGGTGGTCATCATGCTGTCGCCGTAAGCCGCCAGGAATTTTCCGTCCCCGCAGGCCTCCCGATATGCCTCCTGCATCCTTTGTAGCCAGTAACCCGCCGTTTTCACGGCCTTTTCCATAACCGCCCTGCCCCAAACTGTGTCCAGCGCGTCCGTCACCCCTGACGTGTCCATGGCCTCAAGCTGTTCTGAAACCCAATCCTCCGGGTACGGGTGGCTCTGGAGCTTTGAATGGGCGTCCAGGATTATCTCCGCCAGTCGGCTGTCGTCACGGCCCGCCGCCATGGTGTCCACCAGCTCCGAAAATCCCTCGAAACTCTCCATATCCTCATATCTGCCGTCAAGCACCCGCTCCAGCATCCGCTCCTTTAAGAGTCTTGTCTCGCTTTCGTCGGCCACCCGGAAATCCGGCGTAAGGCCCAACAGGTGGGCGTTTTCCCGGATTATTCCGGCGCAGAAGCTGTGTATCGTGCTTATCTGCGCCCTGCAGCAGAGAGCGGCCTGACGGCGCATATGCCTGCCGGTTGGGTCCTGCGCGATACGCTTTTGTATCTCGTCGATTATCTTTCCCCGAAGCTCCGCCGCAGCGGCCTTGGTGTAGGTTATAACAAGAAAATCATCGGCGTCGGCCCCCGCCTCTATCCGGCTCATAAGCCGCTCCACCAGCACCTTGGTCTTTCCGGAGCCTGCCGCCGCCGACACAAGGAGTGCGCCGCCCCGGTCGTTTATGGCCGCGAGCTGCTCCGGCGTGTATTTTATTTCCGGCATTTCTCTTCCTCCAGGTCCATAAGCCTCCAGACCTCCGGCGTTTTCAGCCTTGTGTAGTATCTGGGTCTGCCGCTCTCAAAATCGAAGCGGCAGGCCTCGAAAAATTCGCAGTAGAGGCAGGCGTTGTCCGCCTGGGAGCGGTAATACGGGACGGCGTCGATTTTCCCCTCGCGCAGTTCTCCCGCTATAGCCGTAAGTGTCTTTTCGATATGGCCGGCGAGCTTTCCGAACTGCTCCAGGGTAGCCAGGTTTTCGCTTCTGAGGCTGCCGTCCTTTGCAAATTTTACAGGGATGTATTTTGGCTCCGTGCCGTGCTCCATGGCTTCTATGACCTCGCTGCTGAAAAGCAGCAGGCCGCTCCTTTTGAGCTTTTTCGCCCGCTCCTTTTTCACCGTCTCCTCGTCGGCGTCCCTGGGCATGGAGAGGAGCACGTCCCTCGCCGGCATATACAGCACCCCGGCCGGAACTATCTCCATTCCGTAATAGCTCCCGCCGTTCTCCTGGAGGGCGAAAAGGTACAGCAGCATCTGCATACCCAGGCCGTACCACACGTCCGAAAGGCTGAAGGACTTTTTCCCCGTCTTGTAGTCCACCACCCGGAGATAGAGCTTATCCTCATGAATCCAGCCGTCAACCCTGTCTATGTAGCCGTCCACGGTGATTCCGTCCCCCGCATCCGGCGGCGGAACGTCCCCGTCCCTGCCTATGTGCAGCTCAAAGCTCACAGGATTGAAGCTGGACGAGCGCAGCTCCCCGGCCATATCCAGCACCACGCTGTGCACGTCCTTTGCAAGCCTTTTAAAAAGGTAAACAAACCTGCTGGATTTCCCCTCAAGGCCGCCCATTTTCTCCCGGGCGTATTTCTTTATGTATCCGTCCGCCATATCGAGGCACTCTCTGTCGCTCACCGCGGCAAAGCCGCCCCTCTGCTGCACCTTCCGGTTTACGTTTTCCAGTATGTAGTGCATAAAGGTGCCGGCCTCCGGTGCCGAAAACTCCGCTTTTTCCCTGGGCTTTGCCCTGAGGCCGTAGCGCATGAAGAATTTAAACCGGCATTCGCCGAACTGCTCCAGCTTCGAGGCCGAGAGATTCACGTTTTTCCCGTAAAGCCTCTCCGCCTCCTGCTTTTGCAGCCTGTCGGCGGGCATGTCCGCCGCGGCCCTTACCCGGGCAAGCTCCCCGCTTTCGGCAAAAACGCTCTCCGCAGCCGCCGCCCAGCGGCCCTTTACGCCGCTTTTCGCCGCCATCTCAAAGCAGGGCCGTGGAGCGAAGGTGCGGCAGAAGTCCGCATCGGCCATACCGATATTTTTATCCAGAATAAGCCCCAGCCGGGTCATCAGGAAGGAGGGCCTTTTTTCTCCCCCTCCGGCCCCACGCTTCGGGCAGGTCATTATAAGCTTTTCAGACGGCAGTGACACCGACTGGTAAATGGCGTTTAATTCCCTGTATAGCCGTTCTTCTGAGGTGTCCGGCAGCTCAAGGCCGTACTCCGTCAATTTATCCCGCTCCTGGTCCGTAAAAACGCCGCTTCCCTGGGCGGCCCCCGGCATAGCGTCGTCGGCGGCCCCCAAAATTATAAGGCATTTTGTGCCACGGCGTCGCACCCTTGTCATCTCGCCCATGTTCACTCTGTCCAGAGCCACCGGGATGGTCCCAACGTCGTACTGGGAGAGCAGGAGCTTATATAGCCGGGTAAATTCCCCGGCCCCCATGGGCGTGTCCCCCAGTATGCCGGCGCACTGCTCAAGGCCGGATATGAGTATGTCCCAGAGCTGAAGATATTCGTCCCGGAGCTGAAGCTCCCCCCTGTCCCCCAGCTCCCCGGCCTTTTTGGAGAGGGCCTCCCCAAGCCCCACTGTCTCCATAAAGCGGTAGAGGACTTTCGCCTGTTCCTCCCCTGTCTCCGCTTTTTTGCCCTCCTCCTGCAGCGTTTTAAGAGGCGCGGATATCTCTCTTCTCAGCCTGTTTACAAGCGCCAGCGTCTCCCGGCCCCTGTCGTTCACTTCCCCTGTGAGGCCGTCCGGGTTCATGTCCCAGTCCTTTTCCCCGGTCCATTTGGAGCCGCGGATATTCCATTTCAGCACATAATTTTCCAGCACGTCCATGTCGCCGCTGTCAATGCCCCACAGGCCGGTTTTCAGGCACCGGAATATATCATCGTACTCCCATCCGCCGTTTACCGTGTCCATGGCCGCCGTCACAAATGCCGCCGCCGGTTTTTCCAGTATATCGCTCTTTTTGCCCATATAGACGGGTATTCCGTACTGGGCGAAAATGTTCTCCGCCTCGGCCTCGTAGTCCTGCCAGTTTCTCGCCACCACCGATATATCCCGGAGCCTGAGGCCCTGCCTCAGAAGCTCTATCGTCTTAGCCGCCGCAAGGCAGCACTCCTCCATTGGGTTTTCGGCGTAAAACAGCTCCACGGCAGAGCTGTCGCCCTCAAATTTTTCACTGCCGCCGCCGAAAAGCTTTTGGGCGGCAAATTCCAGCGCCCCCTCCGTCTCTCCGGTCCTGTTTTCTATAAGGCAGCCCGACGGCCCGGCCATGGCTATAAGCCGCTCCGCCGCGCGGCGGGACGCCCCGAAAACCGGGTCCGTGCCGTTTATGCCGTCGCAGGTGAGGCAGAGGGTAACGTCACCCACCTTTAAAATTTCCCGCAGCACCTCAAGCTCCTGGGCCGTAAAATCCGTAAAGCCGTCGATATAAACGCCGCTGCGGGCAAGGCCGCTTTTTCCCACGGCCTCCGCCAGCCTTTCAAGCCGCTCTGTTGGGTCCAGGGCGATATTGGCGGCCACGGCGTCATAGGCCTCGGTTATTACGGCCATATCCCGCAGCTTGTCCCCCAGGGTCCCCTCAAGCTCCTCCGCCGCTTCCTCCAGCTTATCGGAGCCTATGCGGCAGCTTTTAAACTCGTCCATGGCGGCTATAAGGCCCGCAAGGTATTCCGGCCGTCCCGCCGCCCCGCCGTAGACCCGGAGGCGTCCGGCACAGGCGGAAAGGGCCCTGCTCATAACAAGCAGCCGCCCGCCGCCGTCCAGAAATCCCGCAGCGGCACCGCCCGCCGCGGCAAACACACGGCTTGCAAGGCGCGTAAAGCTCAGCACCTCCGCGTGGAGGCTTATGCCGTCCCCCGCCAGGCGGCAGAGCTGCCGCTCCGCCTCGTGGGAATACTGCTCCGGCACAAGCAGTATCATGCCGCTTCGGCCCGATGCGGCGTCCTGCCGGAGCTTTTCCATTATGTAAGACGTTTTCCCGCACCCGGCGGGGCCTAAAATCAGTTTGAGCAAAATTTCACACCTCGGAGGTCAGAATGTCATCTTCCGTCAGCTTATCTGCACACATTATAGCAGAAATATCTGTCCAATAAAACGTATTTATTCTTGTGCTGCCCCCTGTCAAGCAGGCAGAAATTTAGGGCGCCAGCTATGCATCTGTTCCAAAACGCATATCCAAGGGAGCATTTTTGCAGCAAGCTGTATTCACTCATTGTTGTAAAAGCAGGAAATATCTGTTGCCCGCTTTTCATCAGGCCTTGCTGCTTTGAAATTTCGCTTTAACTTATTGTTGTAATGCGTATAGGTATTGCAATCATAATGACGGGACCGTTTGCGTTTTCGTATGGCTAACAGGCTGTATTTGCGCATGATCCGCAGAACCGCTTTGTGCTTGAGCACAAGTCCCGTTTCTCGAAGCAGTCACATCCTGACACCTTGTCCGCGCCAAATACTATTACCGTCCGAAAGAGCGGTAAACCATTTTACCGCATCATCAAGGTGCCGCCGTCGATACAGATCACCTGACCTGTCAGGTAATGGGCATCTTCGCTTGCGAGAAAAGCCATGATCGGCGCGAAGTCTCTTTTGCTGTCGCCCAGCTTGCCTCCAAGAGGAATAGCAGACGCCATATAAGCATCGTGCGCCTTTAGCTGCTCCGGCGTCATGGATGCACGAGTTTTATCATACATGGGAGTCCAGATCGTTGGGGCAATCATATTCACGCGAATGTTGTATTTTGCCCATTCCATGGCGACAG
>CAZBUH010000046.1:0-14367 GCA_964495095.1 uncultured Oscillospiraceae bacterium | reverse complement strand
GCTTCGCCACACCCCGATATTTTCAAATGCTTAATTATTATAATAATATTGGCGCGTATTGTCAAGTAAAATCTGCGCATAATTATACGGCACGTCAAAGCAAAACTAAATCCAGAAAAACAGCACCGGGAGTTCCAAAGCGGTTCCCGGTGCTGTTTTTTTAACTATAAAGTTTTCCGAATCGCTGTTTACTTTTCCAGTTCCGCACGTATCATACTGAGATAGTCGTCCATATTTACCGATTGCGTTAAGCTTTCCGTGTCTGCATAGGCTGAAATCGGAAGCATATCATTGGAAACGGTTGTGTTATTATCAGCATTTTCTGTAAAGAAAGCATAGGGTGATATACATGATCCGTCATCATCCAAAAACAGCAGCACCGTATCTCCTACAGAAACAATCTCAATGCCAGAGTAGACATATACGGTAGTTTTATCTTCGCCGCCCATCTCGACATAATTAACAGTTTTGGCGCCCGTATCTCCCTTTAAGCATTCAATAACATCTACGGTGACATTCTTATAATATTCTGTATATACGCTGCCGTCGGAGCAGTCGGCGTAGTGCTCCTGAGTATCACTTTTAGCGGACACGGTACCATATACTATGGTAACAGCAGTGTCTATGGCCTCCTCAAAGGTATATGCAGGCCACAGAGCATAAGTCAGTCTTGTAAACTTTTCAGCACTTTCCGCGTCGCTTCGGCTGTCTGCACAGGATGAAAAAAGCAGAAGAGCCAACATAATGAGCAGCATAATAGATGCTGTCCGTATGTTGATGTTTTTAGTCATATTTGTCACCTCCGGGTAAAGCACAGGACAGCGCAATTTAATCGCACTGTCCTGTGACCTGATTCAGCTTTCCCGCTCTTATGCTTTATTCGGCGTTAAGAGCTTTTGCTTCTTCAATTATCTTTGCCTGGGTGGCGGCCGGAGCCTCTTCGTAGCGCACAAACTCAAACGTAAATGAGCCTCTGCCCTGAGTCATGCTTCTGAGGTCAATGGCATAGCTGCCCATCTCGCCCATAGGCACCTCGGCTTCGACCACCTGATTGCCGCTCTCGTCGGCGCTCATGCCCATCGGGTTGCCGCGGCGCTTGCTCAAATCGCTCATGATATCTCCCATGTAAGCGTCGGGAATCGTAACCTTCAGATATCCGATAGGCTCAAGGATAACGGGGCTTGCCTGGGGAATGCCCTCCTTATACGCAAGCTGCGCCGCCGTCTTAAAGGCCATTTCGGAGGAATCAACAGGGTGGTATGAGCCGTCCACCAGAGTGGCCTTAAGGTACACAACGGGATATCCCGCCAAAACGCCCTTGCTTATGCTGTCCCGCAGGCCCTTTTCAACCGCCGGGAAGTAGTTTTTCGGAACGCTTCCGCCGAATACCTTCTCCTCAAAGGTCAAATCCTCGGTCTCGCCCGGCTCAAACTCAATAACAACGTCACCGAACTGGCCGTGTCCGCCGGACTGCTTTTTATGGCGTCCCCTCACCTGCACTTTTTTGCGTATCTTCTCGCGGTAAGCAACACGTGCGGGCGACAGCTCAACTTCCACGCCGAACTTATCCTTCAGCTTCGTGCAGAGCACGTCAAGCTGGATATCTCCCATTCCGGAGACTACCATCTGCTTTGTCTCCGCATTATTTGTAACGGTAAAGGTCCTGTCCTCCTCCGCGAGCCTGGTAAGCCCGGCCGCGATTTTGTCCTCCTGGCCCTTTATTTTCGGCGCTATAGCCATGGAATAGCAGGGCTGCGGGAACGGTATTGTCTCGGCGGTTATGGGCTTTGACGGATCGCACAGCGTGTCTCCTGTGCAGGTGGAGGCGAGCTTTGAAACGGCGCCCACATCTCCGCAGCATATCTCCTTAACTTCTACGTTCTTTTTGCCCTCCATAAAATAGATATGTCCCAGCTTTTCCTGAACGCCGGTGCGGGGATTGAGAAGGGTCATATCGGAGGTGACCTTTCCGGAAAGGACCTTAAAGAAGCTGAACTTTCCGTACTGGTCGGAAACCGTCTTGTAAACTATTGCGCAGGGAGGCGCTGTGGGCTCCTGAGGGATAACCCGGGGGCCATCCGCATCCTCGCCTATCTCCTCACCCTTTTCAAAAGGCAGCGGCAGAAGGTTTACTACGCCGTCAAGCAGCGGCAGGGTGCCCAGCCCGCTGAGGGCGCATCCGCAAAATACCGGGCAGAGGCTCATGTCCTTAACGCCCGCGCTTATTCCCTGGACTACCTCTTCAAAGGTAAACTGCTCGCCGTTAAAGAACTTCTCCATAAGCTCCTCTGAAGTCTCTGCGACGCTCTCGTCAACGGCGTTGTAGTATCCCTCAAGCTCATCCTTCATGGATTCGGGGATATCAATCTCCTGGCGTTTTCCGCCCTCAAATGTGTATGCCTTGCGGTAAATAAGGTCAACGATGCCCTTTACCTTCCCTCTCTCGTCCTTTATCGGGCAGATAAGCGGGAAAACGCTGCGTCCGAACTTATCACGGAAGGAGTTATAGGCCGTGACGTAATCGCCGTTTTCCTCATCGACCTTGGATATGTATATCATCTTGGGGATTTTCCTGTCGGAAAGGCTCTTCCAGGCCTTCTCCGCCCCGACTGTAACCCCGTCCTTTGCGGAAGCGACAATTATTCCGCCGTCGGAAACCCTCAGGGCCTCATTCACTTCACCGACAAAATCAAAATATCCGGGAGTGTCCAGAATATTAATCTTGTGGTCACGATATTCCACATACATGGCAGATGTGGAAATCGAAATCTGGCGTTTGATTTCCTCGGAGTCATAATCGCTGACAGTGTTTCCGTCGGAAACTCTTCCGAGGCGGTCTGTCTTTCCGGTCAGGTTCAGCATGCTTTCAGCAAGGCTGGTTTTTCCGCTGCTTCCGTGGCCGAGAAGACATATGTTTCTGATTTTGTCTGTGGAATAGCTCATATTGTGTATCGCTCCTTTTTGAGTATGTGTCTGACATGTTATTAATTATACACCGCTTCTGCCGACTTTACAACAAATTTTTTGGTGAAAATGCAGCAAGCATTTTACCTGTTAAAAAATACAAAAAAAGCCGTGCAAATCTTAATTTGCACAGCTTTTTATCAGCAAATAATTTTGAATTTAATCAAAGCTAAATATTCAGTATTTATTCGAAATTCCCGATATCAGAAGCACCGGTACAGTCCAGAGAAGCATGAAAGCAAGCATATTATCCGCAGAAACGGCCTCAAACGCGCCGGTCCAGCAGAGCATAAACATAATAAGCAGTCCGAGAGCCGCGCCGACGACAGAGATTACCGTAGATACAAACGCGGTGCGCCTCAAAAGCTTGCCGCCGACTACCGCTTCGGCATAGCTGCTCATGCCGTCACGGCCAAGCACGGCGGACACAGCGCCCTCCGGCTCCTTGTTCAGTATGCGGAAGCTGTCCTGGAGGCTTATGTACTCTATGCTGTCAACGGATATTTTGAATTTCTGCTGTATCATAAGAGGCGTCATGTTGAAGTCCCTGACTGCGGTAAGCGTTTTAACCTTGTTCTTAAGCAGCACCACCAGCCCGTCCTGCACGCTGTTTACCGGTACATAATTTACGGAAAAAATTCCGCACAGCTCGTCGTTCACCGCTGTAAATACGGCTGTTTTCACACTGAGATTCTGCGGCAGCCGTATGCCCATAAGGTTCATGAATCCGAAAGAGCCTACCAGCACCCGCTCTCCGTTTATGACGGAGCCTATTCCCCCGCCGTCGTAGCAGGAGAAATTATCCACATGCACCGCTTTGCAGGCCTGTGCCTTCAAAAGCTCCTCGAAGGTGCCGCTCAGCCCCGAGCCGGAGGCCATGATAAGGCTCCCCGTGTAGGAGATGACCTTTTTGGCGTTGGCGCCCTCGACGATTTTTACGCCGCTTACCGAGAGCGTTCCGTCCGGAAATATATCCGTATCGGTTATGATAGCCCCGTCAGCCGCGGCTATGGCCGAGGCCCCCGTCCAGCCGGACACGGCGGCTCCTATAGCTGTAACGCGCTTTGTGACCTTGGAAAACGGCAGCACATAGGCAAGCCCCGCCGAAAATGAGCCGGAAATCGCAAGCAGCGCCGAAAAGCACATAAGCAGGTTTTCGGGATTGCCCTTAAGGACAGAACAGAGCGCCGCGAAAATGAGTGACGCCAGAATAAGCAGCGGAGCCGCCACGGAATACGCGCTCTCACAGCAGTCCACCCCGGCTATCCTGTTATAAAATCCGGAGATATCCCGACTGTATTTCTGTACAAGGGATCTGCCGGAGGCAATGTCGTGCTCGGTGCTCACCACGCGCGGCTCAGAGGTCATACAGGCGGTGCGGAGAGCCAGCTTCATGGCGTTATAATAGAGCTTTCTTCCCCAGAGTGAGAAAAACAGCGAACAGGCGGCCACTGTGCAGAATGGCAGTCCCCGTTCCGCTCCCCCATTGCGGACTATAATAAACACGTCCACAATGGAGACTATTGCCGATACGGAGGCCAGTGTCTCTCCGCCCATCCGTCCGATGAAAATGTCCATTATTCCGTCTACAATAACATCATAGCACAGCGCCATAACGCATATCAGCAGCACTCCCAGAAACGTAACCGCTTTTACATAGCTTATGCCCGAGAGCATTATCCAGCCTCTGTCGTAGCCGAATGTTATGTAGGCCATAATAGCGCAGATTACCAGGGCCGCGCCCTGCCTTACACCCATAAGCTTCAGCCGGCTGGCGTATTCCTGAGCCTTTTCCTGATAATCCGGCTCCTCGTCCTCGGCCACATAGTCCTCGTCATAGTCCTCATATTCTCCGCTGTCACAGCCGTCTTCCGGCTCATCATAATCATCGTCATAGCCGTCATAATCCTCCAGGCGGTTTTTCCTGGAGAATATATTGAGGACAACGCCCCTTTTCGCTCTTTTCTCGGCGAATTCCTCTTCCCCTATGGCGTCCTCAACTTCCCTTTTCACATCTGTACGGAGTTTTCTGTCTCCGTACTCCATTTTGTCGAAGAAGTCTGATATCTCCGCCGACACCTCGTCGTCGTCAAAGGTCTCTGCCTCTACGTGCGGCGCCTCTGCCTTTTTCACGGCTGATTTAAACACAACGGGGCGGTCAGCCTCATCTTCGGCGCTGTCCGGCGTCTGCGCGCGGACGGCGGGAGGCTCGGAAGGCTTCACAGGCTTTTTCTCCGGAACAGTATTCCGAGGCGCCGGCGCTCTGCCGGTGACCTCGGCGATTATCCTGTCGGCATCCTCCTGAAGCTTCTCCGGGGGCGTCTTCTTATCGCCCTCAATATAGGCATCGCCCTTATATTCAGCAAGGATGGATTCCAGAGTGAACTCATCGTCCAGCCCATCCATATCAAATTTATTGTTATTATTATCCATGTTTCACCCGTCCTTTAAAAAACGGCCTTATTTACTCATCCTCTGCCGAAGGACCTCATACATTACAATGGCCCCTGACGCCGAAGCGTTCAGCGACGAAACCCGGCCTCTCATGGGTATGCTCACCCTGAAATCGCAGTTTTCGCTCACGAGGCGGCTCATGCCGTCCCCCTCGGAGCCTATCACTATGGCAAGGGGACCCGAAAAATCCGTCTCCCACATTTGGGAACTCCCCTCCGCGGCAGTGCCGTATATCCAGATGCCGGCTTCCTTCAGCTCGTTCATAGCCGCCGTAATGTTCGGCACTCTCGCCACAGCCATATGCTCCACCGCTCCGGCAGAGGTTTTTTCAACTATCGCCGTTATGCCCGCGTTGCGCCGCTTTGGGATTATCACTCCGTGGGCCCCGGCGCATTCGGCAGAACGTATTATCGCACCAAGATTGTGGTGGTCGGATATCTCGTCACATATTATAATAAACGGCGCTTCGCCCCTCCGGGCCGCAATATCCAGTATATCCTGAACCGTGGAATACTCCTTTACCGCCGCAATCGCTATAACTCCCTGATGGGCATGAGTAACGCTCATGCTGTCAAGCTTCCGCCTGTCGGCCTCAACCACTACCACGCCTCTGTCCCTGGCGGTACCGGCGATATGGCCCATCACCGGGCTTTGCTCGCCCTTTGCCATATAAATTTTGTCAATTGGGCGGCCCGTTCTCAGAGCCTCCGTTACGGCGTTTCTGCCCTCAATTATATTCTCTGAAAATTCCCCGTCATTTTCCCTGGGCCTCTTGCCGCCATAAGGGTCTATATGACGCTTTAACGGTTTTCTCCTGTTTTCCATAATGACCTCGGCTGTAAAATTATTTTATGTACTGCTTCAGCTCCCCCGCCATGTCCGTCCTCTCCCAGGGAAGCTCAAGATCCGGCCTGCCAAAGTGACCGTATGCCGCTGTCTGCTTATATATCGGCCTGCGGAGCCCTAACCGTGAAATTATCTTCGACGGGCGCATATCGAATTTCTCAGTCAGAAGCCGCGCTATTTTTTCGTCGGAGATAACTCCTGTCCCCCTTGTGTCCACATATACGGACACTGGACGGGCAACGCCGATGGCGTAGGCAAGCTCTATCTGACAAGCCTTTGCGATGCCAGCGGCTACAACATTTTTCGCCATATACCTCGCCATATATGCGGCGCTTCTGTCCACCTTCGTGGGGTCCTTGCCCGAAAAGCTGCCGCCGCCGTGACTGGCGTATCCGCCGTAAGTGTCCACGATTATTTTCCTGCCCGTAAGCCCGGAATCGCCCACAGGTCCGCCCGTTACAAATCTTCCCGTGGGATTTACAAATATCTTCGTATCCTTTGTAATATATTTTTCAGGAATAACAGCCTTTATAACCTGCTCAGTTATGCTCTCCCGCAGCTCCTTTATCCCCACGTCCGGGTCATGCTGGGAGGACACCACTATCGCCGGGCAGTGCAGTACCCTGCCGTCGCCGTCATATTCCACCGTCACCTGTGTTTTGCCGTCGGGGCGGAGGAAAGGCAGCTCGCCGCTTTTTCTCACGGCCGTAAGCTTCCTTGAAAGGGCGTGTGCCAGGGATATGGGCGCCGGCATCAGCTCCTCAGTCTCGTCGCAGGCAAAACCGAACATCATGCCCTGGTCTCCGGCGCCTGTCTCGTCCTTTTCGTCGTATGCCGAATTTACTCCCTGGGCGATATCAGGGCTCTGCTCGTCTATGGATGTAAGCACGGCGCAGGATTTATAGTCGAAGCCGTATTCCGGCCTGTCGTAGCCGATATTCTTTATCGTCTCCCGGGCGATTGCCGGTATATCGGCGTAGCACTTGGTGGATATCTCGCCCATCACCAGCACCATTCCCGTGGTGCACACAGTCTCGCAGGCAACACGGGCGTCCTTATCCTCTGACAGTATGCTGTCGAGCACGGCATCCGATATCTGATCGCATATTTTATCCGGATGCCCTTCTGTGACTGACTCTGATGTGAAAATTCTGTTTGACATCTTAAGTATTTCCTTTCAAAGCGGCCATAAAATCGCACACTTCCTGATAATACGGATTATTATAACACGATTTTCACGCCGGGAAAAGCTATATTTTAAAAAAACTTTATTTTGGATAGACTTTTATGTACTTTTGCAGTAAAATGGATTTCACAAAACTCTTTTGGAGGTGCCATTTTGAGAGCATTAAACCGGGCGATAGACAGGTTCAGCGCAAGCCATCCAAGATTCGGCATTCCGAATTTAATGATATTTATTGTTATCGGCAATGTGATTGTATATCTCTTTGCGCTTATGGACAGGACCGGCCTGCTTCAGAGCTATCTGGCCTTCAGCGCCGACAAGGTAATACACCATTTTCAGCTATGGCGCATCATAACTTTCGTATTTGTCCCGAATATGGGCAGCGGCGGGATTTTGGGACTTGCCATATCGCTGTATTTTTACTATTTTGTAGGCACCACCCTGGAGCGCCAGTGGGGGCAGGCCAAATTCACAATATATTATCTGTCCGGCATACTGCTTACGGTGATTTACGGCTTTGTGCTCTATTTTATCACCGGCAAGTCCCTGTCCCTGACCGCCGGATATATTAACCTCTCCATGTTCTTTGCTTTCGCCACAATGTTCCCCGATATGCGGGTACTGCTATTCTTCTTTATTCCCATCAAAATGAAATGGCTGGCGCTTGTAGACGCCGCCTTCTTCCTGCTTGAAATAATTATAACCTCCTTCCCCGCAAACCTCCTGCCCCTGGTAGCCCTCCTTAACTACTTTATCTTCTGCGGCGGATATTTGCTTGAATATATAAGGCCGGAAAGATACGGCGCCACAAAAAGCGCGATAAATTTCAAGAAGGCGGCCAAAAAGGCAAAGAGGGATATTGACTCAAAGCCCTACCGCCACAAATGCGCCGTCTGCGGCAAAACCGACACGGACTACCCTGATTTGGAATTCCGCTACTGCTCCCGGTGCGCCGGATATCACTGCTTCTGCATCGACCATATAAACAATCATGTGCATTTCACCGAATAAAACCGCCTCATTTTAAGGAAAAAACTTAAAATACGCCGCGTCCCGTCAGCGCGGTAAAAAGCGATAAGGCAGGCGCCCCGAGAGGGACGCCTGCCTTACTGTATTGGTTATTGATTAAGCTTTCGCAGATAATAAGTCCGCGTTTTTTATCCGGCCTTAAAGACCTGGCTGAAATCTATATCGCCATACTCCACATCGTCGATGCCGTTTATGGATATCTTTACCCCTTCCACATTTTCAAGGCTTGTCAGCAAATAGGTAAAGGCCTTGACGGACGCGGCTATGTCCTCCATGTCCTCGTCGCCTCTGGAATTCAAAAATTCATCGCTTATGTCCAGATAGCATATTCCGTTCCGCGTCTCCGCAGAAAGCACCTGCGTATCCCTCGGTATCACGTTAACAAGCCCCGGTTCGCTCTCAGCCTCAACAAGCGCCTCGGCGGCGGTCTCCTCCAGGGACAGGTAATTATCCCGCTGGATAATGGTCTTTACCGGCACAAGCCCGCCGTAACATTCGGATTTAAGATAAACCGTTATGGCATCCTGTCCGGCGGCGCTGTTCACAGGGCCGATTACCCTTTCGTTCCGCTCCAGCGGCCCGGACAGAGGTATTCCCGAGTACCACTCCATTTCTCCGCCCTCCACCGTTATACCGGCGGCTTCTATGTCCGCTATCTCTGTCAGCGAGTTTACTATGGAATATACGCAGAGCCTGGCCGCCCCTATATCCTCAGGCGCACAGCGTATGAACTCTGAGGAAAAATCCACATAGCATACGCCGTCTCTCACTTCGATGCTGTTAAGCTCGGTACCCTCCGGTATCGCCGAATAGCTTCTCTCACTTATGGGCCCTCGGAGCAGCTCCTCGATGACATACCGGGCCAAAATCGTACTGTCATCCACGGTAAGAGCGTGGTATTCAGGTATCAGGAAGTCCCCGCTCTCGCCCACATAATAAAGGCAGATATCCTTCTCATATGGGTCAGCCTCCGAATCCGACAAAAGCACGTCGTCCGCCGTCATGCCGAGGCTCTGAGGTATGCCGTCCACATAAATCGACACGGATTCTATATCCTCCATGCCGCAGAGCGTAAGCACTATACAGTAATTGGACGCCACAAGATCCATCCCAGTCCTGTCCGTATACCGGCTGGAAATATCCACACTAATGGAGTTTCCGTCGATATCATAGGACTGTATTACCGCGCCGGAGGGTATGGGGGCATGGAGGCTTTCGTCCTCCGGCTCCGCCACAAGGGCGGCCAGGGCCTCGTGCAGCGGGTCGTCGCCCTGCTTAAGCTCTACCGTCTCCGGGGACATCATCGCCTTGCCCTGGGAGTAGTCCTCATAATTTTTATAATCGGTGAGATAATATACCGTTATCTCATTTTTCGCCGTCTCCCCCGCGCCGCCGCACGCGGTCAGAAAAGAGGCGGACAGGATAAGCAGGAAAAACAGGATATGCTTTCTCACTTTTCTCCTCCCCCGTCCTCAGCCGCGCAGTACGGGAAGGATACTATAAAGCTGGTCCCTCTTGGCATCCTGCGCTCAACCTTTATAGTCCCGCCGTGCTCCAAAACCGTATCGTGGACTATGGAAAGTCCCAGTCCGCTTCCGCCGGCTTCACGGGAGCGGGCCTTATCCACCCGGTAAAACCTGTCGAATATGTGCTGCATATCCTCCTCCGGTATGCCGATACCCGTGTCGTTCACTATAAGCAGCACGTTATTTTCCGACCTGAACAGCAGTATCTGCACCTCTCCGCCGGGCATGTTGTATTTAATCCCATTTTCTGCAAGATTGAAAACCACCTGATGCATATCATCGCCGCTGGCCAGAATAAAACAGTCCGGGTTAAGCCGGTATGTAAGCGACACGCCGCTCTTATTCGCCAGGGGCATAAGTGAGCGCACCGTGGCCCTTACAACGCCGCCCATATCCACACGGGACGGCGCGGTTTTTATTTCGCTGTCAAGCCTTGTAAGGCGCAGGAGCTTTTCCGTGGTGCGAGTGAGCCGGTCGGCCTCGTTTCCGATATCGTTTACAAACTCTTTTACCGTATCCCCGTCCATATTGTCCGTCTGAAGGATGCTGTCGCTCAGCAGACGTATGGAGGCCAGAGGCGTTTTCAGCTCATGGGAGGCGTCGGATACGAAGCGGCGGCGCACCTCGTCGGTCTTTTGCAGTCTGTCCGTAAGGCTGTTGAACTCGTCGGCTATCTGGCTTATCTCGTCCTTGCCCTTTATTTCCAGCCTGTAGCTGTATTCCCCGTCTCTTACAACATCTATGGCGTCCAGTATCTTTTTCAGCCTCCTTGTAAGGGTAGTGGCAAAAACAAACCCCAGCAGTATTGCCACCAGCACCACAAGGATAGAGATATTTTTCAGGTTGTTTTTAATTCCAAGCAGCAGCTCGCCCTGCTCCGAGTCGTATTCACAGATATATATCGCCCCGATGACGGCGCCGCGGTACATTATGGGTGACGCGGCGGTGCTGCGGAAAGCGCCGTTTGTAAAATTTGAATAGAAAACATCGTACCCGGACATGGCAAGGGACACCTCGCTGAAAAGGGCATATCTGCCCACGGTGCCGCCGGTCTCGGTGGTGTCGTACAGTATCTGCCCGTCGGCGTCGGTGACCATTACGCGGCTCAATTCCCTGTAGTCCAGCAGCCTCATGACCTGCCCCACGCCATCCGGCGTGAGGCTCTCCAGCGCCGAAAGAGAGGAGCTTATCATGGACGCCTGGTTCTGCATGGACGCCTGCTTTGATTTATAAATAAGGTTTCTGGAGGCCGCAAAGGGGTATGTATTCAGAAATACAAACACGCACACCGCCATTATAAAATAAGTGAGCGCAAGCTTTATTTGCAGGCCGTTCCTGTATTTGAACTTTTCCCTATCACGCTTTAAAATAGTAGCCAACTCCCCATTTGGTCATGATATGCTCCGGCTCCGCCGGATTTTTCTCCAGCTTCTCCCGCAGGCGGCGCACATGCACGTCCACCGTGCGGATATCGCCCTGATACTCATATCCCCAGATGAAATCCAGAAGGTTTTCCCGGCTGTAGACCCTCCCGGGATTTTTCATAAGCAGCTCAATAAGGTCGAATTCTTTTACGGTGAGTTCCACCGGCGCCCCGTCGTTTTCCGCGCTGCGCATATCGGTGTTTATGGAGATGTTGCCAACGGTAAGCTCCGCGTCGCTCTCAGTCTGGCGCTTGCTGCCCGCGCTTCTTCTGAGCAGCGCCTTTACCCTGGCCTTAAGCTCCAGAATGTTGAAGGGCTTTGTGATATAGTCGTCTGCACCGTACTCAAAGCCGATTATTTTATCCATATCCTCGCTTTTCGCCGTAAGCATGATTATCGGCACGTTTGAAAATTCCCTTATCTGCATACAGGCTGCAAGGCCGTCTACCTTCGGCATCATTATATCCAGAATTATCAGGTCGTAGGAGTTGGATTTTGCTTTTTCCACGGCCTCCTCGCCGTCGCTTCCGGTGTCTACCTCATAGCCGTCGTTTTCAAGATTGAACTTGATTCCCTTAACAAGGAGCTTTTCATCGTCAACAACAAGTATTTTCATCTGCGTTCCCCTTTTAAACAGTAATATAGTCTTTTATCTTTAAAAATTTCTCGTCGCCTATCCCGCTGACATTCATGATATCATCTACGGAGTCGAAAGCCCCGTTAGCCTCACGGTAATCTATTATACGCTGGCCCAGGGCCTCGCCTATTCCCGGCAGAAGCGTGAGCCTGTCCAATCCGTCCGTGTTAATATTGACGCGCTCCCCCGGGCTTATTGTCGGCGCCTCCGTAAGCGCCGCAGGCTCCGTCGGCTCAGCTTCAGTCCCGGCGGTCTGCTCCTGCGCGGCCGGCATCTCAGACAGCCTGACATTCTCCTGGGGCTCAATGTAGTAGCCGTCCCCTACGCTGCTTTTCCCGACAAAATATCCTATGGTGAAAGCCAAAAACGCGATGGTCACGGCTATTACCGCCACCTCGGCCCTTGATAATTTCATAAAATCACACCTATAGAAAATATTGTAACCGGGTTGATTTTACCGCATGTCTTTTGGTATAATAAGCATGTATATAAAATCTGGTCTTCCGGAATCTCCGGTTACACGCGCTCCGTCAGGAGACCTCTTTTTAATTCTACCACATTCTCGGAGATATTTATATATGAAAAAAATAAAAAATTTTTTTATTTTGGTACTTATAGCTGTTATATTGTGCTCATACCTGCCTCCCAGCGCCTCTGCGGCCACCGACCCCAATATTCAGGCAGGCGCTGTTGTGTTGCTTGAAACCAACACAGATACAGTTTTCTACTCCAAATCCCCCCACGATAAAATATATCCCGCCAGCACGACGAAGATAATGACCGTGCTGCTGTGTGTCGAGGCCATAGAGCGGGGCGAGGCGTCCCTTGACGATATTGTCACCGCCTCCGACACCGCGCTGTACGACATGGTCCCCGACGGGAGCACCCAGAACATCCAGCCCGGCGAGCAGCTTCGTCTGGAGGACCTTATGTACTGCGCCCTTGTGGCCTCCGCAAACGAGGCCTGCAATATCATCGCCGAGCATCTGTCCGGCGGGGACATCCAGGCGTTCATAGACGAAATGAACAGCCGGGCCGAGGAATTAGGCTGCACCGGCACACATTTTGCAAATACCCACGGGCTTCCCAATGACGACCACTACACCACCGCCTATGATCTGGCCCTGATTGCCAAGGAGGCCGTCTCACACGACGAATTTAAGACCATATGCTCCACGGTTACATACACCGTTCCGGCAACGAATATGTCTGAGGAGCGCACCTTCACCAATACCAACAAGCTGATAGATTCAGATTCCATCTACTATTACCAGTATGCTTCCGGCATAAAAACAGGCACCACCAACGCCGCCGGATACTGCCTCGTCTCCATGGCAGAACGTGATGGAATTTCCCTTCTGGCCGTCGTAATGAAGGCAAATTCCGTGGTGGCCGAGGACGGCACCACGGAGATACAGAGCTTTACGGAAAGCCGCCGTCTTTATGAGTGGGCCTTTGAGAGCTTCAGCTACAAAACCATACTCACAGCTTCCGAGCTTATCACCTCCGTCCCCGTATCCATGGGCGACGGGGCCGATTCCGTAATTCTCCGCCCCGCAGAGGAGGTTACGGCCCTTATGGACAATCAGATAGATATTGAAAACGATATAACCCGCACTGTCACCGTATTCTCCCAGGAAAACGGCGAGGAGCTTACGGCCCCAATCAAGGCCGGCACGGTTTTGGGGAAAATCACCCTCACATACGATGGCCGCGAGTTTGCCAGTATCGACCTTGTGGCGAACACCTCTATTGACCTGCTGAAAGCAGAATATATGAAAAACCGGGTAAAGGGCACGCTTTCCCAGACGTGGCTGCGTGTCGTTATCGGCGTCATAATTTTCATTTTCCTGCTGTACGCATTCCTTGTAATAAGGTACAACATCATACGGCGCCGCCGCAGGAAAGCCGCCCGCCTCCGCCGCCAGCGGGAGCTGGAGGCCCGCCGCAGGTCCTACGTGCCTACCACCGGCAAGAGCTTTGAGGATATATACGACAAATACGACAGGTGAAAAATATAAAAAACGGAGCGCATCGCTTTTTACAGCTTTGCGCTCCGTTTTATTCCGTCCGGAGTCAGCGTGCTCACCGCTGCTTTTCCAATCTCAGATAACCGTCATTATACGCAATATATGAGGAAAAGAGCAAACGCAAGGAGCACCGCTATCACCGGCACGATTATAAGAAGCATTTTCTTCGTGGAAACCGGATTGGCCTTTTTTGCCATTTTCGCGCCTTTGTAAGCAACAATTTTTTGCTGTGTCTGAACGAAATTGGGGTCAATTACAGGTGCCATATACA